>NZ_LT629693.1:1946666-2271111 GCF_900099825.1 Bradyrhizobium ottawaense | reverse complement strand
TCAATATCGAGATGGTCGACAGCGGACATCGATTGGTGCGCGCCATCACCCGCGCGCGCCAACCGGTGATCAGCGGTGTCAACGGTCCTGCGGTGGGGATGGCGTGCTCTATCGCCGTGGCGGCCGACCTCACTGTGGCCAAGCGTTCCAGTTACTTCTTGATGGCTTTTGTCAATCTCGGAGTGATGCCGGACGGCGGATCGACCGAACTCCTCGCTGCCTCGATCGGCCGCGCCCGGGCGAACGAAATGGTCATGTTGGGCGAGCGATTGTACGCAGACGCGGCGGCACAGCTCGGTCTAATCTATAAGTCGGTGGCGGATAACGACTATGACCACGAGTTGCGCGTCCTGGTGGACAGGATCCGGACCGGTCCTACGCGGGCACTGGCCGCGACGAAGAAGGCGATCGCAGCCACGACCCTCACTCATCTCGACGAGGCGCTTGATCGCGAACGTGCAAGCCAAACCGGATTGTTCGAGACCAATGATGGGCGTGAGGGCCTGCTCGCCTTTGTCGAAAAACGCAAGGCGGTATTCCTCGGGCGATGAACGAAGTGGATGTGGATCGGCGACGGCAGGGCCCGACGACGTTTAGGATAAGTTGACCGAATGTTTTGGGTAGGCGGTTGTTACTCACTGAAGGATGCCGCGCAGGCATTCGGGCTTCGTGCCAGACGAGCGGTTCGCGAACGGACCGCTTTTGGTTGTTTGATCCGCGGAGATCATGCTCCCGCAACTTCTGCGCTGCAACATGGGCAAACCGCCGTTGACGGTTGGGGAGGCGGTGATTAGATTTCCTCGCTAACGTTTCGCCAAGAAGTCAGCAGGTTCCGACTCGAGCGAGCGATGCATCAGGGAGAATGTTTTCTTGTGATTTCTGAAAGGATGTCCGGCTACCGAGGGTAGCTCGACAAGGTGTCCAAGGACGACTCTGATCATCGGCGAACTGATCTGGCTGATCGATGAGATTTCGGTACTAACAATGACTGTGATCTTGCCGAGCGATACGCCGATCTCGCCCTTCCTTTTTCCGGAAGTTGGAGCGGCGTGGGAGAAAATCCGAAAGTTGGGCGTAGAGCGCGATTTTTCGCCGAGCGAATATCTTTACCGGGAGGGCGATCTGCCAATCTCCCTGCACAACGTCCTTTCCGGTCGCGTGCGGGTTTTTATTGGTCATCCCGATGGATCAGAGCGTATCATCGCCTTCGCGGGGCCGCAGACAACGTTCGGCGAATACGGAATTTTCGATAGCCTTCCGCGCTGCACTTCGGCGGTCGCCATAGAGCCGTGTCGAGTCCTCGTTATCGATCGCGGCGCGCTGATAGCAGCGGGAAGGGCCGATCCGGATATTTTCCTGGAAGTAGGTCGCCGGCTGGCTCAGAAGACCAGACTAGTGACGATGCATCTGGTGGCCGACGGCGTGCCTGCGCGTGTGCGCGTGGCGATGATTCTTAACCATTTGCTCGACGCATATGGGGTGGTTGATGCTGACAATACGGCACGTCTCTCGGAATCGCATCGTGTTGATGATTTGGCTCAAATGATCGGTGTGACGCGGGTGACCATGAGCCGCGAACTGTCGCGACTGGTGGCAGATAAGGTCGTCATGAAGGGCGGGCGTGAGATCGTCATCTTGAACGTGGCGGCCTTGCGGGCAATCGCCGAAGACCATTTCTTTTGACGACAAGATCTGTCGATTCGTGGATCCGAATGGGCGTCGCATCGAGCGTGGTCAAATAACCGGGTGACGTTTCTGGTGGAGCACCGCTTCACCGGGGGGCCGGAAGCCGGCGTGCCCGGCCTCACCGAATTCACCGTGATCTGCCGTTCGCCGAGATGAACAGCCAGCAGCCGTGGCAAAGCCTCTAGTCCAACCTTCGCCGGCGCGTAGGCCGCCATCGTCGGTAGGCAGCGCGGGTTCCCATCGACGAGATGCTGAGGATGCGGCCGGTTCTCGAAAATGTGCCAGCGGTGCCCTGATCAGAAAGAACGGTGATTTCAGATTGATCTGCAGCAGCAGATCAAATCTGTGTTCCGTGACATCCTCGAATCGTCGCCCGTTGTTGAGGCCCGTGTTATTAACGAGAATATCGAAATCTGGATTTCGGTATCTTGCTTTCAGTTCGGTGACGAAGCTCGTGGCAAGCGCAGCGGCGCCGCTTCGGTCGGACAGAACTACGAATCGCGAAGGACGTTCCACCGGCTGCGTTGCGTCTCATGAGGCCCACCTAACGCATGTTCACCGTCTTCGGACGGATGGCGTCACGTCGTTTTATATCGCAATAGGTTCGGATTTATATCGCAAGTGGTTTGAATATCGCCCGAAGCCGAGCGTCATCGTATTTAATTTGTCCTCGTTCATTCCCGCATCGTCGAAAGGCCGAAAATCAGGTTGCGTTATTACACTATTTATGCGCAAGCCAGTCCGGCTGGTCCGAAATATCCGTCAGATCAGCCCGAGCTCTTCGATGCTGGAGCATAAAGCACGATGCGCGTCTTCGTTGTCCATGCCCATCCCGAGCCAAAGAGCTTCAACGGCGCGATGACGCGACAGGCGACTGAAGGGCTGACGGCGGCAGGCCATGAAGTGGCCGTATCCGATCTTTATGCAATGGGCTTCAACGCGGTGTCGGATCGCCGCAACTTCACGACGACGCATGACCCGCATTACTACCGGCAGGAATCCGAAGAATCATACGCAGCAGCACATGATGGATTTTCCTCCGACATTCAGGCGGAGATGGACAAGCTGTTTTGGTGCGACGCCCTGATCCTGCAGTTCCCGCTGTGGTGGTTCGGAGTGCCCGCCATCTTGAAAGGGTGGGTCGATCGCGTTTTCGCTTCCGGCGGTAAAATCTACGGTGGTGGAAAGTGGTTCGATCGCGGCGTCCTCGCCGGCAAACGTGCAATGTGCTCGACTACTATCGGCGGCCAACCACCGATGTACTCCGCGCATGGACTGAGCGGTCCGATCTCTACGATTCTCTTTCCGATCAACCACGGCATGCTGTATTTCACGGGCTTCACCGTAGTCGAGCCGTTTATCGTGCACGCTCCGCGTCGCATCAGTTGCGAAGACCGCGCCGAATACCTTGCACGCTACCGTGACCGTGTGCTCGGTCTCGCAACGGCACCGACAATCAGTTATCCAAAACTTGACGATTACGATGAGCAATTCGTCCTGAAGTCGTCTCAGTCTACACGGAACCAATTGGATCTCCACTCGACGGTCAAGACACCTCGGCCTTAATCAAACGCGCGGTCACCGCGAGTCATCTCCTGCAAGTTCTGCGAAATGTCCGTATCCGAAGACTCAGAGCTTCCAGGCCGATCAAGCGAGCTTTCGAACGCCTCGCGATATCGCAGGCGGCTCGCAACAATGCGTATCTAGGGAGAGTGGGGCGGAAATCCGGATCGCAGTCTTGATTGTGTGTCCGGCCGAGCAAGAGCTGGGCGACATTCGCGGGTCGGCTCGGTGCTGCTGTTACTTTTCAAAAGGGTGACGACGATCTTGCCAAAATTGGCGAACTGCCTTCCAGATAGCGGTGCGCTTCCACCATGTCGTCGAACTGGACCGTCTGATCGATGACAGGTTTGAACGCCCCGTTCTCCAGCCCCATGAGGATGTAGTTCACTGCGGCTCTACGGCTCGTTTCGGTGCCGCTTATAACCCGAAATTCCTGTATCCCTTGACGGTAGGCATCTTGGGGATCATTCCCAACACAGGTATCGGAGTGGCACCCTAGTTAAGCGCGCCGCAGATGTTCATCTGATCGAATTGTCGGATGTTCGTAAGCGGTGTTCCGCGACCACCTTCCGGATGATGTCGTGATCTGCGAGTCTGCGGTCCGGTTTTGACCGTTAGGCTTAGAATGGACACTGAACATATTGCTATCACGGAGCCAGTCCGCCGGCTGGAAGTGTTCACCGGCGCCGGGCGGCGGCGGACATGGCGCGATGAAGACAAGGCCCGGATTGTCGCTGAGATCGCGACGAGCGGAGACTCGGTCTGTGCCGTGGCTCGACGCCATGGATTATCACCGCAGCAGTTATTTGGCTGGCGACGTCAATTGCGAGATTCCGAAGCTGAACGTTCAGAGGCTGACGGGCTGCAGTTCGTGCCGGCGGTTGTGGATGGGGGATCGTCTCCTGTTCCGCAACGGAGGACACCGCGGAGCAAGGCTGAGGCCAGTGCCGGAACGATCGAGGTCGAGATCAGCGGCGTGACGGTCCGGGTCGGCCGTGGTGCGGACGCAAAGACTTTGATGGCGGTGCTGCGTGCATTGATGGCCGGCGCGTGATCGGCCCGACCGGCGCGGTCCGGGTGATGGTGGCGACCAAGCCTGTCGACTTCCGCAAGGGGGCGGAGGGACTTGCGGCGCTGGTGCGCGAAATCATGACGGCGGATCCATTCTCGGGCGCGGTTTACGTGTTCCGAGCCAAGCGGGCGGACCGGATCAAGCTGATCTTCTGGGACGGTACGGGCCTGTGCCTGTTCGCAAAACGGCTGGAGGACGGCATCTTCCGCTGGCCGAAGATCGAGGATGGTGTGATGCGTTTGTCGGCTGCGCAATTGTCGGCGTTGCTCGAGGGGCTGGACTGGCGGCGCGTTCATGAAGCCCGAGAGACGGTAACGCCGACGCAGCCTGGCTGACGATTTGTTCCTGCGGCGAAGTGAATCACGTGCAACGGGATCGTCGCAAAATGCGACTGAATATGATCTGATTTGGTGATGCCGAGCGACGCACTGCCTGACGATCCCGAGATGCTGAAAGCGATGCTGCTCGCCGAGCGGATGCAGAACGAGCGGCTGCGCCAGATCATCAAGGAACTGCAGCGGCATCGTTTTGGCCGCAGGGCTGAGACGCTGCCCGAAGATCAAATGCTGCTCGGCCTCGAAGACGTCGAGCAGACGGCGGCGAGCGATGAGGCGGCAGCGGATCAGTCGGCTCCGGCCTCAAGAGCTGCACGGGCCGAGAAGCGACGTATCAACCGGGGCTCGCTGCCAGCGCATCTGCCGCGGATCGAGTTCGTCGTCGACATCGACGACCAGGCCTGTCCCTGCTGCCAGGGCGAACTCCACCGGATCGGCGAAGACAAGAGCGAGCGGCTGGACATTGTGCCAGCGCAGTTCAGGGTGCTCGTCACCATCAGGCCGAAATATGCTTGCCGGCGTTGCGAGGACGGTGTCGTGCAGGCCCCTGCGCCAGCGCGCCTGATTGAGGGCGGCATGCCGACCGAGGCCACCATCGCCCAGGTTCTGGTGTCCAAATATGCCGACCATCTTCCGCTGTATCGCCAGGCCCAGATTTACGCCCGGCAACAGATTGTTCTGGATCGATCGACGCTGGCGGACTGGGTAGGCCACGCCGCCTGGCACCTGCGTCCGCTGCACGAACGGCTTCTCACGAGACTAAAGGAATTACCCCGGCTGTTTGCGGACGAGACGACGGCGCCCGTGCTCGATCCCGGCCGGGGCCGCACCAAGACCGGTCAGCTTTGGGCCTATGCCGCCGATGACCGGCCATGGGGCGGCTCTGATCCACCGGGCGTGGCCTATGTCTACGCACCCGATCGCAAAGCGGAGCGGCCGATTGTCCATCTGGAAGGCTTCAAGGGCGTCTTGCAGGTCGACGGCTATGCCGGCTACCGCAAGCTGGCCGATCGTGGCGACGTCCGCCTTGCGTTCTGCTGGTCGCATGTACGCCGCTACTTCTATGAGCTCGCCGTCCCCGGTCCGTCGCCCATCGCCAGCGAAGCGCTCGAACGTATCGCCGCGCTCTATGCTGTCGAGAAAGACATCCGCGGTCGTCATGCTGACGAGCGTCGAACAGCCCGGCAACAGAGAAGCCGTCCGCTGATCGACGCGTTCGAGCCTTGGCTACACGCAAAGCTTGGCCTGATCAGTCAGAAGAGCAAGCTTGCCGAGGCCATCCGCTACGCCCTGTCTCGCTGGGAAGGGCTGACGCGCTTCATCGACGACGGCCGCATCGAGCTCGACAACAACACCGTCGAGCGATCGATCCGCCCGATCGCGCTCAACCGAAAGAATGCGTTGTTCGCAGGTTCGGACGGTGGTGCCGAGCATTGGGCCACCATCGCCTCACTGATCGAAACTTGTAAGTTGAACGACGTCGATCCGCTCGCCTACCTGACCGACGTCCTCACAAGGATCGCCAACGGTCATCCCAATCGCGATATCGATCAGCTGCTGCCGTGGGCATACCGAAAGCAAGACCTCAAAGCCGTGGCCTGAAAACACCGCTTACGGATGTTCGCGCAAGGTTAAATCGTAACTGGAGTCCATGCGGATCGAGCAGCTTGTTCGGCGGCACGGGTCGGGTACGGCACGACGCAATCGCCAAAGCTGAATACTCCGCGGCCTACGGCGCAGCCGTCGCTAGTTGGTACGGGTTACCTGTGACTTGAACTTCAGCATGTCGGCGCTTGGTTTCATCACCCGACGGATGCCAGTCAAGAACCTGACGTTCTCGGCGGAAACCATCTGGGCTCACCCGAACACAAGCCGTAGTGCCGCCGCCGCCTTTGGTTCGGGCACTGCGCTCGTTCAAGAACCAGGACACCCCGACGCTGAAATTCGGTTGCCCAGTGTAACATATGATCTCGATGGAACGAGTCAGCGCGCAGTAGGCTCCAAACGACGTTATCGCGAAATCCATTGCTCATGTCGGGACAATATCCACCACGATCCATTCAAACAATGGAGGAGCTCAGCATCTTCAAGATCAATACCGGCGCCCTGAGGGTTTTGCGGTCAGAAAAATCCGCCTGAACCGAAACTAAGAACGTGCGGGGCGCCAGATCACGAGGAGATTGAAGAGGAGCCGTGACATCGGAAATGATCGGATCGCGCTGTCGAAAACATCGAGATGGCCGTTGGCCTTAAGTTCAACTTTACCTCGCTGCGTCGCATGTTCGCAGCGTAGTCGTATCTGAAACTTTCAACGAAGCGTTGTCGGAGGCGCACATATCAAAATGCATATCTATTGCGGCAACCAATTGTATTGGACTTACCAATGCGCTGCGGCTCCCCTTAGCGTCGTACGTTTGTCGTACATCTCCAAGGCGGCTCAAGGTCGCTCGTGCTCGATGCTCTTTAGGAGCGCGAGCGACCGAAGGTCTCCTTGGAAAATGAGTGGTCGCTAACTGTGCGCCTCATGAGGCGCTCGTATGACAGCGGTATTTCGCGAAGTGGTTTTCGGGACGGACCACACCATAACCGACCCATTGATGGAGGGGTGCTATGGGGACTTTTTTGAGAAGTGCTGCTATTGGCTTGATGGCAATTGCCGGATTTAGCGTCGCTGCGGCTGCGGCTGATCTGAGTGATACCGTCAAAGCTCTACCAAAAATTCCTGACTCGCTGACTTGGCAGGGCATAACCCTCTACGGAACGATCGACGTCGGCTACGGCTATGCGACGACCGGCGCTCCGGTCGGAGGCTCCTATTGGGGCCTGAACCCCCAAGTACTAGCCGCTCCGGCAGGTCGGGCGCCGGTTTCAACCCTCAATACCCTAGGTCTATCCGGCATAGGCTTAAAGATCGAAGAGAATATTGGCAGCGGATGGCAGGTGATAGGTAAGCTTCAAACCGGCTTCAATCCTCTGACGGGGAAGTTGGATGACATGTGCGCTACCCGCATCCAGCAAAATGGCCTGCCCGCGAGTCAACAGACAGTAAATGGCAACGGGACCAGGTGCGGCCAAGCGTTCAACGGGGAAGCTTGGGGTGGGCTAAAAAGCGATACCTACGGTACGTTGACGGCTGGCCGGATAATTTCGCTCGCTGGCGATGTGGACTGGCAATATGACCCACAGTCAACGATGTGGAACCTCTCATACTTGCAATTTTTGGGAGGCGGAATTCCCTCTTTTGGATATCGCTGGGACAACTCCGTGAAATACGCCTACCAGTACGGGCCGGTCCACGCGCAGGTCATGTACGCTCAAGGGGCAGAAGCTTCAAACCTGCACGGCAATTCCTATTCAGCTAATATCGGAGCCACGTCGCACGGCTTTTCGATTGACGCTGTTTACCAGATGATGAGGGACGTGGTGAGTGACAGCACGTTCCGCGTTGGGGCATGCGGCACGGCCAGCACCCCGAGCTGCAGCACTCTGAAGGTCACCGCACAAAACGTCGAGTTATGGGGAATCATGGGTAAATATACCTATGATTTGGCTGGACAAGGACTCGGCGGCAAGGTGACATTCTATGCAGGCTTTCAGCATGCCAACTATTCGAATCCCTCCGATCCGCTTTCTGTGGGGGATACAGTCGCTGGCGGCTATACCATTGGCCTGATCAACAACACGGCTTATCTCTACGGAAGCCAGAACCAGCATACAGTATGGATCGGCGCAAAATATGAAACCGGTCCATGGACCTTGTCAGTCGCATACTATCTTGAGAACCAGGGCTTCTACAAAATTTCGCCTGCCTCCACGCCCTGTTCGACGAATATTTCCTTTAACTGCTCGGGCGCTACTAACACGGCCTCCGGATCAGCTATCTACGCAGTCAACAAGCACCTCGACGTCTATGGCGGAGTGGTTTGGTCTCAACTTAGTGGCGGGCTGACCGTTGGCTACGCCACCCCGTACCAGACTACTGGCCTGACAGGTCTAATATTCAGATTTTGAGCCGGTTGCTCGATTGTCGGAACGTATTCCTCCCCGCTCCGGCAAAACTTCCCCGGGGATTTCTCCAAATCCCCGGGATTTCGTTGCGTTCGTCCTGAGCCACTGCAAAGAGCAGTGTCTCTACCGCGGCGCAGCTATCTGCCCGATCTTTATGTCGTAACCTGTTATGGCATCGGCGACGCGGGCAGGGGCTATTGACTGCAAGGTTGCTCTGTACGCATCCGACGAACGCCGTCTTGACGTGTGCTGACGCTGGCGAAGTGACAGTCGGCCGCCCGGAAATCGAACGGCTGACGAGAGCACGACGCACTAAACTAAAGCGTAAGTGGTGCCGTCGGAGCAGGTCATCAATGTGGAAATATGCAGTCCAATGGATGATATCGATAGGAAAATACTGGCCTGTTTACAGGAAGACGCGACAACTCCTCTTGATGAAATCGCCCGGGCCGCAGGGCTATCGCCTTCACCGTGCTGGCGGCGCATCCGGAAGCTTGAAGCCAGCGGGGTCATTCAACGCCGCGTCGCGCTACTCGATCCGCAGGCACTGGGGGTCGGCGTGACGGTCTTCGTCGGCATTCGCACCGCTCGCCATAACCTGGAATGGGCGGAAGATTTCTGCCGCGCCATCGCAAGGATACCTCAAGTCGTCGAGTTCTATCGGATGAATGGCACAGTCGACTATTTGCTACGTATTGTCGTGCCCGACGTCGATGCATATGACGTCATCTATAAAAAAATCATCAACGTCGCAGAACTTTACGATGTGACCTCTAGCTTCGCCCTAGAGCAGATCAAGTACACAACGGCGTTGCCGCTCGACTACGTCACCGTTTCCACCGGGATGACAGAAAAAAAATAGTGCTGTCATGACAGATGGCACCGCAGAGCGTTTGTCGCCTCTGTCATCGGATCCAGTGGCTCCAATAAGCGCAGCTTCCCGCGCGGGGGGCTTAATGCATCATATCAATCTGAATATAGATCAGGCCCTCTAATTATATTGGACCTCCTAATCGATTGTTGTGAGTTTCCCGCCAGAACGTTCAGCCCGTGGTGTGGAGGCCGCATCACTTGCCCTGAGTCGCAAAGCTACGTTCGCGGAAGATGGCGCGCATCCTTTATCCGAACGGATTGAATATGTTGGCAGAGATACCAGAGGCGGAAGCGGTCGGCGAGGTCGCGCAGATCTACCGTCGTATCAAGGAAGTGCAAGGTTCGCCCGTCGTAAACCTGATCTGGCGACATCTCGCGACGATCGACGGAGCACTCGCCTGGGCTTGGCCTCTAGCCGAAGACTCAAGGTCGAAAATCGAGATAACAATGAAGCCGATGATCGACTTCATAGATCGATGTGTCGCTGGCCATGGTCTCGGTGTGAAGCTGGCACCTCCGCCACCGCCCGCGGTGGAAGTACTTCGAGCATATGAACGCGGCAATTGCTGGAATCTCTTGGCCACAACGATTCTGGCTGCGGTTCGTACCGGCGTCTCGCCACCCGGTGGCGGTTCCGAACCGGCGTATTTCCCAGCGATCCTCAGCTCCGTGCCCGCATTGCTCCGCTACGGCGAACTGGACGATCGGCAGCGCGCTCAGGTCGATGAACTTTCCGGCGTCGGACCCGGATCGTCAAGCGGCGTCCGTCCGAGTCTTTGGCTTCACCTGGCGAATTGGCCCGATCTTCTCGACGAGGTCGCAGCGTCGTGCCCATCCGTTCTGGCGTCCGCCGGATTTAGCGCCACATGCGACGGGGTGTTGGAGCATGCGGCAGCGTTGCTCGGTCTGGCTCCGCTGCGCGTCGCGCCCGTTCCCGCTTCGATCGACCACGCAATCGGGGCTTTTCGCCAGCGTCTTCCGGAGATGCTGCTGATGGGGCGAGTGCTGATCAGGGCCGCAAGCGCCTGAGACGGTCCGGTGCGGGTGACGGCGATGATCTTAATGCCCAGAGGTTAGTGCGAGATGATCTTCCTGCCGTTGCGAATGTGGGCCGCCAGCACCCGCGCGGGCCAAGTACTTCCGGGTTTGCTGTTGTGCTCCTTCCTTGCCGCCATTTCGACAGCGACGGCGGCGTGGGGTGGCAGCGGTGTGGTTTGGGCATTGCTCATAGGTGCTGCGATAGCTTCGGTTCGCGTGCCTTCTGTGCTCTGGACTCCGGGCGTCGAGTTCGCAGGCAAACATGTGCTTCGCGTCGGCGTCGCGCTACTTGGCCTGCAGATTTCCACGGAAGCATTTCACGTCCTCAGCCCCGCAAGCATTGGCGCGCTCGCGGTCGACGTTGTGACCATACTGCTCATAGGGTCCTTGCTCGGTCCCGTGATGGGGATCGAGCGTAGGTTGGCGCTCGTGCTCGCCGCGTCGGTTGCAATCTGCGGCGCGTCGGCCGCCGCCGCCTTTGCGCTCGCGCTAACTCCGAATGATGAGGGCAAGCGCAATGCAGGGGTGACGATAGGTCTCGTCAGCCTGCTGTCGATGGCAGCGATGCTGGCCTACGCGCCGCTCACACAACTGATGAACCTCGATCCCGGGGCGGCCGGATATCTGCTCGGCGGCACGATCCACGAAGTCGTTCACGCGGTCGCCGCCGGGTACAGCATCGATCAGGCGACCGGTGATATCGCGACGATGACCAAATTGCTGCGCGTGGCGATGCTCGCGCCGGCGCTTCTTTTGACTTCATGGACGCTGCGCGCATCTAGTGAACGCAATGCCACGATAGGGCCACCCTGGTTCCTAATCTGCTTTACCCTGTTCGCGATCGCCAACGTTCTTGGACTCGTCCCACGAAACTTGAACGGAGCGGCCGCGTCCGTTTCGCGATTTTGCCTCGTCGGCGCGATGGCGGCTATAGGACTCTCACTGCCATGGCGGAGCCTCAGTGCCTATGGCTGGCGGCCTGTCGCCATGCTGCTGATACTGTCGGGATTGCTCTTCTCGATGGTCGCGGCATTCACCTGCATCATCCCGCTTTGAGCCCAGCACGGCCGGGCAACATTTCAGATCCAGACAGGCTTCGGAGCCGGCTGTCTCAATCGGACCTATCGTTCCGTGCCCAAGAGAGCGTCTGGGGTTCCTCAGAATCAATCCGACGAAAGGTCCCGATTGAACCTTCATTTCGCGCGCCTATTATGCGACCTGTTTCGAGGCTGCACTTGGGCGTTTGGGATACTGGTTAGCTGTTTGACGGCGGAGACGAGGCCGGTTCGATTGCCGTAGTCAAAGATGCGCGCGGGTCGGACCGTTCGCGCAGCCGGAAGCGAGAGTTACAGTAGCAAAAGAGTGAGCGGGCGACTGCGAAGGCAGTTGCGGCTTAGGCGAATGGGATCGCCGACCCGAAGTTAGGCTGAACTGCATCATACGAAATATCGTATCAATGTGGCAAATTATCTATATTTGACTTCCCAATGACAGAGGATGACGGTAGCGCCGGGGCCTAACGTGGAGGGGAAGATGAAGTTCGGGGTCGCAAGTTTCGTCTGTCTACTGCTGCTGACCAGCGCGTATCAGAACACCCTAACGCAAGCTGCCGGTGAGGAGCTCGGGAGTCCTCCGCCGGATGCCACGGGACCGATGATCGTTGTTGGGTGGGGCGGCATCTCGAACAGCGTCGGACAGGAATTGTTTAGCGACCCGTTCGTGGCCGCCGGCAACCAAGTTCAATGGCTGGGGGCTCCCGGTCAGCAGGTAGCTGCATTACAGGCTCAGCGAGCCGCGGGCAAAACGGCGTGGGACGTTCTCAACGCCTTAACTGGAAGCCAGTCCGAGATGCTTTCGCAGCAAGGCCTACTTTGGAAGCTGCCTCCCGACGTTAAAGCGCGTCTTGCGAAGCAAATGCCCGATGGCGTCACTGACTACGGCGTTGCCTATGCCACGGTCAGTGATGTGATCGCCTGCAACGCCAAGGCGGTAGCCGCTTGTCCAACGACACCAAAGGACTTCTTCGCTGTGGACCGCTTTCCCGGACAGCGCTCGCTCTATGTTGGTGATCCTCTTATCGCCATGGCGATGGCGCTTCAGGCAGACGATGTTCCCTCCGACAAAGTGTTCCCCATGGATATCGAGAGGGCGTTTCGCAAACTTCAGGAAATTCGACCTCATATTCGCGTCTTTTGGCAATCGGGCGACCAGTCGGAGCAGATCTTCCGCAGCGGCGAGGTGAGCATGGCCGTGTTATGGAATGGTCGCGCTCGCAATCTCGCCATGCATCCGACTGACCGCATGCGCGTCAACGTGAGTTGGCAGGGGGCAGTTTACGAGCCGTCCTTCCTGGCCGTGGCGGCTGGGGCGCCTCACGCAAAGGCTGGGTTCGCGTATCTGGAGTGGATCGTCAACCACCCCGACGCCATGGCCCGATACGCAGGGCGGACGAGTTACGGCTTTCCCAACGGGGAACTGTACAATTTATTGCCTGCCGATATAGCGCAATGGTTGCCTGAATACCCTCCCCACTTCGCCGGTCAGGTCCGTCTGGATCACAGCTGGTACTTGCAACACAAGAACGAGATCGACCTGCGATGGAAGGAATTCACATCCGCGCGCTAGGTGGTGAGAGGACGCGCTGGTGTATTATTGAGAGATCAAAGGCTGCACGGTTCGTCCCTAAACGAGGAAGTTACGAGTTTGCCTGAAACGAGGAACATACGAGCCTTCTGGCTCCGGCGAGGGTTCGTGGCCAACAGACCGAGTGGCGGCTGGAACCCGGAGTTAGGATTCGCTTCCGCGCTAATTCTTTCAATGCCGCTGATCGTTCTGCTTTTGCTCTTGGTCGTTTTTCCGATCTCGCAGATACTAATGCTTCCATTGGAAGCGGGCGGGTTTCGCCAGTTCGCAAGTTTCTTCCAAGTTCCGGCAAATGTGCGCGCCCTCGAATACACGGTCCTGATTAGTCTAACCGTGACGTTCGGGACCGTGATTCTCGCCGCTCCACTTGCCTGGACGCTCCGCATGCCCGGTTCTACGGTGTGGAAATCGATCATTTGGTTGGCCGTGCTCGCTCCACTGTGGATGAACATCGTCATCAAGACCTATGCCTTTATGATCATTCTCGGCCGCCATGGCATATTGAGCGAAGCTGCCCAGACTTTGCGCTTTACGTCGGAGTCGGTCGGCCTTCTCTACACGCCTTGGGCCGTAATTATCGCCATGGTGCATACGATGCTCCCTTATGGCGTATTGCCCCTGTTTGTGACCTTCGCAACTATCGACAGCGATCTGGTCCGAGCCGCCGAGAGCTTGGGCGCCACCAGGGCCGGCGCGATTTCTTCCGTCATCATCCCCTTGTCGCTAGTGGGCATCTTGGCGACGGGTACGATCGTTTTCGTGATCTGCTTGGGCTTTTACGTCACTCCCGTCATCCTTGGAGGAGCTCAGACGCCGTACATTTCCACACTCGTTCAGGGCGACCTTTTCCTGCGGTTTGATACCGTTGGCGCAGCGACGGACAGTGCCGTTTTGACAGCGGTAGCCGGTCTCATCGTTGTTTTGGCGAGTTGGCTCCTGGGCGGCCAAAGCTTGAAGCGAGCACTCGGATGAGACGAGCCGCATTTGCGTTTAGTGAAGCCGCAATCGTGTTCGTGCGCTTTCTGCAAGCGTTGACGGTCGCCGCCTCGTTGCTTCCGGCGGTTCTAGTGCTGGTCCTTTCGTTTTCCGATGAATCCATACTTTATTTCCCGCCCCAGAACTGGGGACTCTCGCTCTATCGGATGGTCTTGTCTTCGCCCCTGTGGCTGAGTACCCTCGGGGTTTCGTTCAAAGTCGCATTGTGCGCGGCGGCGTTGGCCCTTACCATCGCGTCGCCCGCGGCGTACGCAATCGCTCGACGAGACGACCTCCTGTCCCGGTGCTGTGAATATCTTAGCCTTGGGCCGATGATCATCCCGCTGACTTCCTATTCAGTCGGCCTTTACTTCGTCTTCGTGAAGTTGCAGCTCATCGGCAGCATGTTTGGCCTCGTTTTGGCCCACGCAGTGCTCGCACTCCCCGTAACGATCATTGCTCTTTTGACGATGCTGCGTCGTATCCCGAAAGACTACGAACTTATCGCCATGAGTCTTGGCGCGACACGACCACGGGCGATCGCCGGCATCACTGCTCGGTTGTTGTTGCCTGCGTTTGGCGCAGCCTTCATCTTCGCCTTCTTAACCAGCTTTGATGATGCAGTACTCGTGTCCTTCCTTGGGGGAACAGGCGTTACGACACTTAGCAAAGCGATATTCGATTCCATGCAGTTCAGCCTGGACCCTTCTATCGCGGCCATCTCGGCTATTCTGATGACGGCGACAGCTCTACTGGTCACGGCAGCTTCACTGCTCCGTCGGCCACTCCAATGATGAGATGGACATGATGAAGCAGAACAGCGAACCACTTTTGGAGTTGCGGGCCCTAACGAAGGAGTATGGGCGAGGCGTCGCACTTGCGGGAGTGAACCTTTCGGTGAGAAGCGGTGAGCTCGTCGCCCTGGTGGGCCCAAGCGGCTCAGGCAAGAGTACGGTTCTTTCGCTGATCGCAGGATTTCAAGTGCCGACTTCCGGTCAGATCCTCCTGAGAGGCCAGGACATCTCCCGATTGGCGCCGGGTCAACGCGAATTGGGCGTGGTGTTCCAGAACTACGCCCTGTTCCCGCACATGACGATTGCCGAAAATGTTGGTTATCCGCTCAAGCTGCGTGGCTGGGACCCGGCCCGTCGGCGCGAGCGCGTCGCGGAGGTTCTCGACTTAGTGAGGCTAAACGGTCACGAAGCGAAGAGGCCGCGCCAGTTGTCCGGAGGGCAGCAGCAAAGAGCGGCTTTGGCTCGTGTCCTATCATTCGAACCACCGTTGTTGCTTATGGACGAACCTCTTTCCGCGCTTGATCGCGAGATCAGAGGCGAGATGAAGGCCGAGATTCGGCGGATTCACAGGGAGCTCGGAACGACCATCCTGTACGTGACCCATGATCGTGACGAGGCGCTCGCACTCTCGGATCGCGTCGCCATCCTTCGTGGCGGGCACCTAGTTGCCGTCGGCCCGCCGACCGAGTTGTTCAGGGCACCTACTTCGGCCTTTGTTGGTCGCTTTTTCTCTGGCCACAACATTCTTCCGATAGCGAATGCCACTGCGGCTGATTCCGGCCACGCGCGCATTCAGATTGGGGGCGGGGAGGTCGTTGTGCGCGCAACCGCGTTCGGCAGCGGGACGCGTACCTGCCTTGCTTTGCCGCCGCATAACGTGCGCCTGCAACCCGAGCCTGGAATGCCCAACCTTCCTGCTCGAGTCGTGGACGTGGCATATCTCGGGCACGAGACGGAAGTCATCTTTCTGATCAACTCGGAAACACACATTGTAGGTCGCTTTCCTTATGGAATTAAAATCCCTGATCCTGGAGAAGCCATTGACCTGTATCTATCGCTCGAAGGGGCCGTTCTAGTAGTCGATGACGTTGGAGCCGAGGATGTAGGAAGAGTCGAGCTACAGCAGCTTGAACTGGCTTGATTATCGGTTGGGAGAAGTAGACGCGAGCTATGGGTCGACGGCGCCTGGTCAGGCCTAAAACCGCACGTATTGGCAGAATCTTATCGTGCGGCGTCGTTATGGCACCCGACAACGTCAGTGAAGACTCCCAGCGGTGGTTACTTCACAAGTTTTGTCTGGTCTTGAGCATTTGAGGGATGAGAGCGTGGTCTATGATCTTGTCAGCAGCATTTCGCTCGGGTCATTTCTATTTTCAACAGGACCCGCGAGGGCTGCTCCGGTTGAGGATGCTGCCGCGGTTTGGGCTCAGTGGGAGCAGGTCTACAATTCGGGCGACGTCGACGAGATCGTCGCTCTCTACACCGAAGATTCGCTCTTGTTTGGATCGACCGCGCAGCTATTCGCTGGCTCCGAAGGCGCGCGCACCTATTTCAACAAGCTTCCGGCGGGAACCAGGGTAAAAATGGGTGATCAACACACCATCGCGGTGGGGCGGAATGTGTTGCTCACCTCGGGATTTGTAGATTTCACCCTCAAGGATGGCACCCTGCTTAGTTACCGCCTGACGTTCGCAATGATGAAGACTGACGGTCAATGGTTGATTGCACAGCACCACGGCTCTCCCGTGCCAAAGTAGCTGATTGAAGACGCGCTCTGCGTGCGCCATGCCGCCGCGGACATATGCTGCATGTCGCGTCGATGCGAGCGGTGCGCTGTCGACTCCGCAACAGAGTGCTGCATGACGCATCGCCGAGCCCGGCCGATGGCCGTAGCTCTCAAAGGTGCGCAAAGGCGACGCTGCCCTCATTTCCGACCACATGCCGACCGGCGACAAGAGACATGTCAGCGTTCTCCGGCAAGCGCGGCCGTTCTTGCAACAACGACAAGCAAGATTCACCCCTTTCGATGATCATCCGCAATCCCGCTTGTCTTTGCGGATTGAGATGGGAAGGTGAGGGACCTTCGACGATTTGTCGACGCCGTGCTGAGATCTCTCTGATCTCTGGCATCCTCGGCAATGAGCAGGATCTGCAGCAGCTGTTCTTTGGAGGGAGGAGGTGATGCGGGCGCGCGGGGGAATACCAGAGTCTCGAATTGGCACGCTCGACCATCTCGTCGTCGTGGCCAGCGATCTCGAGGGCGGGGCCCTGGTTAGACGCTTCCGTGATACAGCCTCCGTGATTCAATGACGGCGATGGCACAGAGCGCGTGTCACCGACGCCGTAGACTTGGAACTGATGGCGCCAATCGGGGCGAGGACAATGGCTGCGGCTCGCTCGCGTGCGTTCTGGCGGCGCCAAGGGTGCGCGAGTCTCATTTTTGAGCGAGTGACATACGCCCATGTAGGTGAACTGCATCACGATTCATATATATCAAAGTTCATATATATTGCAGCTTCTAATTGTATTGGACTTCCTAATCGTGAGTTGTGACCTTCCTGCCCGAACAGGGTCGTCGACTTGAGGTCGCGGCTATCATACTTGACGAGGCAGTTCTATGGAATCGAACGCAGATAGTTTTCGAGAAAGTCTTTTTGCCGAGACCCGCCGGCCGTTGCAGGAGGCATCAAACCTGCCGGGCTTCGTCTATTCGTCGCCAGAGTGGTTCGAGGCGGAGATGCGCGGAATCTTCTTCCGCGAGTGGAATTGCATCGGCCGCGTAGAGCAGGTGAAGAACCCGGGCGACTACTTCACGGTGGACATCGGCGGCGAACTCGTGTCCGTCATCCGTAACGAAAAGAATGAACTTCGCGCCGTGCTGCCGGTGTGTCGCCATCGCGCTGCTACCCTGCTCAAGGGTGCCGGCAGCTGCCGCGCCATCGTCTGCCCTTATCACGGATGGACCTACGATTTGTCGGGCCGCCTCGTGGCCACGCCCGGGCGCCATCGTCCGATGGAAACAATTAAATTCACGCCCGAAGAGCATGGGCTCGTCAACATTCGGCTCGAGACCTGGGGAGGGTTCATCTTCATCAATTTCGACCCAGAGGCGCCGCCGTTGCTCACTTGGCTGGGAGACTTGCCGGAACTCGCGCGGAACTACCGGGGCGAGGACCTCCAATCGACGTACACTGTGGAATTCATGGTGGATTGTAATTGGAAAGTCTATGCCGAGAATTCGCTCGACGAATATCACGTCGAATTCATTCACGGCAAACATATGGCTCCTTCCAATCCCTATCTGATGGAGGTCGTATCGGCATCCGGGCCATTTGATTGTTGGTATAACAAATATTATCTGTCGGCGCCGTCGGGTGTTCCGCTGCCCGTTATCGAGGGATTGTCCGACGCGCAGAAGGCGGGCGTCTATCAAGTGCATCTGCGCCCGACCTTCGAGCTCATCCTGTCGCCAACTACCGTCAAGTACATGACGATGTACCCGGAGACATTGACGCGGACTCGCGTCGCGATGACTTGGTGCTTTCCCAAAAGCACGATCGAGCTGCCGAACTTCAAGGAACTGGCCGCGGCGGACTACTATCCCACCACGACGACGGTCCTGGAGGAGGACAACCAGATCGCTCTCGATGTCCAGCGGGGCCTTGCTACCCGCTTCCGCAAGATCGGTCGCTTCTCTCACCGCGAGGCCTCCATTCGCAGCTTCGAGAACTACCTCCTCGACATGGTCTTTGCCGAGAGAAAGAGGCAGAAGCAACAGAAGGCCGTTTAGCAAGATGCCGCTGACATCAATAATCGGGCTCGACCATCTCGTCGTGCTCGTTCAGGACATCGACCGCGCGCAAGCTGGGTTCGAAGCACTTGGATTCCGCGTTACACCGCGTGGTTTCCATGCGCCGCCGCTTCCCACCCAGAATCATACGGCGGTGTTTGCCGAAAACTATATCGAGCTACTCTACTTCCCGCCGGAAACCAGCGCGGCGTCGCGCTTCGCGTATCTTCCGCCCGGTTACGAGGGTCCTGCCATCGTCGGGCTACGACCGACAGACAGCTCTGCCGTTCATAAGGAGCTAGTTTCGCTCGGCTTCGATCCGCCGCCTCTCTCGGAAGGTGGCCGCACCGTAGACACGCCAGATGGACCGCGACGCGCATCGTGGCGTAATCAGCGCTTCCCTGATGATGCGCCGGGACTTCCCGCTCTTTTCAGTTGCGGTCACCTGACGCGATCGCTGGTGTATCGGCCCGAGTGGATGGAGCATCCGAACGGTGCGTTGGGCGTGACCGAGGTCGTGATGGTGCATCCGCGGCCCGAGTCGCTTGCCGCGGACCATGCGCGGCTCGTTGGGCCGGATAGGGTGGAGGTGACTGCCGAGGGCTTTGCGGCACGTTGGGGATCCGCGATGTTTCACATCCTGTCCCCCGCTGGCGCCGCCGCCCGTTACCCCGGCGCTGCGCTGCCTATCGTTCCGCGCGCGGGCTGCCTGATCGGCGCGACGGTCGCGGTCGCATCGTTGCCGGCGGCTACTGCGATCCTTGATCGCAACGGCGTCGCCACCATTAGGAGTTCGCCCGGAGGCGTCGTGCCCCTCGGCGATGCGACGGCGGGCATGATACTCGAGTTCAGAGAAGGCTAAGTCAGATGCAGAGAAATTACGAGCAAGTATGGCAACATGTCGACGACCACAGCCCGGCGCTCACGCAGCTAAGCGAGCAGATATGGGATACCCCGGAGCTCCTCTTCGAAGAGCATAAGGCGGTAGCTGCGCACACCGCCGAGCTGCGACGTCACGGTTTCCGCATTACCGACAATGTCGCGGGGATGCCGACTGCCGTCATGGGCGAAGCCGGAGACGGGGGCCCGGTCATCGCGGTTCTTGGAGAGTACGATGCGCTGCCTGGTCTCAGCCAGCAGGCCGGCGTTGCTGAACCGGTGCCGCTTGCTCCGGGCGGCTCGGGGCACGGCTGTGGCCACAATCTTCTGGGGGCTGGCGCGCTTTTGGCGGCGGTTGCCATCCGGCACTATCTTGAGGCCAATGGCGTCAAAGGGCGCATTCGCTATTACGGCTGTCCGGCCGAGGAAGGTGGCGCGGCCAAGGGCTTCATGGTGCGTGCGGGTGTCTTCGACGACGTCGACATCGCCATCACTTGGCATCCTGGCACCTTCACATCTGTCATCGCCGCCCAATCCCTTGCCAACACGTTCGTTGACTTCACCTTTACCGGGCGCGCCAGCCATGCGTCCGCAGCCCCTCATCTCGGACGGAGCGCGCTCGATGCCGCCGAGCTGATGAACATCGGCGTCAACTACATGCGCGAGCACATGCCTACGGACGCGCGCATCCACTACGCCTATCTCGACGCGGGCGGGATCGCGGCGAACGTCGTGCAAGCGACGGCTACGCTCCGCTACGTGGTGCGCGCGGCCGAGTTGCGGGACATGTGGTCGCTGCTGCGCCGCGTCCGGCAAGTCGCCGCCGGCGCCGCTCTGATGACCGAGACTACTGTGAAGGACAAGGTCTTGAGCGGCATGTCCAACCTTGTGGCCAATACGCCCCTTGAAGAGGCAATGCACCGTAACCTGAGCCGCGTCGGGCCACCTTCATTCGACGATGCTGACAGGGGCTACGCCGAAGCTATCCGCAAGACCCTGACCGATGCTGATATAGAGGCGTCCTTCCGCCGCGTCGGGCTGCCACCGGAGCGTGCGCTTGCCCTGCACGACGGGGTCATTCCGTTGGAGTGCGAGGCGGCCTCGCTGAACGGTTCGACCGACGTGGGGGACGTGAGCTGGGTCGTGCCCACGGTGTGGGCGCGTGTCGCGACCTGGGCCATCGGCACCCAGGCACACACCTGGCAGGCAACGGCGCAGGGCAAATCGAGCCAAGCGCACAAAGGAATGGTGACCGCGGCCAAGGCGATGGCGGGCGTCGCGGCTGAGGCCTTGCTTGACCCGTCCCTCATTGCGAGCGCCAAGGCGGATCTGGCCAGGCGTGTCGGTCCGGAGGGGTACGTCTGTCCAATTCCGGAAGATGTGCAGCCGCCGGTATAAAAGCGCGGCGTCATCCTGTCCCGCCTCGATGCCTATCGAACCGCCGATTTTTCGACAACACGCATGACGAATACGAACGTGTAGCTCGGCTCCCGGCCGAGTGCGCGTTCACGCCTGGGCTTCTACTGGCCGATCGTCCGCCAGGACGTCCAAAGGCGACCGGCATCAAGACTCGCGTCATTAATTCTTCGGAGAAAACACGGCAATGCAAGTCCATGGACATTTCATCGGCGGCACCTGGCGCGCGCCAACTTCCACGTTGCCGGTGATCGACCCCTCAGACGGCGTTTCCGTCGCCCGCATCGCCCGCGGTACGCCTGCTGATATATCTGCAGCCGTCACCGCGGCCCAATCCGCGCTCGATGGCGAATGGGGCCGACTTTCCGCCACCGAGCGTGGTCGCCTGCTAACTCGCCTCTGCCAGCTCATTCAGCGCGACACTGAGGAGCTTGCACGCATGGAGAGCCAAGATGTCGGCAAGCCGCTGCGCCAAGGTCGCGCCGACGCCATTGCCTGTGCCCGCTACTTCGAATTTTACGGAGGGGCCGCTGACAAGGTTCATGGCGATACCATCCCCTATGAACAAGGCTTCACAGTCTTTACTCATTGGGAGCCGCACGGCGTCACCGGCCACATCATCCCCTGGAATTATCCGATGCAAATCATCGGTCGCTCCGTCGGTCCTGCTTTGGCTATGGGCAACGCCTGCGTGGTGAAGCCCGCGGAGGATGCTTCTCTGACGGCCCTCGCTCTCGCAAGGCTGGCCGAGGAGGCGGACTTCCCGCCTGGCGCGTTCAATGTCGTCACGGGCGTTGGAGAGGAAGCGGGCGCGGCTCTTGCGGCGCATCCCGGGGTCGGTCATATCAGCTTCACGGGCTCACCAGAGGTAGGCACGCTGGTACAGCAGGCCGCCGCCGTCAACCGCATTCCTGTGACGCTAGAGCTTGGCGGTAAGAGCCCACAGTTGGTCTTCGCTGATGCCGATCTCGATACCGCAGCGGCGACCGTCGTAAATGCAATCATCCAGAACTGCGGTCAGACTTGTGCCGCCGGCTCCCGCGTGTTGATCGAAGACTCTGTCTACGACAATTTCACTGCCAATCTCTCCGCCCGATTCTCAGCCCTGCAAGAGGGTCCCTCCGACCGGAATCTCGATCTCGGCCCACTGATAAACGCCCAGCAGTTGACGCGAGTGAAAAGATACATTGACCTCGCCGAACGCCACCGGCTTCCCACCATCGGTGCTGGCACCATAGCTTCAAACGCGCCCGAGGGCGGCTATTACGTGAAACCCGTGCTGATCGGCGACGTGCCGCCCGATCACGTGCTCGCCCAAGAAGAAATCTTTGGCCCCATGTTGGTGGCGATTCGTGTGCGCGATGAGGCGGACGCCCTGCGTGTCGCGAACGGTACGCCGTACGGCCTGGTTTCCGGTGTGTGGACCAGAGATCTCGGGCGTGGCATGCGATTGTCACGTAAGCTCAAATCGGGCCAGGTTCTCATCAACAATTTCGGCGCCGGCGGCGGAGTAGAATTGCCATTCGGAGGGATGAAAGGCTCTGGCCACGGCCGTGAAAAAGGCTTCGCTGCACTCTTCGGTTGTGCCTCGCTGAAGACTGTAGCGGTCAAACACGGCTAGTCGGGGCCCGGCGCGCGCCACGCGGCTGAAAGGCGACGACGTAGCAGGCGCTCGTCGGCCTGGTCTGGACACTTGGTCATCCGGCCATCTTCACCGCTTCAACAAATCTCAGCAGTGCTGGTCGACGGTTCTCCGTTCGCCACACCACTGACGTGAAGGTTTGGACTGCACATGGGGAGATGCTGCGGTACACCACGTTGCCAACGCGCAGGCGACGTAGGCTGCTCGGCACGAGAGACACGCCAATGTTGGCATCGACCAGGGCAGCAATCGTGCTCCAGGTAAGCGCCTCCTGCACTACGCGCGGCGTGAAATTCCCTGCCTGGCATATTTCGAGGATCCGATCGTTGAACGCGGAACCGAGCTTGCGGGGGAACATTATGAAACCTTCACCGGATAGAGCCTCCACTGGGATTGGGCCGCGACGTCGCAGCAGTTTGTGTTTCGCGGGTAGCAGCAGGTCGAACGGTTCGACTTGCACACTGACCGACTGCAGTTCGGGTCTGACAATCGGTTCGTTGACAAAGCCAAGATCGAGTGAGCCCGCGCGAATTCGCTCGACTTGCTCCATGCTAGGCACCTCATAGAGTCTCAGTTCTATCTTCGGATTCCGGTTGCGGAAATCCCGCAAGATCTTCGGCAGGATGGTGACAGCGACCGTGGTAGGAAAACCGACCGCCAGCGACCCGCTCTCGCCAGCATCAAGTCGTCTGACGTCGCTCACGGCTCGGCCCAATTCATCCATGATTCTCGCCGTCGCTTCCCTTAAGGCCCTGCCTGCCTCGGTCAGGTCCGTCCGCCTCGTATGACGCTCGAACAGCGCGCAACCGAGTTTTGTCTCGAGCCGCTTGATCGTTTGGCTAAGCGGCGGCTGAGCGACGCCGAGCCGCTTGGCGGCCTCACCGAAGTGAAGTTCTTCGGCAAGAACCATAAAGGCTCGAAGGTCGCGCATTGAACAATCGAGTGGGAGCGGTTTCATAGCATTTCTATACTCAAATGGTGTCTTCAATAATATTGGACGTCCTAATTCAGGAATGCAAGTGTTGGTCAATATCTACCGCAACGCGCGGCAGGTTAGCTCCCTTAGAGATCAAAATCCGGCCGGGAAGCCGTTCGGCAAGAACTTCTTGTCGACAAAATTTAGCGAGAGCCGCTCGATCTCTTTCGAGCTGCCACGAACAAAAAGGAGGAAAGCGGAATGACTGTCGAACGTATGCTGTCCGAGGAAGAACACTCGACTACCTTGATCGGGCGCGTCTTGCAGGAGGCCGGTATCGAATATGTCTTCGGCATCTCCGGCGGTCACACGGCCCGTATCGTTTCCAGTTTTGGCAAGCATAAGAACTCCCTTCGCATGGTACTCGTGCGCGAGGAATCGCTCGCAGCCGTCATGGCCGAGGTTTATGGCAGGCTGACACGTCGACCAGGCGTCATGATTGGCCAAGGGCCCTGGGTACTCGGTAATGGCATGATCGGTATCATCGAGGCGTATCTTTCCAGCTCGCCAATGCTGCTGTTGACTGACTTCTCCGATGCGCCGCTGTTTCATCTGCACGCGCCCTATCAGCAGGCGACAGGTGATTACGGAAGCTGGGACGCGCGGCGTGCGTTCGGTGCCGTGACCAAGCAAGTGATGCAGGCCCACGAGCCCGTAGCCGCAGTACAGGCGACTCAGCTTGCGATCAAGCATGCGGTATCCGGTCAGCCGGGTCCGGTTGCCATCCTCTTTGCACAGGAGTCTTTGGGACCGGTTAAGCCGGATTCCCACCCATGTCTCTATCCGACCCGATATTATTTGCCGCCTGCGCCGCCCCCCGCAGACATAACCCGTGTTGCTGCCGCGGCCAAAGCACTGCAAGCCGCCAAACGGCCGGTGATTGTTGCTGGTAACGGCGTGCGCATTGCGCAGGCTTACAAGCCCTTGGTCGCGCTGGCTGAAGCCGCGGGCTTGCCCGTCGTGACGACGGCCGCAGGCAAGGGTATCTTCGCGGAGACGCATCCGTTAGCGCTCGGGGTATTCGGTACATTCGGCACCGAAGCGGCAAACGCCTGCGTTGGCGAAGCCGATCTGGTGTTAGCGGTCGGCACGAAGCTTGGGCCGAGCGACACCGCTTGGGAAAATCGGGATCTTTTGGATCCAACGCGGCAGACCTTCATTCAAATCGACATAGAGCCGCGCAATGCATCTTGGACTTTCCCGGCCGAGCACGTTCTTGTTGGCGATGCCGGACAGGTGCTTCTGCAACTGCGCGAGGCTATCGATTCAGCCGGCCGCAAAGAGGCCGGCGAACGGCGCGTTGCCAAATGGCGCAAGGAGAAAGGATATTTCGATCAGCCGGGCTATTTCGCAGAAGACGCGCCAATCCTGCCGCAGCGCATAATCGGTGAGATGATGCGCGCGCTGCCGGACAATACGATCGTTACATGCGACGCCGGCGAAAACCGCATCATGATGACGCACTGGTATCAAACGAAACAGGCCGGCGGCTTCCTGCAGGCGGCAGGCTCGGGGCCGATGGGCTTTGCCATTCCCGCAGCACTTGGGGCCAAGCTGGTTCATCCCGAGCGGACGGTCGTGGCGGTGTGTGGTGATGGCGGCTTCTCCATGACAATGAACGGACTGATGACAGCTATCGAAGAAGACATTCCGATCATCACCGTGGTGCTCAACAATATGGCGCTTGGCTGGGTCTTGCATGGCCACGGGCCGGTGGCGACGGAATTCAAGGACTTCGATTATGCCGCTATCGCTCGCTCCATGGGGTGCCGTGGCGTGCGTGTGACCGATCCAGCCGAGCTTGCGTCAGCATTGCAGGAGGCCGTGAGTGCGAACAAGCCGACGGTAATCGATGTGCAAACGTCACTGGCTCAATCATTCGCCGACATCACGTCGCCGCTGGCAGTAGCCGCCGCGCCAAAGCGGCGTTAGCGGTAAGACAATCGTCTTCAAATGACGTCATTCGAAGTGAATCGTGTTGCAAAATCTAGTCTGCTTGAGCGATGAGCTTTGTGGGCACAAGCGATGACAGCGATGGGATCCGGAGTCGCGCGTTGATGACGACGGGTGTCGAACAGATCAACGCACGGGTCGCGGAAATACGAACTGAGGCGACGGGCATCCGGTCGTATCGGCTCGTCGGGGGGGACGGTGTGAGACTCCCAGCCTTTACATCCGGCGCTCATATCGACGTGTTTCTCCAATCCGGCATCGTTCGGCAATATTCACTCGTCAACGACCCGGCTGGCGATCAGGAATACGTTATCGCCGTCAAGCGCGATGCAGATGGTCGTGGCGGGTCGCAGGAATTGCACGACACCGTAGGCCGTGACGATGTCCTGATGATATCCCCACCGCGCAACACCTTCGAGATTGCGGACGATGCTTCGGCGCACGTCTTTATCGCCGGTGGCATCGGCATCACGCCGATCCTGTCGATGATCCGGACGCTGGCTCGTCGCCGCGCCGCTTGGTGTTTGCATTACTGCGTCCACGATGAAGCGGGAGCTGCCTTTCTACCCGTGCTTCGGCAAGACACGTACGCCCGGCATACAACGGTCCATGTCAGCGGCGGGGACCCGGCTCGCCGCCTAGACGTGGAAGGCCTGGGGGCGAAGACACTGGCGTCGGGGGCGCATCTCTATTTCTGCGGTCCCACCGGGCTAATGGCGCTGGTCATCAAGGCCTGTGCGGGTTGGCCCGTGGGTCGCCTCCACACCGAAAGCTTCGGCACCGGCCCGCAAACGGAAAATCGGACGTTCGAGATCGAGATTGCTGACACGGGGCAGATCATCCAGGTTTCGTCTCAGGACACGATCCTCGACGCCATGCGGCGCGCTGGCCTCGATGTGCCCTTTCTCTGTCGGCAGGGCGTTTGCGGAACATGCGTTGTCGATGTGTTAGATGGCGTCCCGCTTCATCGGGATACGGTACTCTTCGATCACGAGCGCACGACCAAAATCGTAACTTGCTGTTCGCGGTCGGCGGGCGGCCGGCTCAAGCTCAGTCTCTAGACGTAACCGTCTCGATTGAGCGTTACCGATGCGTAGCGAGCAGCACGCGACGTTTGCACAGTTTGCCGGGCTGCTAGGGTGGCGGTCTCGGGAGCTTTTGCAGTGCGTCGTCAATCTTCGTCGTCCAAACGGCGCCCGGAATCGAAGCCGTGAAACGCGGCCTGCCAGCTGGGGCTGTGGTCAGGACTCTTCTGCGGACAAGTTGACGGTATGAAAACACTCTCGGACGAACTTAGAAATCTCGTTGGCGTGTGGATTGTGGCTCTTGATTTCGTCGTCTCAGGTCTCTCCGCGAAGACTTGCAAGAAATCATACCGTCCCTAGGCTCTGGACGGGCACGCACGGTCCAATAAAGATATTGCTGGGTAACAGTGAGCTATCTGGGAACACCATAGAGGCGGTCGAGACCAAATCCGACGTCTGGAATACGCGGGTCGCCGTCCCTCAGCGGGCGGCCCTCGTGCGGGTATCTACTCTTCGCTCGCCGGGACCAGCACCCGCCGCATATACCAGGGCTCGACTGCGATGCTGACTAGGTTCTCGTTTCCGTCGAAGACCTCGGCAAACTCCTCCAGCGTGCTCCTAAAGCGAAACTCCTGGACGCTATTGACCGCCATGGGGAGACTTCTGACAACGTCCGCTCCCTTGTCCGTGTGATAGATCCGTCTGAAGGCCGGATCGGGCCCGCCTCGCATCGTCATGTGAGATGTGCTTTGGACCGGCATCCCTGCCCGGTAGTGCAGATACATTGTGAGGCCGTGACCCGCCTCGTCGTGGATGCGCCAGCTCTCGATTCCCAAGCCGTCGCCAGCCTCGCCGGAAGCGATCCATTGCTCCATGTGAACCGTGGCTGGCTTGGAGTTTCGATAGGGGCCTTGAATGCTGCGAGCGCTGGCGGCGAGGGAGCGCACCACCCACAAGCCGACTTCCCCGCCATCGGCATGCCTGCCCTGGACGAGCACGACGATGCCGCGGTCCTCGCGGTCCACGAACGCGGCAGAATTTCTGAACTTTACTGGGAACGACCGAGAAAGCGATTTGAATGCGCCGTTCGAAATCGCTTTTAACGTGGCGGAGGGCGATAGAAGTCGATACGTCGACTGGCTTGCATGGGGAAATCTCTAACAAGGGCCGCAAGTGTTTCCCCAAGGATATCTCCGGCCAGTATTCAAGATACGTCATATTCGCCCCACCTTTCCGGACACGCGATGGCGATCAGGCGCCCCAAATGACTAAGTCGGTGCGTTCGGCGAGTCGTGATTCGGATCGGCCTGGTGCAATCCTGCGGCGCCCCTTTGAGGTGCCCAGGCGATATCGAGATCTGAACCTGCTGTACGACGAGGCCCTTTAACAGGCGTCTCTGGACCGCATCAAAACATGCCTTCAATCGTGACGGTGCTTCCCGTTGTGGTCGTCCCGATTGCGCCGGCGACGGATAGTGTGGCGACGACATTCACTGTTGAAGCCGAGAGTAACGACGGTCAAACTCCCGGAGCGATTACGCTGCGTGTGAACCTCTGGGCCTCGAAACGCCGAATGGATGCAATGCAACGACTGGCCGCACCGGAGTGATCCAATCAGACTTCGGCGGAGCTCTCTTGCGAGAGTTGTCAGCTGTCACTCTGCCTCGCTGCAATAATAATGCGATCCAGAATCTCGTCGAGAATCGGCGTCGAG
Source organism: Bradyrhizobium ottawaense (assembly GCF_900099825.1). Classification (NCBI taxonomy): domain Bacteria; kingdom Pseudomonadati; phylum Pseudomonadota; class Alphaproteobacteria; order Hyphomicrobiales; family Nitrobacteraceae; genus Bradyrhizobium; species Bradyrhizobium ottawaense. Next base: position 2,242,730 of record NZ_LT629693.1, on the reverse strand, counting down.
GTTGCAAAGTTGAACCTCACGAACGATGCACAATTCGGGTCGAAACTCTCGCCGGGGCTGAAGCCGATCCGCGCCTTATCCAGAAAGAACTGAAACGCCGAGGTTGACAGCTTGAGCTTGCTGCAATCAAGCCAAGCGAGATAGGTCGCTTCTGGCGCATGGAGGTGGATTTCCGGGACTTCCGCCTTGAGCACGGCCTTTATTCGGTTGCGCGCCTTGAGAAGATGATCCATGACCGCGTCAAGCCAGGGCTGGCATTCGTTCCAAGCGGCGACCGTCGCATCGACGCCGATTATATTGCCCTGACCGGCTAGTCTCAGCGGAATGCGTTTTTCAAACCGTTCGCGCAGGTCTTCGCTGCCAAATGCAATAAGCGCGCAACGGAGGCCCGGAATATTGAAACTTTTAGTCGCCGAGTTGAGGGTAATGGTACGGGAAGCTATTTCTGATCCTAGAGATGCAAACGGTACGTGCTGTTGCCCCGGGTAAACCAGATCGGAATGAATCTCGTCGGAGATCACAATAAGATCGTGAGCGATTGCGAATTGAGCGAGCGATAGAAGTTCGTCGCGTCGGAAGACGCGTCCTGTCGGATTTTGCGGATTGCAGAGTACGAAGATGCGAGTCCCTTCTTCCACCAGCGTCTCAAGTTCGCTCATGTCGAAAGCGTAACGTGTCCCATCGTCGCGCATAGGCAGAGGAAGCAGCCTGCGTTCTGTGCCGTTAATGGCGTCGCGAAACGGCGGGTAACTCGGGACTTGCAGAATGATGCTGTCGCCAGGATCCGAGAACGCGAGGATCGGAGCATAGGTTCCCTGAACCAGATCTGCCACGGGCAAGACGAGGTCCGGCGAGAGATCCCAGTCGTACAGGGCTTTCATTCGTCTGGCGAAGGATTTGGCGACGATCAACTCTGCCTTATTGCCTTCGCGCATTGGATAGCCATAGTCCCGATCCCTAACGATTCGCTCGATCGCTGTTTGGATTGGCGCCGCAACCGAAAAATCCATGTCGGCGACGAAGGCCGGTAGGACATCTGGACCATACTGACTCCATTTGGCATTGCGGCGCGCCCGCAGATCGGCCCGGTTCAATTCGAAACTGATAGTTGGTGTACTGGTCATTGCTGCAACTGCTCTTCGTTGTTACTGGCGCCGCGCGCGTTTTTCCGGTATTGGACTTTTTGCCCTTAGGCGAGATGACAGGCGACCGCGTTGCCATCCGGGAGCTTTCGCAGGGGCGGATCGCAGGTTTCGCACTGTTGGACTGCCACGGGACACCGTGCTCTGAACCGGCATCCGCGCTCAGGCACACCCTGTCCCACCTCTCCCGGCAAGACGTTCACAGGCTTTTTGCCTAACTTTAATGATGGAATCGACGCCAACAGCGCGCGAGTATAGGGGTGGCGCGGGTTACGCCACAATGTAACGTGGTCTGCGCTTTCGACGATGCGGCCGAGATACATCACGAGCACGCGGTCGGCAAAATAGCGTACAACGGACAAATCGTGTGAGATGAACAGATAAGAGAGGCCGAGATCTTTCTTGAGGTCAACCAGCAGATTGAGAATTTGCGCCTGTATGGACAAATCCAGCGCGGATACGGGTTCGTCGCAGACGAGGAGCCGGGGTCGCAGGATTAGTGCTCTGGCGATTCCGATTCGCTGGCGCTGCCCGCCAGAGAATTCGTGCGGATAGCGCTGCAAGGCGTCCTGCGGAATACTGATTTTGTTCGTGATCTCAAGAGTTCGTCTTAGACGCTCTTTGGCATCATTGATGCCATGAACCTTGAGTGGCGTATCAAGGATGGTGCCGATGCGCTGGCGCGGATTGAGCGATCCGAAGGGATCTTGAAAAACCATCTGAACGGTGCGACGCGCGGTTCGCAGTGACCTCTCTTTAAGCTGACTGATGTCTTCGCCGTTGAGACGTATCGCGCCTTCGCTCGGGCGCAGCAACCGGACGATGGTCTTGCCGAGTGTCGATTTTCCGCAACCGGATTCGCCGACCAACCCGACCGTCTCGTGCTCTCGGACCTCGAGGGAGACGCCATCCACCGCATGCAGGGTGTGTCCCTGGGAAGTATAGCTGGTGCGCAAGTTCTCAATCGAAAGCAGCGGAATCACGTTTATCTCCCGGGACTTGAAGCTGACTGCACGCAACCGACCATCCAGTGCGAACGGTGCCTGGACCGATCGTTTCGAGCGTAGGGGGGGCAGCGCGGCAGGAAGCGACTGCGGCGGGGCATCGGGGAGCAAACGAACAACCTGACTCGCCGGCCGCCGAGGCTATCGAGCCTTTGATTTCGGTGAGGCGCTGGTTTGTATAATGTGAGCCGTCGCCGGCAGCCGAGCTGAGCAGGCCTTGGGAATAAGGATGCTTCGGGCCAGCGAAAAACTCACTGACTGAGGCTTGTTCGACAATCCGACCAGCATACATGACGGCCACCCGGTCGGCCCATTGCGCCACCGCGCCCAGATCGTGAGTGATCAGCAGCACCGCCATCGAGAGTTGGCGTCGCAGGCGGTCTAATAGATCCATCACCTGAGCTTGGATGGTGACGTCGAGCGCCGTAGTGGGCTCGTCAGCGATCAGCAGCTGCGGATTGCATGCGACAGCCATCGCGATCATTACTCGCTGCCTCATTCCGCCGGAAAAATTATGAGGAATTTGGTCGTAGCGGCGATGTGGCTCGGAAATGCCGACCAGGTCGAGCAATTCGATCACGCGATCCTTGGCTTTGCGACGCGACTGCTTTTCGTGCCGCAGAATGACCTCGCAAATCTGGGTGCCGATGGTGAGAACGGGGTTCAAGGATGTCATTGGCTCCTGGAGGACGATCGAGATTCCCTTGCCGCGGATCTGGCGCAGCTTCCGCGCCGATACTGTGGCGAGATCGAGCCCGTCGAATAGCACTTGTCCGCCGATGATCGAGGCAGTCGGCGGCAGCAATCGCAGAATAGAGAACGCCGTCAGGGACTTACCGCAGCCGGATTCGCCAACCAGCGCCATGGTCTCTCCCTGTGCGATGGCAAAGCTTACTCCCTGCACTGCGATACTGTTTGGAAAACCGACCTGAAGATCGCGAACTTCAAGGACAGGATTCTGTCGATCCGAGAATGTCATCGGGTGCTGCCCGATCGCGGATTGAGGATGTCGGTCAAACGGTCGCCGATGATGTTGATGGACAGGACGGTGAGGACAATGGCAACGCCGGGTAACGCCGACAGATACCATTCATCCCGCAGCATCGAGCGGCCGTTGCCGATCAGGCTGCCCCAGCTCACACGATTGGGGTCGCCAAGATTGAGGAAGGACAAACCGGCTTCCGCGAGAATGCCGTTCGCGACCAGCACCGATGTCGCAACCACGATTGTCGGGAGGGCATTCGGCAGGATTTCCCGAACAATGATGCGCGAGGTACCATAGCCAAGGCTGCGCGAGGCCATGACGAAATCGGCTTCACGCAATGCCATGAACTGGGAGCGCGCAAGCCGGGCAATCATCGGCCAGGAGGCAATCCCGATCGAGAGGACAATTAGGAACACCGATGGGTCGCCGATTGCGAGAATGACGATGACCAGCAAGGTCGGCGGAATCGTCTGGAACAACTCGGTCAGTCGAACCAGAACATTGTCGACGATGCCACCAAAATAGCCCGCGAGCGCGCCGATCGTGGTGCCGATTACGAGGCCGATGAGCGCCGCGAAGAACCCAACCAGTAGGGAGACGCGGGCACCGTGGACGATGCCAGCGGCGACATCACGTCCCAGCGCATCCGTCCCGAGCGGATAATCCATGTCTTGTCCGGGCCAAAGCAGCGGCTGCGCCACCATATCGAGCGGGTCGGTCGGATAGATCAGGTTGGCTGCGATCGCAATGGAGATGATGCCGAGCAAGATGATCACGGCGAAGCAAAGGAACGGGTCGCGCAGCCAGGCTGGCAGGGGGCGTCGTTTGGTTGGCATAAATCTTATCGGATCCTTTCTGGAGGCAGGAATCGGACTGTCCGGTTCATTAGCAATGACATCCGTCATGATCATCAGCCTACCTGCTAAATCTCGATGCGGGGATCGAGCCACATGACAATGCAGTCGATGACGACGTTAGTGCCGATCACGATAATTGACGACAGAAGCAGAATCCCGAGCAGCACATTGAAATCACGGGCGATCAACGAGTCCAGGGTCAGACGGCCGAGCCCTGGCCAGTTGAAAACGGTCTCCACCACCACTGCGCCACTCAGGAGATTTGCGAAGTGAAGACCTGCCACCGTTGTCACGGGAATAAGCGCGTTGCGTAGCGCGTGGCGGAATTGCAGAACGAGCGGATGAAGGCCCTTGGCCGCAGCAGCGCGCATGAAATCCTGACGCAACACTTCCAGCATCGCCGCCCGCGTTAGGCGTGCGTAGATAGCGATGAAGAACGTCGCCAGTGCGATGGATGGCAGGATCAGATGCAGGATCCGGTCGCGTATTATCGCTATTCCGGTCATCTCGATGCCGATTGTCTCAATGCCGCCGCTTGGGAACCAGCCGAGGTGTGCCGAGAACAGCACGATAGCCATCAAGCCGATCCAGAAGCCGGGTGCGGAATAGAGCAGCAAAACGATCATCGTCAGCAACCAGTCGGGCCATTTGTTAGCGAAGATGGCCATGACCCATCCGAGGAAAATGCCGAAGGTTACGGCGATGAAGAAGGCCGACAGCATCAACAGCAAAGTGTTGGGGAGGCGCTCCATGATGACATCGATGACAAGCGCGTTGTAATTGCTCGACGTGCCCAGATTAAGTGCGACAATATTGGAAACGTAGGTGACGAGCCGCGTGAAAAAAGACTGATCGAGCCCGAGGCTTCGGCGCAGTGTCTCCATTGTTTCCACGGTCGCGGAGCCGGACTTTCCCGCGATCGCGTCGGCGGCATCGCCGGGCATCAGATTCAACAAGAGAAAACTCAACGCGATAATGCCGAGGATGGTCGGGATCGCCTGGATCGCGACACGGCGAATCATCTGTCGGGCGCGCCCGAATGTTGCCAATTCAAGCTCCTTTGGACTTCGGATATTCAGTCAGGCACCCGATCATATCGGCGCTCCCGTCGCGACATGGCGTTCAAAACAACCTTGCCGGCCCCGACCCCAGTAGACTTGGCCGTCGAAGACGCAAGTCCGAGACCAGAACTCCCCGTGTTCGGCCGTCCGCGCACTGCTTTCCGGCCGGGGCCACCCCACCGCGGGTCGGCTTTCGCAATCGAATGGGCGTTGCCCGGGGTGTCCCGTCGCCTTGGCGATGGTGCAGCGGATCTGTAGATCTCTGACGTCGGTAAGGAGAAGCTTGAAGCCGGGGGCCGCTAACGGTATCGCACGCTCGACGCCAAGAGACACCCAAGACGAGTCGATAGAGGAGAAGTGTTCGATGACCTGTGTCATGCAATCCAGAGCCGTCCCTTAGCGCCCGCTACGTTGAGAGCAAGCGACATCATCATGTGGTCCAAGCGAGTGCACCTTCATTAGCTTGCCACAGTAATCGACGAGTCTTTGATCGATCTTTTGCATTAGATAATTCCAAAAATGAAACTATTCATTCCAACAGCATTCGTGCCAGACATTGCAGCCGACGATGCATGGTTTCCGGTGTCGGCACCTACTTGGTGACGCTGGAAAACGGAATCTCCGGGCCATCGCTATCGAGCGCATCTGGAACTGTTGAGGACGCGGGATTGAGAGCTGAACCGAAATTGAAGCTGTCCGCCGATGTCGGCGGAACGTTCACCGATATTGTGCTGGAGCATGGAACGCAGCGCTGGACCGGAAAGGTATTGACGACGCCATCGTCCCCGGAAGAAGGTGTGCTGCGGGGTGTTGGCGAGGTGATGGCTCGTGCCGGAAAATCGATTGCCGACACCGATATCTTCGTCCACGGGACCACGCTCGCGACCAATGCGATCATCGAGCGTCGCGGCGCCAGGGTGGCGCTGATTGCGACGGACGGGTTTCGCGATGTGCTCGAGATCGGAACCGAGAGCCGCTACGATCAATATGAACTGGCGCTGGTGCGGCCGAAGCCGCTAGTCGAGCGACCGCTGCGTTTCACGGTGCGCGAGCGGATGGACGCGCGCGGTTGCATTCGCCTGGCGTTGAATGAGCACGACATCGCCACCGTGGCCAAAACACTAAAAGCGAAGAAAATCGAGAGCGTTGCGATTGCGTTCCTGCATTCCTACGCAAACCCGGCGCATGAGCAGGCCGCGGCCAAGCTGCTGCAATCCCTCATGCCCGAACTCTACATCACGCTGTCATCCGAGGTATGTCCGGAGATGCGGGAATTCGAACGGACATCGACCGCGGCGGCGAATGCCTACGTGCAGCCGCTGATGGACGGTTATCTAGCCCGCATGCAGGAGAAGATGAAGCAGATGGGCTTCCGCGGGGCGCTCTGCCTGATGACGTCGGGCGGCGGCCTGACCTCGGTTGAAACCGCGCGGAAGTTTCCGGTGCGGCTGGTTGAGTCCGGCCCAGCCGGCGGCTCCGTTTTCGCCGCGCAAATCGCGGCCAGGCTTGGCGAGCGCAAGGTGCTGGCGTTCGATATGGGCGGCACGACCGCGAAAGTCAGTCTGATCGAGGATTATCGTTCGGAAACATCGCGCGTGTTCGAGGTCGATCGCGCAGCACGCTTTCTCAAGGGTAGCGGCCTTCCGGTTCGCATCCCCGTCATCGAGATGGTCGAGATCGGCGCGGGCGGCGGCTCGCTTGCACGGCTCGATTCGTTGAAGCGCGTGATCGTGGGACCGGAAAGCGCGTCTTCGGTTCCCGGGCCCGTCTGCTACAACGTTGGCGGCAACCAACCCGCGGTGACCGACGCGGATGTCGCGCTCGGCCTGATCGATCCCGCCACCTTTGCAGGTGGCACGATCAAGCTCCATCCCGAACTGGCGAAGAAGGCGCTCAAGAGCGTGATTGGCGATCCGCTGGGTCTCGACGCGGAGATGGCAGCCTACGCCGTGTACGAGATGGTATGCGAGAACATGGCCAGTGCCGCTCGAGTTCACACGGTCGAGCGCGGCGCGGTGGCAAGCGATCATACTGTAATTGCGTTCGGTGGCGCCGCGCCGCTGCATGTGGCCCGCGTCGCGGAAAAGATTGGCGCCAACCGCGTCATTGTTCCCCCCAATGCGGGTGTCGGGTCCGCTGTCGGCTTTCTTGCTGCGCCGATTTCTTACGAGATGGTCAAGACCAAGTACATGCGCCTCGATACGTTCGATGCGACTGCTGCAACGGGCCTTCTCAACGCGATGTCGAAAGAGATTAGGACGTGGGTCGAGCCTGCGGCACACGGCGAGCCGCTTGTAGAGCGCCGCATCGCGTTTATGCGCTATGTCGGGCAGGGCCATGAGATCGCGGTCGAACTTCCGGTTCACGATCTTGTGGATGCCGACATTCCGGCGCTGCGAGTCCGTTACGAGGCCGACTACGAGGCGCTGTTCAAGCGCTCGATCCCCGCAGCGGCGATCGAGATCATGGCCTGGTCCGTCAATCTTTCGACCGTGACGAAATTGCCCGAGCAGATCGCTGACGTCGACTTGTTTCCGACGCTCGCGGCCCACGAGATCGTCAAGGTGTTCGATGGCCGGACCGGCAAGCCGGTCGATATTTCGCGCTATCGCCGCGATGCCCTTGCCACGGGCGCCCGTCTGTCCGGACCGGCGATTATCACGGAGGATGAAACATCGACCTACGTGACAGAAAATTTCGATGCCTGGATCGATGGTCTCGGTTCGATCGTGATGGAACGCAAGGGGACAAAAGCGTGAGCGAAGCAAATCTCGGTCTCATCGACAAGCAGATCATGTGGAGCCGCCTGATTGCGGTGGTGGAAGAGCAGGCCCAGACGTTGCAGCGTACTGCCTTCAGCACCGTCGTTCGGGAATCCGGCGATCTCGCCGCAGGAGTATTCGACGCCGACGGTCGAATGTTGGCGCAAGCGGTGACAGGAACGCCCGGCCACATCAATTCGATGGCATTGGCGGTTGGTCATGTGATTGACGAATACCCGATCCCGACCATGCAGCCAGGCGATGTTTTCATCCACAACGATCCCTGGATGGGCACCGGGCACACCAACGATATCTCGGTGACCACGCCCTGCTTTCGTGACGACACGCTGGTGGGGTTCCTCGCCTGCAACAGCCATGTGATGGATATCGGCGGATTGCGCGACATGTCGTCATCGACCGATGTGTTCATGGAAGGGCTTTATCTACCTATCCTGAAGATCGTTGAAGGCGGCGTTCTCAATGAAACCTTGATGGCGGTGATCCGGGCAAATACGCGTCAGCCGGTGGAGACGGTGGGGGACGTCTATTCGCTGATCAACTGCAACGACGTTGGCTGCGCCCGCCTGTCGGAGATGATGGAGGAATTCGGGCTGGAAGAACTCGACGAATTGGCCGACCACATCATTGATGCGTCGCGTGAAGCCGTGCGGGCCGAGATCGCCAAGCTGCCGAAAGGCACATGGCGTGCATCGTTGTCGCTCGACGGTCAGGGCGAGCCGGTCGAGTTGAAGGCGGCACTGACGGTCACCGACGGCGGCATCCATGTCGACTATTCGGGGTCGGACGGCATGACCAAGAGTAATTTTAACGTACCGTTCTGCTATACGCTGGCCTATACCTCCTATGCGCTCGGCTGCATTATTGCGCGCGACATTCCCAACAACGCGGGCTCGCTGGAGCCGCGCACGGTGTCCGCGCCCGCAGGCTCTATCGTCAATGCGATCAAGCCTGCCGCCGTCGTCCACCGGCATCTGATTGGCCTGATGTTGCCGGATCTCGTTTTCGGCTGCTTGCGGCAGGCGATCCCGGAGCGGGTGCCAGCGGAGGGGTCCGGTGTGCTCTGGATTGTCGGCGCCAGCGGTTCCAAATCGAGTCCGTCGCGTTTTGGGGACGACTTTATGGTCAGCGTCGTCACCACCGGAGGCATGGGCGCGCTGCCGTTTCGCGATGGCCTGTCGGCGACCGGATTCCCGAGTGGCGTGCGCGGCGGTCCGATAGAGATCTTCGAATCGATGTCGCCGGTGATTGTTTGGCGCAAGGAGTACCGGCAGGATAGCGGTGGCGCCGGCCGCATGCGCGGTGGTCTCGGTCAGACCATCGAAATGGAAAACGGCATCGACGAGCCGTTCTTTTTCAGCGGCGCGTACGAGCGGGTGAAATTTGCCCCGCGCGGAGTTGAAGGCGGGTTGGACGGTGGCGCCGGCTATGTCGGCCTGAAGTCGGGTAGCCGGCTGCCGAGCAAGGGCCAGCATTTCATTCCGTCCCGTGAGCGAGTCCTGATCATGTCACCAGGCGGCGGCGGTATCGGCGATCCAAAAGGGCGGGATCGCGTCATGGTCGAGACCGATCTCGCCAATGAACTCATCTCTTTGAAGGCGGCGCAGGAATTGTACGGGCTCGAACGTGCGGCTGCCGACCAGCGATCTGTCACCCCCATACAGGAGAAAATACAGTGACGAAGATCAATCTGGACCGACGTTCCATCGTTGCAGGTTTATGCTCCTTGCCCGCATTGGGCATTGGTGGGGCAACACGTTCCCGCTCAGCGAGCGCAGCGACGCCACAGAGAGGCGGGGTAGTGACAATGGTCGCGGCGTTTGAACCCCCGACGCTGCTGGGGTTCGTGAACTCGTCGAGCATCACATTCAGCGGGAGAACGACGGAAGGATTGCTCGAATTCGACCACAATATGAACCCGCAGCCTCTGCTCGCGACCTCGTGGGACGTGGCACCCGATGGATTGACCTATACATTCAAGCTTCGCGAGGGCGTGAAGTGGCACGACGGCGAGGACTTTACGTCCGAGGACGTTGCATTCTCGATCGCGGTCCAAAAGAAGCTCCACCCGCGCGGCCGAACGACGTTCGCCCAGATCAAGACAATCGAGACGCCGGACAAATACACGGTTATTCTTCACCTGGGGAAGCCGACACCATACCTGCTATCGGCGTTGTCGTCGGGGGAATCTCCGGTCGTGCCAAAGCACCGGTACGGCGACGCAGACCCGCTGACCCACGTCAACAACGCAGCTCCGATTGGAACCGGTCCCTACGTTTTCAGGGAATGGGTCCGCGGCAGTCATGTCATATGGGACCGCAATCCGAATTACTGGAATAAGCCGTTGCCCTATGTTGATCGATTGGTCGCCCGCTTCATCTCCGACCCGGCCGCGCGCACGATCGCTTTCGAGACCGCAGACGTCGACCTCGGCTACCGCACGCCGGTGCCCTATCGAGATGTCGAGAGGCTGAAAAAGAATCCGAAAATATCGTTCGATGAAAATGGATATGTCTATGATCCACCTAACATCATCATTATCGAGGCCAATCTCGAAAACGAATATCTAAAAGACCTCAAAGTTCGCCAAGCCATTGCGCATTGCATCGACCGCGAAACGATCTGCAAGATCGTGTTCTTCGGCAATGCCGTTCCATCGGCGGCACCGATCGTTCCCTATCATAAGGAATTTCACAATAGTAAGCTATCGCCCTATCCCTATAATGTCGCGGCTGCTGCAAAGCTTCTTGACGAGGCTGGCTACGCGCGGGCAGGAAGCGGGATGCGCTTCACACTGACAATGGATTACACCGGCGACGACCAGCGGGTGCTCGGGGAGTTCTTGCGGTCAGCGATGAGCCGCGCGGGAATTGGCGTGGAACTGCGTGGTCAAGACATGGGGACATTGGTCAAGCGCGTGTACAGCGATCGTGCGTTCGCGCTGCATCTGGCTTCGATCAGCAATCTGTTCGATCCGCAGGTTGGCGTTCAACGCCTGTACTGGTCGAAGAACTTGATCAAGGGTGTCCCGTTCTCGAACGGTACAGCCTACAACAATCCTGAGGTCGATGCGTTGCTGGAAGAGACGGCGGTGACGCTCGACAAGCAGGATCGCATTGCGAAATGGATAAAAATCCAAGACATCGTCATGCGTGATGTTCCCAATTTCCCCATTGTGATGGCCTCGTGGTTGACGATCAGCCAGAGCCGGGTCAAAGACCATACGACGAACGCAGAGGGATTCGAAGGGTCAATGGCGAGAGTCTATCTCACCAGCTAGATCTAATCAGCTTTTCTGTAGGACTTTTGGGAATATCACGGAAAACCCGAGATTGTCCGTCTCTGCTCACTGCGCTCGAAAAATGAAGAATTGGTCCTTGCTCTGGTAAGCCTGATATACAGGCAAGGAGCGACCGTTGACGGCCGCGAGCTGGTCGGGCCGGAGCTGTCCGACGTCAGACGCTTCAGTCATTATTGAAACTTATCGGCGCGCGGCTGCGGCAATCAGCAGTTCGGCAACGGGACGCCTCAATGCTTGGCGTACCCAGTTGATTGGAGCCAAATTGGCAACCGACCAGCGCGGTCGAGCAAGGCCTTTATAGGTAGCGATCCGCAAAGTCCTCTTGGTTCTTCTATTTGGTCTTCGGAATAGATCATTCTCGATACCACTCACCGATCGGAATGGCGTGATCGCGTGCCATCGGAAAAATCGGATTTTCCTCAGCCGGTTGGATTTCTGGTGATGCCGACCAAACCGGCATTAGCTGGCGTTCTGAAATTAGCCGGGGCCGGTCGCGACCGGCGGTCCATGAGGCAGACCCCATTCGGCCCACGAGCCGTCGTAGACAGCAGTGCCGCGCACACCTAGCCGATGAAGCGCCAAGGTCAGGACCACTGCGGACACGCCCGAGCCACAAGTCGTGACAATCGGTTTTGTCAGTTCGATGCCCGAATGCGTGAACGCCGTTCGCAGATCTTCGAGCGGCTTCATCGTGCCGGTTTCGGCGTCGAACAGTTCGACGTAGGGCACGTTGCGGCTGCCAGGAATGTGACCGGAGCGCCTCCCGGGTCGCGGCTCGGCTACGATCCCTTCGAAGCGAGCACGCGGGCGGGCGTCAATCAATTGCTCCGCTTGTGTTTCCAGATTGCGAAGCAATTGTTGCTTGTTGCGGATAAAGCGCGAGTCGAACTCCGCCTTGAAGCATCCAAGGTCCGGCATGACCTTGCCAGAATGGACCGGATGTCCTTCGCGGAGCCACTTCCGCAGGCCCCCATCCAACACCTTTACCTTGCCGTGGCCGAACGACAGGAACATCCACCAGGCACGGGGCGCCGCGACCCAGGCGCCGGAATCATAGGTGATCACGGTATCGCCAGAGGATATGCCGAGCGCGGAAATGTCTTTCTCGAACTGCGCGGCATCTGGATACATATGCGGCAATTGATCATTTTGGTCGGCAATGGCGTCGATATCGAAAAACACCGCGCCTGGAATATGCGCGCCGAGAAAATCGTCCGCCGGCAGGGGCAGCATTCCGGGCATCTTGTAGGACGCATCAATGATCCGGATCGCAGGATCGTCGAGGCGCGCTGCGAGCCAATCGGTAGAAACGAGCGGATCGTCGCCGGCTGATTTCATGGTGCAAGACCCCTGTGGTGTATCCCGCGATACGACGATCGCAGGGACGGGAAAGACGAGCAACTAGGCTCGACCGCTTCGAATCTCATATAAGTTAGCGTCTAGATCAACGAAAGAGTTGTTTTCCGCAAACGTATGATCCTGTTTCGAAAGTGTGTACTAAAACGTACGCACCTGGTACTCGAAGAACACAGGTAGGAAGTTGTGCTGTGTTTCGTCCGCTTGCGTACAATGCTTCGTCCCTCGTCCCCGACTTAATCTGCCAATATGGCAGCGCGACGACGTTCTACGTCGCGCGCCTCGCACACGTTCGCTCCTCTGCTCGGAACGGGGTGTCCGACGTTCTTCTCCGCCAAACGTTCGTTTGCACAACAACACTGGGAGAGTTTAGACACCCATCTCTTGTTAAAGCTCCAAAGCCTCCGGCATGCCCGCCGGAGGCTTTTCGATTTCACAAATCGCCCGGTTGTACGACCTTGTCGCGTAAATCCCCTGAGATCAGAGGTCGTGGACGCTCGAGACCTGTTCCGACGTGAGATCTTGCTGACACGTGGGAAACATTTATTGACTATGACTCTGGCGATATCAGAAAACTCAAAAGATCGGATCACATCGGAAGACAAAGGATCCGCGGTATTCGAATCGTTGACTGCGCATCACGGCCTTCCGGCCGGTCCGTTTATTGTCCTTACTTTCGGGCTGATGGAGCAGACAGAAAAGTGAACGGCAGCCTGCGTTTATCAGAAGCTGCGCGTCCTTGGAGAAAGTAGCCTTGGAATCTTATTGACGAGGGGTTCTGCCAAATTCATCTGCAGCAAGAGCCATTCATTCTATGCCGTCGTTTGAATACTGCGCCGGCGCCCCGGGCTACGACGGTCACCGATATCCCAGCTCCTACGGCTCGTGCCTACCACGGCACGTTTTTCAGCTTTCGAACCAGGAAATCGGAAAACACCCTGATTTTGGGCGCGAGGTGTCTGCTGCTGCTGTAGGCGACATAGACACCTGCTTCGGGCACGCTGGTCCACTCCGGCAGAAGAAGAACGAGATCGCCTCTCTCGATACTATGATTGCAGAGATAGCTGGCAACCAGTCCGATCCCCCGCCCGCGCAGAACCGTTTCGTAGATCGCCTCGGAACTGTCCGATCTAAATTCACCAGAGATTTTGATCTCGTCGATCCGGCTATCTCGCTTGAAACGCCAGACACTCCCGGATGCGGAATAACGACTGAATCTTAGACAACGGTGCGACACAAGGTCGGCGGGCTCATGAGGAACGCCCTGTCGCTCAAGATAGGCCGGCGACGCAACGACGAGCCTGCGGTTCGCGGCAATTTTGCGCGCGACCAGATTCGAATCCGGCAAGCTTCCGATCCGCACGACCGCATCATAAGATTCCTCGATTAGATCGACGAAACGATCCGTATAGTTGGCCTCCACTTTTACCTTCGGATAGGTGTCGAGAAATTCGCTGATGATTGCGGAAAGCTGAAGCCGGCCGAAAGCAATAGGAAAGCTTACGCGCAATTGGCCGTTCGGCTCCGAGTTGAGGGATGCAATCATTGCATCCGCGTTGGCCAAATGGTTAACAATTTGTACGCATTGCGCGTGGTATAACCGTCCTGCCTCAGTCAACGCGACGCGACGCGTGGTCCTCTCGAACAGCCGGAGACCGAGCGCATCTTCTAATCGCGATACCTTTCGACTAATCGTCGATGGAGAAGTGCCAATAACGTTGGCGGCAGCAATGAAACTGAGATGTTCCGCTACCGACACGAATGATGTTATCAAATTCAGACGATCGACATCAATTGATGATGCGACATCCGGTCCCCCGCTATTCCGCATTGTCCACCTCTGCTCTTGCTAGGGGTTCGTCTCCTCCCCATCAACGGATTCGCGATGCAACGCAATTTGCAAGCCCATAGTTGCTGATCAGGCACAGTGTGACGCTGATCAGCGTTGCATTGATTGGGGGAGGGAAGCAGCCGCGTAGTCCGGCGAACTCGTCCGTCCATCGGCAGTCGCAATTCGTCTGTAGCAACAGCATGCTCTCTGCTCTAACCGGTGACGATCGAGTATCTGCAAAACCCCTCGCATTTTCCCGACCAGTCCTTGCTCTTCGAAAAGGTTCAATGTTTGAGTGACGCCAGCTCGCCGGAACCCCAGGATTGTTGAAAGATGATCATGCGTTACGGGAAGGACATCGTCGTCAAGTGCATCGCACGCTAGACAAAGCCAGCAGGCCAAACGTTGATCGAGTTGATGTCGTACCCCGCAAAGCGCCCGTTGCGAGCCGTGAACCATAAGTGATTGAACGTACTGCAAAAGAGTTTCCCGAATCTGAGGTCGCTCGATCATCAAGCGCTTCAAATCGTCAGAACGAATTCGTAACGCGTGTCCCGAGACGAGTACGATTGACCTATGGGCGGATGTTCTTGCGCCGAGGACGGCGGACGCTGGAGCGAAGCCGCGTGAACTAACCATCGCTGTTTCGAGGATGCTTCCGGTGGCAACTGTCATCAGCGAGATAATTCCCGTTTCGACAAAATTTATGTACTCGATACCTCTGTTGGGCTCTTGCAACACGGCACGTCGTTTCAAGGTCACGGGCTGCAGAAGGGGGCGAATGTAATTGAAGTCGAGCGGTGAGAAGCTTCTCAAGGCGCAATTCTTAACGGACATGCGTTGGCGCCACTGCCGAAGCATGGGGGCCCCCGGTTTAGTCAAGCCATGCGAGCAATCCTCATGCGATAGGCCGCCATCTGGCGTCCCGCGGGGTTGGACTTCACACGCCGGCTGGATTGTGGTCATAGACGTGAAAGCCCTCCTGCGGTCCTGTTCATCGAAAGTCTGAAATTGGGTAGGACCGGGTTCGCCTTTCCATCGCGGCGGACCGAAGTGCTTGACCTCGAGAAGGCATCGGCATAACTGCGGCAAGCAATCTGCCGTCGTTCACCATGCTCGCGACAGCAATTGCTTTTGCGCTGTTTGGGCGGGCGAGACCTTGTTCCGTCAGTTTCACCACGGGTTCCCTCTCAAGTATTCGGTTTATTACCAGTATGACCCGTCTGCGCAGGGCGTTGCTGTATCGTACGATACACTTCAATCCTTGAGAGTCCGATCCGTCGTCACTGACCTGCCAGCACGCTGGCGTCGGCATGCGACGAGATCCGCCGTCGCCGTGAAAGATGTTCTCTTCTGTCGATCGACGAACGTGAGTAGAAGACGTCATGCAATTTGCTAACCTGACAGATTACGCGCCGCGCGGAAGCCTTGTTGTGCTGATACCTCCCATCATTTCTCTTTATTTGCCCGGGCTGCGGAAGCCGAGGAGATTGCATGCGGCAATTGGCTTCAATCAAGTGGCCTTGCCAGTCAGTCTGTAATGAGGCCGGGCGTCATATGAATTTATCAGCCGTTAGCGCGGATTACGTGATTGATCTCTACGATCGTTACATGCGCGACCCGAAATCAGTCGATGGAAGTTGGAAGCCATACTTCGATGAAATGTGGGGAAAAGCCTCACTGGTAGGTGGAGGCTCGAACTTTGTAACGGAAGTCGCTGCTGCGCGTCTAATTGACGCCTATCGCCAGCGCGGGCACCTCGCGGCAAAGCTCGATCCCTTGGAACTGTGGAAGCAACCACGACCTCCGGAGCTCGATCCAGGCTACCACGGGATATCTGGGGAGGCCCTTGACGATGAGATCAGTGCTTCTCTTGCTTATGACGTATCACCGCCGACACTGCGTAACCTGCACGCGCGTCTGAATGGCATATACGCAGGTAGCATCGGTTTCGACTGTGCCCACGTTGACAATACGGCCGCGCGAAATTGGATCTATGCAGTGGCGGAGGGAAGTATTGAAACAATCGACAACAGCATGCGCGGCCGAGCCGCTGAAGACATCATCCGCGCGCATGAGTTCGAGCGTTTTTTCAACCTCCGTTTCGTCGGCAAGAAGCGGTTTGGTGCGGATGGCGCCGAAGCGTTGATCCCTTGGTTCGAAGCGGTCTTGGCTCGGTGCGCCGAGAACGGACTCCGCGATATTGTGATAGGCGGCACTGCGCGCGGTCGAATGAACGTTTTAGCTAACGTATTGAAGAAGCCGCTGACGGCCCTTCTGCACGATTTTAAGGGAGGGCGGCCCTTTCCAGAAGATGTCAAGGCCTCTGGAGACGTCCCTTATCACTTCGGCCACGAGACGGAGCGATACTTCGGCGACGCAAATGTGAAGTTGCTCTATTGCCACAACCCGTCGCACCTGGAAGCCATCAATGGTGTTGCCCTGGGAAGGGTACGAGCGCGACAGGACCGGTTTGCCAGCCGGGAGGAGGGCATACGTCGTGTCGCTGGACTATTGGTACACACCGACGCCGCGTTCGCCGGACAGGGTGTAGTCTGCGAAGTGCTTCAACTCAGCCAGATTCCAGCTTACGAAACCGGCGGTACTATTCATGTCGTTATCAACAATCAAGTAGGGTTCACTACGGATCCGAAATGCGGAAGGACGTCGATCTATTGTACTGACGTTGCGCGTACGATTGGTGCTCCTGTTTTGCATGTAAACGCCGACGACGTCGACGCGGTAATTCGGGCAGCGCAAATTGCAGCTGATTACCGCTTCCGGTTTCATGCGGATATAGTTGTGGACTTAGTGTGCTACCGTCGCTTCGGCCACAATGAACTCGACGAACCGACGTTCACGCAACCACTCATGTATCGCAAGATCGCGACTCATCTCCCGGTGCGCGACCAATACTTGGCGCGGGTCGTCGCAGAGGGCGTTATGTCGCAGGAAAGGGCGGAAGAAGTTGCCGCCGGCTATTTCGCCGAGCTTGACTCTGCTTATGCTGCGCTGGACGGCTATCGGAAAAATCATGTCCAGTCGGTCGATCGGGAATCCCAGTCGAATTCGTCTGCCACACGACAAGTGACCTCCGATCGCGATATCCAGACTGGAGTGTCGCTGGATCGGTTGCGAACAATCGGAGAGTCGCTGTCGGTGCCACCGGCCGGAATGTCTGCCAGCGAGAAAATCGTCAAGCAACTGAAAGAGCGTGGTGACGCGATCCGCTCCGAAAAAGGTATTGCCTGGGCATTCGGCGAGGCACTGGCCCTCGCTTCGCTGGCGTCCGACGGATTTGACGTGCGATTTAGTGGTCAAGACTCGCCTCGTGGTGCATTCTCCCAACGCCATTTTGTTCTGATTGACAACGAAACCGGATTCCCCTTCGAGCCCTTCAATCTAATTCAAGAGGAGCAAGGCCGTTGCCAAATAGTCGGAAGCCCGCTTTCGGAATACTCGGTCCTGGGCTTTGAATACGGTTACTCGATGGACGTGGACCGCTGCCTCGTAGTGTGGGAGGCGCAGTTCGGTGATTTTGCAAATGTTGCCCAGGTGATCTTCGACCAGTTCATCGCAAGCGGCGAAGACAAATGGCTTGATAGGTCGGGCCTGACCGTGATGCTGCCACACGGCCTTGAAGGACAGGGTCCCGATCATTCGTCGGGTCGAATCGAGCGCTTCCTGCAGATGTGCGCTAGTGAAAACATGACAGTAGCCAATTGCTCCACGCCGGCAAACCTGTTCCATCTTCTGCGGCGGCAGGCAAGCAAACTCGACCGTTCCCCGCTGATCGTATTCACGACCAAATCACTGCTGCGAAATCGGTTCGCCGTTTCGAGACTCGGCGATTTTGATCACGGCACGTCATTTCAGGAGGTGATCGGCACCCCCGCGGACCCAGCACACAATATCCGACGCGTCATTCTCTGCAGCGGAAAGATATATTACGATTTGGAAGCCAGATTGGCAGCCACGCGGAGCGTGGATGTCGCTCTTGTCCGGATCGAGCAGCTTTATCCATTTCCAGAGAATGCTTTGCAGCACGAACTGAGCCGTTTTCCGGATGCTTCCGTAATCTGGTGCCAAGAAGAGCCCGAGAACATGGGGGCGTGGTCCTACATTGACCGCAAAATCGAGGCGATCTTGCGAAGGATAGGCAACCCATGCAAGTGGCCCCACTGTGTTAGCCGGCCCCCAAATGCCTCAACGGCAATAGGGACGAACGATGAGCACATCGCCGACCAGGCAAAATTGACGGATATGGCCATCGGACTTGATGAAGCGCGAGACGGATACGTTTTGGAGCGATTAGCCAACTCTGGGAGAGAGAAACGGCATTAAAGGGAAGACATGAGTAGAGACTCAGAATGTCGAACCGTGCCGCTCGCGATGCTGCGATCCTGCTACCGGTCTACCAGCCGGTTACCTGCTTTCTGCCTTGTGCCATGCTCGAGGTAGCCGAAGATATGGAGTTCGTTAGGATGTGGGTGTCGGATCAAAGGATGGCGTGAGGAAAGTGTCCAAGCTGGAAACATCGGTTTTCGAGTTGGTGGCCAGCGTCGGTGTAATGGTCTAAAGCGGAAGATCCATAGAATGGTCGCAACTTCTGGGACAGGATTACGCCGACAGCGCGTGAGCGCCATGGACTTGCGTCAAATTGAATATTTTGTCGCGCTGTACGACGAACGCAGCATAACGAAGGCAGCTCGCCGACTGAACGTTGTTCAGCCGGCTGTCAGCATGCAGATTAGCCGGATCGAGCGGAGCTTCAAAACGAAGCTGTTCCACCGCACGTCCCGTGGCGTCCTTCCGACCGACACAGGACGGACATTCTACGGTCTTTGCCAAAAGATCTTGAATGAGGTCTACGAAGCGCAGCGGTACTTGCGCGACGCAAGCGGAAATGTGGCAGGGCATTTGACGATCGGAGTCATGCCATCGGTCGCAAACAGCGTCCTACCAGCCGTTCTGGTGGGCTACAAATCGAGCTATCCGGATGTCACGCTCAGGATAGTTGAGGCATACAGTGGGAGTCTCCTCGATCAACTGCATGCCGGCAATCTGGATCTGGCCATCGTCAATAATTCCGGGCCGCTCAGCGATACTGCCATCTTTCCCCTTTTTCGCGACTACCTGATCTTCGCCACGCGCTATCAGGCCGGCAAGCGGTTCGCGCATACGATCGAGTCGCACAGGTTATCGGAGTTCCGGCTGGTTCTTCCATCACAGCGGCAAGGCATGCGTGGACTGATAGATTCGATCTTGGCAGCTAAGGGTATTGCGCTTCAACCCGAGATCGAACTTGACTCGCTTGGTCCGACAATCGAGCTGGTCGCCAAAAGCGATTGGGGAACGATACTTCCTATCATCGCCGTGAAGCAGGCCCTGGATCGAAAGCTCCTCCGTGCGCAGCGCATAATCGATCCTGCCATTCCGCGTGAGGTGATTGCTGTATCACCTTTAACACGCACTCCGACCCTCGCTGCGGAACTCTTCTTGAAAAGTCTGAAGGCGATGTCGCTTCTCTGCTTGAGCGAACTGCCTGATCCCTTCCTCCAGGCAGATCAGTTTAGGTCATGACACAGCATAGCATTGTTGCCTCACCGCCACCGCCGCTCGCACGTACGCCGAAAATTCAAGCCCTACCCGGGACGACAGATACGCATTTTCACATCTTCGGTCCTACCGCGAAATATCCGCTTAGTCCGGCGCGAATGTACGATCCAGCGTTGTCTCCAATAAGCGAATATCGCGCTATGGCTGATACTATTGGGATCGAGCGCATGGTTGTCGTACAGGCGAGCGTCTATGGCACGGACAATAGCTGCCTCTTGGATTCGATCGCCAGACTTGGTCTCAAAAGAACGCGCGGCGTTGCAGTGGTAGACCAGAGCATCACCATGGATGAGCTAAATAGAATGGACCGCGCCGGCGTGCGTGGTATCCGCTTTAACGCCATTACCGGGCGGACGCCCATCGAATGGTTGCCGAGATTGGCCAAGATGATCGAGCCGCTCGGTTGGCACATTCAGCTCTGGATCAACAGTGGCCGGCTGTTGGAGATCGGAAGCATACTGAATGATTTGTCGTTGCGAATCGTACTCGATCACATGGGACATTTTCCGATGCAGGATGGAGTGGAGGGGAGTGAATTTAAGAACATTCTTCGGTTGCTCGAAAACGACCGGTTTTGGATCAAGCTCGTTGGCTACCGGCTGTCGAAGTTGGCACCCAATTTTGCTGACCTTTCGGCGCCGGCCAAAGCTCTGATTGCGGCGGCGCCGGAGCGATGCATTTGGGGAACCGATTGGCCTCACATCTTTCTCGAAGACAAGCCGATGCCGAATACCACGGACCTGTTTGAGCTTGCCAACTCGTGGATGTCTAAGACAGACGTCCAACGAATATTCGTCGATAATCCGGCACGGCTTTACAGTTTCGAGTAGTCCGATTTGAACGAGTTTCCGGACGAGGCATGATGGGGACGCGAGTGTTCTAAGTCGCCAAACATCGCTGGTACACCATCTTGTAATGGTCGGCGACCGATACCTTCGCCTTCACTGGAGGAAGCGTCGCATTGCGAGAAATGATCCAGTTGGCGGAGGGTGAATCGTCGTCCGCCAACGCGCTACACCACGATCTGTCGCGATATCAGGTTATCTGATGAAAAGTCTCACTTTCGGAAAATATCCCGGGGGCGGTTCTCGCTACAGTTGGATAGATCTGATGTGTGCAGCGTCGAAGGACCAGCGTTTGATAACGGATTGAAAAGGGGAAATGAAACAAGCTGCGTCTTAAAGGCGAGCATTGGTCAAATGTTCGCGGTGTTCGATAGCCACAACCAGAAGCCGAGATTAAGCATGCCGGAATCCGCGCCACAATTCGTCTGGGACCACCTTCACATCTTCACGTCAGATGCGGAGGAAACTGCTCGCTGGTTTGCCGGCGTTCTCGGAGCGGAAATAGTGAGATCGCCTGTGCGGATAGAGGTGAGGTTTGGGGCCCTCAGAATTTTCGTGGATGAGTCGTTAGAAGGTAACGTGACCAATCCTCCAGCGGTCCCGTCGCGTCGCGGGTTGGATCATTTTGGCTTATTGGTGAAAGATATAGATTTCGTCGCCTCCCAGTTGAAAGCGAAAGGTGTCAAATTCACAAAAGAGCCGCAAACAGCCCGACCCGGCGTTCGCATGTGTTTCATCGAGGGTCCGCAAGGCATTTCCATCGAACTAATCGAGCGCGATACGAAGTACAAATTATGAAGCGCCCCGTTTCTTCGCCGGTTAACCAATGGTTCGAGAAGTCCAGGGGTGTTGACGCAAACCACCGTGCGCTTCTCTTGCGGGAGTCGCTCAAACGCCGCTTGAGCCTTGCCTGTGGCCTCGCAGGGTGTGTTCGCTAATAGAGCTCTCGAGAGATAGTCCCGGCGAAATTTCCGAAGAAGTCGAAGCGTGTCTGCCGGAATCTTGAAGTCTCGGGACGGGCTTATGAACTGCACGCGTACGGGCGGGCAATTCAATGGGCATGTTTCGGTCGAGCGTTCGGAGTCGGCTTATCACGACGTAGATCGCCGCTCCAAAGATGCACGAGAACGTACAAATATGATGCTCCAAAAGCACACGTTAGCCAGCCGAACTGATTCTCGGTGCGCTAGTGTACAGTGTCTCCTCCCTGCTCCCGCGTGAAATGGACCAGTGTCGCGAAAGCGATTGAGGGATTCCCGCCTTCGCCGCTCTTGTTGGTTCAAATTCGATCTGTCGATGTTCGAATTGCTGAACTGTCCAAGGGTGAGTTTTTGGGGGCGAGAGAATGTTTATTCCGAGTCTGCAACCGTTGGACCGGGCCTCTCGCGATAGCGCAAACTCGGAGGTTGAAATGAATATGATTAAGAGCCTTGTCCTCAGCTCGGGGGCGATACTTACGGGGGTAGTCGGAGCAAGTGCAGCTGATCTTCCGGTCAAGGCCAAAGCAGTCGAGTACGTGAGGGTCTGCTCGCTGTATGGTGCCGGCTTCTACTATATGCCCGGCACCGACACTTGCATCAAGTTGGGTGGATATCTACGCATCGATAACAACTTCAACGGCAGTACGCTCGGCCAACCTGCTTACAATGGCGATTTGGGCCAAGGCAATCGCTATCGCGATTACTACGTCGGCCGTTCTCGCATGGCGTTGACGGTTGATACCCGTACCGCGACAGAATACGGCGTGGTTCGTACCTTTGGTCAGGGCGACTTCCAATTCGACATGTTCGGTGGTCCGACAACGAACCCAGCAGTTCTCGCCGCCCCGGGAACTTCAGCTGCCCAGCTTTATACGGTAGGTGGCGGCTATGTCGGTGTTGAAATGGTGTTCATCCAGTTCGCCGGCTTCACCTTCGGAAAGTCTGCCTCGGCCTATGCGACGCCTTGGCACGGTTATCCGGGCAATAACTCGTCGTTTCTGATGGGGGGCCATGACACCGTCACCGGCGTGAACAATATTCAGTACACGGCTCAGTTTGACAAAGGCGTGTCTGCCACCATCGGTCTCGACGACCCCACCGTGTTCAACCGCACGGCGCTCTGGAATCTCAGTCTCGGCGTCGGTTCTACTGGTGCAGGCACGAACGCCTACGGCGGCACGCATGTCCCCGATATTGTCGGTAACATTCGCATCGATCAGGCCTGGGGCATGTTCCAGATTTCAGCCGCGGCGCATCTCGTGAATGGCTCCTACAACACGCTGGGTGCCGGTGGTGTCCCGACCGTCTTGTCTGAAATCAGTGGTCATCCCGACGACAAATGGGGCGGCTCGGTGATGGCTGCCCTGCAGATCAAAAACCTACCAACTGGTGCCGGCGATGACATCAAGATCGACGCGAGCTACGCAAAAGGTGACACGAAGAATATTATCTCTACGAGCGGAGGTTCGCCAAGTTTTGCGATGTTCGGCGGTAGTGGTTTTGGCTACCGCAGTGTTGGCTTCGGTAATACTAGCGACGGGGTCTACCTTCCTGGTGCGTTTGGTACGGGTGGAATCGTCCTGACCAATGCTTGGGGTATTCGCGGCGCTTTCAACCACAACTGGGATCCATACTGGTCGAGCGGATTCTGGGCAGGCTACTCCTCTGTCCGTTATGATGGTGGCACCAACGATAACATCCGTGGCCTGGGAACGACCACCGCTAAGGGAGCATACTGTGCGGCCTTCGCGGCAACTTTCGCGGGGCAGGCCGCCGCTGGAAACTCTGTTGGTAGCTACACCTGTAACCCTGACTACAGTATCACGCAGGTCGGTGTGGTAACCCGTTGGACGCCCGTCAAGGGCCTAGCGTTCTCCGCTGAAGTGGGCACGTTCTTCCTTGGCCAGAAGATGTCGGGCAGCTCGATGTTCACTGCGACTGCTCCAAGACCGACGGCTCTGTATGAGTTTAAGAATCAGAGCACGACGTACTTAAACGTTCGCGTTCATCGCGACTTCTGAGGTCTGAGCGTAGCAAGATCAAATCTGGACATAGTGATGGTAAAATCCGCGGAGGTCGATTGTGAACGGATCGTTCCGACTAAATGAAGACGGCCCGTCCTTACAATCGCTTCCGCGGCTTTCGTTGAGCCGCGCCCGCCAAACCCGACCTGGAAGTCTTCTCGATCACGGCCGAACCACGAAAAAACTGGTGCGCACAAACGACAAACGCGCAGTGTAACAACTGCGCGTGGCCCGACGTTCGGGTGCATGGACCAGAGGCGGTAAGAACAGAATGGCGTCGATTTCACTGCCGTAGGCTCAATTCATTAGTCAGCCAAGGCCACCTGAAGTCTCATAAAATCGATTCACCGGACCGGTTTCATCGATCGGCGTGCGCTTGCTTGGGCCAGAACAACTCACCATTGAGTGAAATGGAGGAAGACCGGTGAAACCGGCACGTTAACCAAGCCGGCCGACTGGCTTCTGCAGACGCTCGGCCGGATTCAACGGCTATCGGTATGAAATCTAAACATCGGGCGCAGATGAGAGCGCGGCCCCAATGTAGCTCCGAGGGACGAAGTTGCTATTCATCTCTGATGGACGCGCGGCTTCTCCTTACTGTTCCAATCACCGATGCGTGGCCCAGGATAGCGTAGCCGCGACGAAGAGGAGACAAAAAATGACTGAAGTTCGCGTTCCGACGCTCGGCGAATCCGTGACCGAGGCTACGATCGGCCGCTGGTTCAAGAGGGCGGGAGACGCCGTTGCCAAGGATGAACCACTCGTAGAACTCGAAACCGACAAGATCACCATCGAAGTCCCCGCACCCTCGGCCGGCACGCTCGGCCTGATCTTTGCGAAAGATGGCGAAACCGTAGGGGTTGGAACGCTCTTGGGACAGATCACTGATAACCCAGTCGGAGCCAACGCCAAGGCAGCCAAAGCGCCGGCCAAGGCTGCAGCTTCCCCGCCTCCTTCACAGACTTATGCCATGCATTCTCAGCTTGGATCGACCGATGCGCCGCCGAGATCCGGTGAAAGCAGTTACGTTCCCGAAACAGGGGCCGGTTCCGCTAAAAACAGCCGCAATAGCAGAAGTGATTTGCAGATGGAGATTGGGAACGCGCCCCGGTTGTCAACGTCCGTTAATCCGCCCGTGGCCACGATGCAGGTGCGCACGCCGTCACCGCCTCAGGATGCCGCACGCGAAGAGCGCGTTAAGTTGACGCGGCTACGCCAGACTATCGCGCGTCGGCTAAAGGAAGTACAGAACACTGCCGCGATGCTAACGACCTTCAACGAGGCCGACATGAGCTATATCATGGCAGTCCGGACACAGCACAAGGATGCGTTTGAGAAGAAGCACGGGAGTAAGCTCGGTTTCATGGGCTTCTTTACCAAGGCCTGCGTGCAGGCGCTGAAGGACATTCCGGCTGTCAATACCGAGGTCGACGGGACCCATATCATCTACAAGAATTACTATCACATCGGCGTCGCCGTCGGCACGGACAGGGGCTTGGTAGTACCTGTGGTGCGTGACTGCGACCAAAAGTCGATCGGCGAAATTGAAAAGGCCATCGCTGACGTTGGCAAACGCGCCCGAAACGGCCAGCTCAGAATCGAAGAAATGCAGGGCGGCTCCTTTACTATCACCAACGGAGGTGTTTATGGCTCGCTTACATCAACGCCGATCCTCAATGCGCCGCAATCCGGCATTCTAGGTATGCACAACGTTCAGCATCGTGCGGTCGCGATTGGAGGCAACGTCGAGATCCGCCCGATGATGTATCTGGCGCTGACCTACGATCACCGAGTTATTGACGGCAAGGAAGCAGTGACGTTCCTGACGCGCGTTAAGCAAAGCCTAGAGGATCCGACTCGGCTGGTTCTGGACCTCTGATCAACTCCGGCTTTTTGCGCTGGTTGCCGGCGCGGAAATCTGTATCAAAGCAATGCGTAGCGCTTCATCCGGCATAGGTAGGGGTATGGATCGCAATGGACCCCGTCGCGGCGCCCACGCAAATGGAAGGCCTTTCGTCACGGCGCCTTGACCCGCTTTAGCTGGAAGGACACCGAAACTCGATCTGCGGGATAACGTGTGTCTGTTATCTCGAGGATACGGCCCCCGGCACTTTTGTATTGACGAACCAGGCGAAGTCCCGCCGACCCTGGCTCGACGCGCAGCACATTGGCAAGCGGCGCTTCGATCAGCATCCCGCTCACCACCTGCCGGATCTCGGCAATCGCAATCCCGAACTCGCGCTCGATGAGTGAGCTGATTAGCACATCGGGATGGTTGCGAATGTCGTCCGTAATGCGCGCAAATGGGGCATCAATGTAGATGTCGGCCCAAGCGACGGGTGCCCGGTTCCTGCGCACATCAACCCGAGTGGCTGACACCAAGATCCATTGACTGCCAACCGGCGCTTCCAGACGTCTGGCGGTGCTGCGATCGAGTGTTATTGGACGAACATCTTCGATCGAACGGACTTCGGTGGCCGCGACTCTCACCAGGTCTTCAACGGTACTGAACGACTGCGTATAGGATGCATTGGGATGGACGTTCTCGACGATCGTGCCGACAGACTTCCTGCGCGAGACATAGCCGAGGTCTTGCAGCAGCCTAAGCGCCGCTCGCACGGTGTGGCGGCTTACTCCGTGGTAATCCGCCAGCTCATGCTCGGTCGGCAATAGGCTACCCACCACATAGCGGCCGGCCGCGATCTCCTTCACCAATGCGTTGGCGAGCTCGGCGTAGCGAGTGCCGGAAGCCTGCGGGCTACGATCAATCGATACAGCAGTCATAGGCAATCCTGCCAGACGCTGACGTTACAGATACAGCCTGCACTGCGCATACGGTGAACATCTGGTTAGCCTGCAAAGAACCGCCGTTCAGCCTCGTCTGGTAGCGCCATTCCGGTAACTCTTGCCTTTTCAAGCACGGCCCAGAAGTAACGGTAAGTTGCACGGTCGTGCAGTTCTCCCTTGTACTGTATCGGACCCCAGTTTGCGTCTTGGGCCGCGAGCAAAATCGTCGCTGCGTCGGTCACCTCGCCAAAATCCGGGCGCATGGCGTCGACGATCGGCTGGATCTGCGCCGGATAGATGCTCCACATGCGCAAGAAGCCGAATTCCCGACGCGCGCGGCGAGCGTCGGAGGCGACCACCGCAGGGTCCTTGAGACTCAGACAAACGTTATGGGCCGGCACGATGCCGTTTGCAAGCGCGGCGGCGACCACTTCGGCCTTCGCGCGCGCAAGCAACACGTGCTCGAATTGGCCAGGGCTGCGCATTGCGACCGCCGGAATCGCGCCGTGATGGCCGCTGACGAAATCCATCAATCCGAAATCGAGCACTTCGATGTGCGGCAAAGCGGCAATCGCGAATACATCGCGTAAAGCGCCGTGCGTTTCGATCAAGACATGCACCGGGACCTTGCGGGCTATGCCCGCTTTGCGCTCCGTCTCGCCGATGTAAGCGATCACTTCCGCCACCTGGCCGGCGTTCGTCGCCTTGGGTATCGTGATATAGGCCAGACGGTTGCCGGCATGGCCGACGATGATGTCGACGTCCTCCCGCCACGCTGGATGCGCCGGATCATGAATGCGCGCTCCAGCTTTGCCGGCCTTGTTTTGATCGGAGTTTATCATGCGCGCAACCATAACCGCGTGTTCGCGCTCCTGCCCCGACGCAGCACCATCCTCGCAGTCACAGGTGATATCGAAAACTGAACCATACTCAACCTGCAGGTCCATGGCCTTGCCGATTAGTTTCTCGCTGCCTGCAAAGTGTTCGCATGCAGCGAGCGCGGGAAACACTCTTTCGCCGGCGAAAAGGGCATCCTTCGGGTGGACTAGCATGTTCATCGGTTTCTCCAGTGACTAGGATTTCTTCGGGATGACGATCGTGTAGTCGAGATCCAGTACGACATTCGAAGGGTAGTCTTGCCTGGCCTGCCCAGGATGGGGAAAGACGATCGACGACGCAGAGGAGTCCTTGATACCGATCATGCGCAGGCGCAGCGCGCCGACATTCGAAACGCCTAGGATAATCTTGTCCAGCACCATCGTCGCACACGCGATCGTGTCGCCGGTGAAGGTCGGATTGACGTGAGTGCCGCCGTTGATCGCGACGATTGAAAGGCCGTTTTCGAGCCCGTCATAGGAAAGCGCCTTGCACAGCGAAATGATGTGACCGCCAAAGACCAGCCGCTGTCCTCCGGCGGCGGCCATTGCAAAGCCGTCGAAATGCGCCCTCGCGGTGTTCTGATAGAGCCGTGTTGCGATGCTGTGATCGCTGTCGTTGATGGTCATCGCGCCCGGATGATCGATGCGTTCGCCGATCGCGTAGTCATCCCAAAGATCGGCCGTGCCCGTCATTGTGACGATCTCCCGCACATCCATCGCGTACTTCCTGCGCGGCAGTCGCCCGGGCGACACAACTGCATTCATCGCCGGAACGACCGGCTCGGCGCTGGCTGCGCCGTGGTCGCGTTTGTGCACCATGACCCATCGAATCCAACTCAATACCTCGAGCCCATGCTGATTCGCTGCCGTGGAACGAACGTAGACCACGCCGCTCTTGCGATTCGAATTTTCCTTTAGGCCGATGATCTCCGACTCCACCACAAGCGTGTCGCCTGGATAAACGTCGGCGAGAAAACGAACGTCCGCATAGCCAAGATTCGCAACCGCATTCAGTGAAATGTCCGGGACTGTCTTGCCGAACGCGGTATTGAAGACCAGCAGATCCTCCAGCGGTCGGCGCTCGAAGCCGAGTTGCTGCGCGTTTGTCTCGGCGGTGCCGAGCACCGCCCGGCTGCCAGTAAGGCCAATATAAAGGCTGCGGTCGCCTTCGGTCAGCGTGCGAGGCGTCGCATGCTGAATCTTCATGCCGCAGCGAAAGTCTTCGAAGTGGTTTCCCGCCCTGCCTTTTTTCATCCCTACCCCCAAAATCGCATCTTCCAAATCAAGTTATATGTACGTACACAATTCTTGGCAAGATTGGTGCTTCTAGCAACCAACGAACGATCACAAAGTTAGAATTATTACGTAAAGTCAGTATGATATGAAAATAGAAAGGAAGTCTACCTTGTTACCTTGTTACGAGTTTCGAAATATTATATTGATATGTACGATCATAACAATTCGTCGAGGGAAGAGTGCAAAAGCTGACCGAAGAACGGCGCTTGATCCAGGAAACGGCGCGCCGGTTCACGATGGAGCGCGTGTTGCCCGTCGCCAACAGGCTGGACCCTGAAAAAGGCAGCATCCCCCGGGGGCTGATCGATGAAATGGCGGCGCTGGGCTATTTCGGCCTCCTGATCCCTGAGGAATACGGGGGGCTTGGTCTCGGCGCCTACGAGTATTGCCTGGTGGCGGAGGAGCTGTCGCGCGGCTGGATGAGCGTAGGCAGTCTGATCGCGCGCGGCAATGGCCTGATCGGCGCGTTGAAGGCATTGCCGCCAGAGAAGAAGGCCGAGTACCTGCCGCGCATGGCGCGCGGCGAGTTCCTCGGCGCCTTCTCGCTATCGGAGTCAAACGCCGGTTCGGACATCTCTAATATCTCGTGCCGGGCAGTGCGCGTCGGTGACGAATGGGAAATCACCGGCAACAAATACTGGTGTACCTTCGCGGACGAAGCTGACTTCATTCTCGTGATCGCGCGCACCGGTCGCGAGATCGACGCCAAGGCTCGCCACCGCGGCTTGAGCGCGTTCATGATCGAGAAGCCACGCGGCCGGTTGCCCGATGGCGTTAAGGGCAACGTGATTCCCAAGATCGGCTACCACGGCTGGACCACTTGGGAACTTGCCTTCGACGGTTGCCGCGTTCCCGCTGCAAAGATGGTGGGCGAAGAAGGGAAGGCTTTCTATCTCGCCACCGCCGGGCTCGAAACTGCACGTGCCCATACGGCAGCGCGTTCGATTGGCCTCGCGCGAGGTAGCCTGGATGATTCGATTCAATATGCGCGCGAGCGCGCGCAGTTCGGCTCCCCCATCGGAAACTTCCAGGCGATCCGCTTCAAGCTCGCTGACATGGCCACGCAGATCGAAGCTGCGCGCGCGTTGCTCTATTCGGTCTGCGAAAAGATCGACGAAGGCCACCGCTGCGACACCGAGGCAGCGATGGTGAAGCTGTTCGCAAGCGAGATGTCGGAACGCGTAACAAGCGAGGGTCTGCAAATCCACGGTGGCGCGGGCTACACAACTCATTTCGCAGCCGAGCGCTACTGGCGAGATGCGCGCCTCACCAAGATATTTGAGGGAACGTCAGAAATCCAGAGGCGAATAATCTCCGACGCTCTCCTCGGAAAGGTTTCGGCGTAGTTGGAATATGGATTGTGGCGCTTGATTTCGCTGTCTCAGGTCCACGAAGACCTAATCATGCCATTCCCGAGCTTCCGACGGGGACGCTGGGCCAAGGAAGAGTATTCCTGGGTAACCAGTGAGCTCTCCGGGAACACCACAGGGGCGGTCGAGACCAAATCCTGGAATACGCGGGTCGCCGTCCCTCAGCGGGCGGCCCTCGTGCGAGTATCTACTCTTCGCTCGCCGGGACCAGCACCCGCCGCATATACCAGGGCTCGACTGCGATGCTGACTAGGTTCTCGTTTCCGTCGAAGACCTCGGCAAACTCCTCCAGCGTGCTCCTAAAGCGAAACTCCTGGACGCTATTGACCGCCATGGGGAGACTTCTGACAACGTCCGCTCCCTTGTCCGTGTGATAGATCCGTCTGAAGGCCGGATCGGGCCCGCCTCGCATCGTCATGTGAGATGTGCTTTGGACCGGCATCCCTGCCCGGTAGTGCAGATACATTGTGAGCCCGTGACCCGCCTCGTCGTGGATGCGCCAGCTCTCGATTCCCAAGCCGTCGCCAGCCTCGCCGGAAGCGATCCGTTGCTCCATGTGAACCGTGGCTGGCTTGGAGTTTCGATAGGGGCCTGGAATGCTGCGAGCGCTGGCGGCGAGGGAGCGCACCACCCACAAGCCGACTTCCCCGCCATCGGCATGCTTGCCCTGGACGAGCACGACGATGCCGCGGTCCTGCTCGCCAAGCTCTGCCTTCCCGACACCGTCGTGATAGACGGTATGGAGGCGGTTTCGAAACACGACCAGGAGATTGGCTCCCTCGGAAGGGCCAGGAGGCATGGATGCTGCGATCCACGAACGGGGCAAGAATTTCCGAACTTTGCTGGGAGCGACCGAGAAAGCGATTTGAACGCGCCGTTCGAAATCGCTTTCAACGTGGCGGAGGGCGATAGAAGTCGATACGTCGACTGCTTGCATGGGGAAACCTCTAACCAAGGGCCAAGAGTGCTGCACCAAGGGTAACTCCGGCCAGTATTCAAGATACGTCATATTCGCCACCTTTCCGGACACGCGATGGCGATCAAGCGCCGCCCAGATGATTACGGCGCGTTCGGTATGAAGGCGGGTCGTAATTCGGATCTGCCTGGTGCTCCCCGGGGGCTTTCAGGTCATGAGCGTTTGATGACCACCTCACTCGAACAAGACCCGCCCCGCATGTCCGTTCCTAGTTCGTTGCGTCCGATTTTGGATGGTTTTTGTCCTCACGACTTGGGTTGGCCAAGTTAAAGCTGACTGATCTTGAATTAAGGCGGCGGCTCGCAAACGAGCGCGTCAGTCGCAATGCTGCCCGCAATTGCTCGTATCCGTCCGAAAAAGTGCGATATTTGTCCTCACCATGCGATGAGCCTTGTGCATAATCGCCGGCATCGAGTGCAACGAAGCCGAAAATGCCGCCGCCAGAGGCTATCAGACGCGTACCTCTGCCCTGCAACCCAACGCATCCGCGAGCGCTGCAATGAGCGACCTGCTTGAACTCGCTGCCAAAGTTGAGAAGTTCGTTCGGCTTGGCTCACTCCGGCCTTACGGTAAGTCCATGGCCGCTTCAGGCGAACCCATCGGCGTCTGCCGCCCAAGTCGCTTGTCGTTTAATCGGAGAGCAACATGACCGCGGACATCCATCAAACTGCTCCGACTCAATTCGTCGAAGCTAACGGCATCAGATTCGCATACCGTCGCTTCGGGAAGAGCGGCGGCGTGCCGCTCGTTTTCAATCAGCACTTTACGGGCACCATGGATCATTGGGATCCCGCCGTTACTGATGGTCTCGCGAAGCAGCGCGAAGTCATTCTGTTCAATAATGCCGGAGTATCCAGCAGTTCGGGGGAAGTGCCAACTTCCATCGACGGCATGGCCGCGAATGCCGTCACCTTTCTTAAAGCGCTCGGTCTGTCGGCCGTGGATGCACTCGGTTTCTCGATCGGAGGCTTTGTCGCCCAGGAGATCGCGGGTCAGGCGCCGAACCTTGTTCGCAAGTTGATTCTTGTCGGCACCGGCCCACGTGGGGGCGAAGGTATGGCGACGTTAACGCCTGAAGCACAGCAGATTTTCCGCGCAACCTACGATGAACCTGATCACCTCTGGCTGGCCGTCCACTTTACCAAGTCGGAAGCAAGCCAGGCGGCGGGTCGCGAATTCCTGAAGCGGTTCCGTCTACGTGAGGAGAACAGGGATCCCGAGGTCAACAAGGAGGTGGCGCCTGCGCAACTGGAAGCGTTGAGCAAGTGGGGTATTCGCTTCAACAGGTCATACGACTACCTCAAGACGATCCATCAGCCCGCGCTGGTCGTGAACGGTAGCAGGGACGTGATCGTCTATCCGATCAATTCTTTCATCCTGCAGCAGCATCTACCGAATGCGCAGCTCATTCTCTATCCCGACGCCAATCATGGTTCGCAATATCAGTATCCCGAGCTCTTTGTCCGACATGTCTCGACGTTCCTGTGCGGCGAAGGCCTGACGGTCGAACGTCGTTCGGCCTGAGATATCCGAGCTCGGCGACGAACTGCTCAAGAGACCGCCGAGAGGCATGCGGGCTTCGTCCGGTGCAGCTGGCGAAAGACCTGGTCGAGTGCCACTGCTTCCTGATCGACGAGGCACAGATGGACCGGTACGCCAAGCCGTGCAACACCGTCCTGGTCGACGGAAAACGGGGACTGAGACGCATCTCTCGAATGCCATCGAACACCAATCGATCTGACGTTGACCAAAAACACGATGTCTGGCTGTGGACCCCATGGGATGAAACCAAGACGCTGCGGCCGTTTCCGGGCGGCTCACGCGTAGTCCTGTCTTCCCCGGCCAAGGCTTTTTTTGGCGGGGGCTTGGCAACGCGTCTCCAACGCAACGAGTCAGGCGGTTCGCGAGTTGCTTTCCCGCGTGATCTGCCCCGTCGAGGCATGTCCCAAAACGTGGACAAAACGTCGTTTAGCATACAGCTTCGATGACCTAGTTTCCACACCGCGCACCTACACACCGTGCCGAGGTTCTTTGGAGTCGGCGAGAGCACCTGACAAGATGTTTGAGTTCGATGACAGTATCGAACAGATGGTCAAGCTGCTCGGAGCGGCTAGGTCCGAAATGGTTGGGCAACTGGCTGCTTCGATGACCATCACGCGAGACGCCGGACTGCGGGGGCGGTTGCGTGAGATTGCCGCGGTCGATGTGGGTCAGGAGTTTTTGGTCGGTCAGCTCAACGATCAGAGTTGGCTCAAGGTCGGACGAACCGGGTACTCCCTGGATCGCAAGAGGCAACCGGGATTGTTGACCATTAACTTAGACGAAGTTCTCAGCACGATGCCTGAATTCGAACATATGATGCAGGATTCGATGCAGCGAACGCATGCCATGAGGGACGCGTACAACATCCTAGAATCTCTCTTCCAACCGTCGCCCATTCAGTCGCGATCGAATTTCCTCGAAATACTCGAGTGGGCTCCCCTGTTGGAGCAGCTGGCCTATAAATCCGCGATGCAAGTTCTTCAGATCATGGATGTGCTTCGATCCGTTGTCCGGATCGAGTTGAGCGGAGGGGGTGGCAGCGCGAGCCTGCAACTCTACTGGCAGCTCATTCATGCACTGGGCCAACTTACTCTGGTCGCCTCAAGCGACGAGGCCCGTCCCTGGCTTTCGCATATGGCCAACAGCTTCGTATGGGAGAAGTGGACTCCAAGCTTCGTTCTTCTACGAGAGCGAACGTTTTGGCTCGCCGCGATCGCAGCGAGATCAGCGGCCGCGTTCGGTGAATCCGTGGTTGAGGGATATCTGAAAGGGTTGGCACGGGCCAAGCATCCTATGATGGTCTTCGATGCGCTCTTTGGATTGTCGGCGATAGCTTTGGGCAATCCGTCGTCGAAGGCCGCCATCTTGGCCGAGCTTCGCAAGCTGCGGGATGGTAATCTCGCACTTAACCGGGATCATAGCGTCTATCTTATCGGCTTGGAAAGCGCGGTTCGCGTCTTGTCCAGGTCCCAAGCCGGACAACGCGAATTTCGGGAGTTGCACTGGCGTGCGGACAGCGCCAAAGGCATGGCAACGCGCGCTGCCCTGATCGGCGATCCGACAGCGCGTTCCGCATCCGGCGAATACCTCGGATTCTCAATGTTACAATTCGTAACCGACACCCCCCACGACGAATATTTTCCGAAATATCCGGGTCACTTTGGCAAAGAAATCTCCCACGGGAAAATCGCGGTCGCCTTTCGCCGTGCATGGATCGCGGAGCCGGAGCCAACCGCTCGAGGGCTCCTAAACTAGCATGCTAGACAGCACAGCAGAAGTTTGCGCGGATCGTCACAAAAGTCATCCGCAATTCAAATAGCTCGATCGAAGCACTTCGCGTTCGCTTAGTACAACCGCACGCGTGGTCCGTGAGAGAAGCCGGGTCCCCAGACTCGTCTCCAGTTCCGCGATAATCCAGGAGACTGGATTGCGAAGCGCTGCGGCGGAGACCGGCACGCCGTCGACGGACCGAAACATACCGGCGCCGCGCTCTCTGTTGAAAGTAACCGCAGATGGCTCTCCCACGACGTTCGGAACTACCGCCTCGTGAAGCGTTCATATGTGTCCTCAAAAGACCGGCAGCGGATTGCGGAATATTCCTACCAAGTGTGCGGATGGTTCTGGCTCTTACGCAGGCCCCACCCCGACGTGTACGGGAAAAGCGGCAGAGACGTTAGTAACTCGCGAAAAGGAGATCTACATGGGAGCGCGCTGCTTTCTCGAACAGAAATGGCTCATTGACGCCGTGATCGCCGCGGTCGGCCTGGACTGGGACGGATGGCTACGACGGGTCGCTCCGGCCGGATTCGAAGGAATGGGAGATTGGGCCGCGATCTCCAAGCAAGTTCGACGCTACGACGAGACCACACTCAGTTTCGCGGAATTCGCGGAGCGCCGCGAAACTCGCGGGAAGAACGCCCTTGCCGCCGGGGATATAGAGTCAGGCCGAGTCGCATCGAAGCCATTGGCGGATCCTTCGGAAGATCGATTTGGCCGCGATCGTACTGCGGTCGTATCGTCGAACTGAGGGAATCCGGTCGGGGGGTAAGCCCGAGGAAGTGTTTTCGGGCCATTGTTAGCGAATGACATCCCTATTCCGATTTGCAACAGGGGCGCGATCAATCGGCAAAGCCGAACGAATGCGCGTGGCATTAGTGCTTGATCGGAGGGACTACAACGAAAATATCATACGCGAGCTGAACTCCGTTGAGGTCAGGACCTCAGCCTCGTTCGGTCGCCAACCCGGAGCCGTATTGTCTCAAAAAGTTGGATATCGGTCGTGGGGACGGGATCAAACTACCCTAAACTCTTTGCGAAGAACAGGACACACGATGACCGATATCAGGAACCGCCAATGGATTTTGAACGCTCGCCCTGCGGGTAAGTTGACGGGGGAAGAGTTTCGTTGGAACGAGACGGCCATTCCACAGCCGTCAGACGGTCAGGTGCTCTTGCGGACGCTGTGGTTGTCGATCGATCCCGCGCAGCGCATCTGGATGGCGCGCGACTCCTACAAGCCCGCGGTTCCGCTCGGTGACGTCATGCACTCCTTCTCTGTCGGACAAGTGGTCAAGTCGTGCCATCCCGACTTCAAGCCGGGCGACGTCGTACGAGGCGACTTCAGCTGGCAGGATTATGTTGTCACCGATGGCAAGGGCTTCGGCGGAATGCACAAGGTGCCTCCTGGTACGCCCCCGAACCTCTCGTTGAGTCTCTTCGGTCTCAACGGCCTGACGTCGTATTTCGGGATGATTGAGACCGGTCGGGTGAAGTCCGGTGAAACCGTCGTCGTATCGGGTGCCGCCGGCGCTACGGGTTCGGTCGCCGGTCAAATTGCTAGAATCAAAGGTTGCCGCGTCATCGGCACGGCGGGCGGCAGGGAAAAATGCGACTGGCTCGTCAATCAGGCGCGTTTCGATGCCGCCATCGATTACAAGAGCGAGGACATCGGCGCGCGGCTTTCACAGCTCTGCTCCAACGGTATCGACGTCTTCTTCGACAACGTCGGCGGCATTGTCCTCAACGAGGTGCTTGCGCGCATCAATCTCAACGCGCGCATCGTTCTGTGTGGCTCGATATCGAAATCCGACGCATCCGAACCGGGCCCGGCGAACTACTCCAACCTTGTGGCAAAGCGTGCGCGCATGGAGGGTTTCACCGGGCTTGACTATCCTTCGCGATTTCCCGAGGCCCTCGAGGCGCTGGGGGGCTGGCAGCGGGATGGCAGTCTCGTGCACAAGGAGGATGTCGCGGTTGGCCTCGAGAATGCACCGAAGGCTCTGCTCCGCCTGTTTGCTGGCGAAAATTTCGGAAAGCAGCTTGTGAAAGTCGCCGATGCGGCGAACTAGTCCGGAGCGACCGTGACGATCCACACGCTCGCTCCTAACGGCTCGGCCACTTAGTATGCCCCGGCGTCACCTATTCGTTTTTGGCGCGAGGGCTCGTTCGTTTCAGTCTTGCTCACCTGCATTTGATCGAGCGCCGCATCAAAGTAACGCATCGGGTGACAACAAACCACTCGTCGCGGCCGGGTCGCTTCGTCCACTATTTCAGGGATCAGTAAATGCTGCGGCTGGCGGCTTAAATGCGGCAGGTCCCAGGGCAATGTTGAAAGAAGGCGACGGCGGTTCGTCGCACGCAGTCGCCTTTTGCTCGCGCATCCAAATCTTCATGAAAAGGCTGCGTCTTAATCTGCCGCTCAATCCCTACTACCTTAGCCCCGTCTGTTTCGGCCGGGACAAAGGTTACGTCGATTATCTCACCTGCCAAGAGGCCGCGACATGACCCCTGTGCCGCTCCCAGTCGCGCCGAAACGCGCTGGCGTCGTCCTTGGACAACGCGCGAGCTTGGCTGTTTCGATAGGTGTGGCGGCTCATACCTTTTGGTCGAGCGCCGCTCCGACCCTCACATACCGCCTCTATGCTCAAGAATGGCATCTCACCCATACAGCAACGACGGGGATTTTCGCCGTATATCCAGTTGCAGTAGTCGCCATGTTGGTCGGCTTTGGCGGCATCTCAGACCAAATCGGCCGCCGCGCGGCGATGTTGCTGAGTCTCAGCGCTTCCTTGATCGGCACATTGCTGTTCGCCCTCGCAGCAGATGTCTGTTGGCTTTTTGTGGGCCGTGCCTTTATGGGAATCGGAGTCGGCCTAGCGTCAGGTCCTTCAACTGCGGCCATTTTGGAGTTTAGTGGTCATCAGGACGCCAAGCGGGCGGCAATTATCACGATGACGGCGCAAGCGGGAGGCTTTGCATCCGCTTTGCTCGTGGGGGGAGCGCTGACGGAGTACGGTCCCTGGCCGATGCGCCTTTGTTTTTGGGTATTTGCCGTCTTGTTGACGGCCCTTACGATCGCCGCGTGGTTCCTTCCGCGTCGTATGGTCGGTTGTGGGAAAGGCGCTTGGCGGCCGCGCATGGCATTCGTCCCAAAAGAATCTCGTCGAGCCTTTGCGACGGCCTCAGCCGCCATGATAACGGCTTACACGTTCAGTGTGCTGATGCTGTCGCTGGGCGGTCAGGTCGAACACGATCTCATCGGTTCGTCTAACGCTCTAGTGAACGGCGCCGCACTGACCCTGTTTCCGCTAGTCTTGGGGCCGGTCGGAATCGTCGCGAAGGCTCTTTCTTCGCGACTCGCACTGAGTATCGGATCGTTAGCCCCGATTTTGGGTATGGCCCTGCTGGACTTGGCAGTCCGCCGACACGATCTGCTCTTGTATCTCGTCGGGACGGGAGCCACCGGAGTAGCGTACAGCCTGCTCTTCGTCGGCAGTTTGGGACTCGTCAACGCAGCGGGCGGGTCGGAACATCGGGGGGCGGTATTTTCGGCTCTCTATCTTGTGGCATATCTTTCGATGGGAGCCCTTGCACTTGTGCTGGGTATCGTTGCTACGGCCTGGGGGCTTGGGCTTGCGGTCGATCTGGGCGCCGCGGTCATCGCCCTGATAAGCATCGCGACCCTCGGTTTCGCAATCGGTATGCGCGAGGAAGGCACCAGATTGGACGAACCAACTAACGATGGTGACCGGTGAGGGATCGGACCTATCGCGCCGGCCGAAATATTGCCCGAGATGGCGCGACGGCCAGGATGCCAGCCGGGGACAGAGCTTCGATTTTCTTAGCGTCGGAACGAATCGATAATCGCTTCCGCCATTGCTTGAAACTGCGAGCTCGGCCCTAGCGGTCCAACGCTCTGCCGATTGGTGAGGACTCCATCGAGGAGAATCATCAAGGTGTCAGCCAATAACTCGGCTTTCTTGACCCCGGCCCCGCGACAGAGCTTGGCAAGCCAGTCACGATATTCGGTCTTGAAGTCCGCAATGAATTTGCGTGCGGGATGTTCTTCCTCGGTCAGCTCGACCGCAGCGTTCGCGAACGCACAGCCACGGGAGTCATCTCCTAGGCGCTTTGCTACTCCTGCCACCCAATTTCTCAGTTGGGAAAGACCGTCGCCTGGGCTGCGTGCCTCGATCACGGCCCACCATTGTCGGGCTTCCTGCGCTCTGGAACGCAGGCACTCCGTGATCAAGTCGTCCTTCGAGGTGAAGTGGCGATACAGCGTCGTCTTGTTGGTGCCTGCCACTTCAGCGATCGTGTCTATCCCGACCCCACGGATCCCAAGCTCGTGGAACAGGCCACGCGCCGTGGTGACTATCCTCTCTCGAGGACGCGGGAAAGTCCGAGCGCGCTGCATAAACACTCCCTTTAGATCTCGAGTTGCATCTTGACTTGTGTGTTACCGGTCAGTAACCTTCTACGATTATCGCTCCGTCGGTCTTGGGTCAAGATGGTTTCAGGAACTATAGCAAAAACAATGACTTACAGATAAATTGGCCGAAGGTAATGCTGACGAGAGCGTTGGACTGGCGAGGGCGGCGACAGCTCAAGGATCGAATAATGCAGCCAATCGGTCTGGTTACCTTTCCTGGCTTTCACGTGATGAGTCTCGCTGCGGTCTCCGTGTTCGAGGTCGCGAACCTTGAGCTTGGTGAGCGGCGCTACGACTTTCAGTTTCTTTCGGAGAGCGGGGGATCAATACGGACCTCGGCCGGACTAACGGTCGAGACTAGGCCGTTCGATGATTCCCCCTTGGATACGATTATTGTCGGCGGCAGCGCCGAAGAGTCGTTAAGACCATCCGAGGGAATGCTCGCATTCCTGCGAAGGGCTTCCCAGATCTCCCGCAGGTTGGCGGCGACTTGCGTCGGTGCATTTACCCTGGCCGAAGCGGGTCTTCTGGACGGAAAGCGGGTGACCACGCACTGGGACTACGCGCGCGAACTTCAGCGGCGTTATCCGAAAGTAAGGGTGCAGGAGGATCGGATATTCGTCATCGACGGCTCGGTGTGGACATCGGCGGGCATGACCGCGACGTTGGATCTAGCACTTGCGATGGTCGAGGACGACATCGGTCCGGATCTCGCTCGGAAGGTTGCGAGGAAAATGGTTGTTCACCATCGGCGTGCTGG
This sequence comes from Bradyrhizobium ottawaense, assembly GCF_900099825.1. NCBI lineage: Bacteria > Pseudomonadati > Pseudomonadota > Alphaproteobacteria > Hyphomicrobiales > Nitrobacteraceae > Bradyrhizobium > Bradyrhizobium ottawaense. The sequence goes on along the minus strand of NZ_LT629693.1, from coordinate 2,203,125 downwards.
TGGGCAATCACAGCTCTCGGCCCTTCTCGAACTTGAGCCGAAGTCTGACCGAATCCAAACGGCTCTCGCATTTGCTAGGCAAAACCTTCACACCGAGCTTACCGTTGAAAAGCTTGCGGATGCAGCTCGTCTGAGTCCCCGCCAATTTACGCGCGCTTTTGCGGCCGAAACCGGCGATTCGCCGGCAAAAGCCATCGAGAAACTTCGTCTTGAGGCCGCGCGATTGATGCTGGAAAACAGCCGGCATCCAATTGAGAGCATTGCGCAGCACACGGGCTTTGCGGATCGCGAAAGAATGCGACGGGCGTTCGTACGTGCATTCGGGCTGCCGCCGCAAGCGATGCGACGACAGGCTCGGCAACCAGACAGCGATGTTCCGTCCGGTTCGCTGCCCGCGCTTCGTGATGCCGATATCGGCCGGGAGCCCATCACTCGGGGCAATACGCGGTCGTTCCGGGAAATTGAAGAACTTGGCCCGTCGACTCTGCGCTTCGGCCATGGTCGCTTCGTCCAACATCACATTCCCAATTCCGGCGAGGACGCTGTTTGCGATGCGAGCGGTGTCCGCTGCGATCCAGTTTTTCGCTAGGCCGAGCGTGGCTGGCAAAGCACCGGATCTTTTTAAGTTGCGAACGATCGCCATCGGTTACAGCGCTGAGCTTGGATTGCGTCAGCGCCACGAGAGGTTGCCGCTATCTCTAATCCGGTTGTCGGCTTTACGACCGTAGGCGTTTTTTTGACGTACCTAAGCAGATTTGAGTTGCGCGGAATCAATTGGAAGTTGCCGCAGGCGCTTGCCGGTAAGCGAAAAAATCGCATTGACGACCGCAGGAGCGATCGTCGCGGTGCCAGGCTCACCGATGCCGCCTGGCTCCTCGTTCGAAACGATCATATGCACTTCGATGGTCGGTGCCTCATTGATCCGCAAGACTTGATAGCTGTCGAAATTTCCCTGCTCGACGCGCCCATCCTTGAGGGTGATCTCGCCGTACAAGGCGGCGGTCAGCCCAAAGATAATGCCGCCCTCCATCTGCGCCTTGATTGTGTCGGGGTTGATCATCTGCCCGCAATCGACGGCGCAGACCACGCGTTTGACCCTGACCCGGCCATCCTTGGAGACAGAGACTTCGGCCACCTGCGCGACATAACTACCGAAGCCGAATACGACTGAGACTCCGCGGCCGATGCCTGCCGGCAGCGGTTTGTCCCAGCCAGCTTTTTCCGCGGCGAGGTCGAGTACCGCTTTCGCTCGTGGAGACTTAGTCAACAATGCGCGGCGATAGGACACGGGATCTTGCTTTGCCGCCGCTGCCAACTCGTCCACAAAGCCTTCGACCATGAAGGCATTGTGTGTGACGCCCACACCACGCCACCAGCCGGTGGTCAATCCCGCCGGAGGCTCTTGCCTGACGTAATCGACAAGCACGTTGTCGAAGCTGTAGGGACCGGTGGCGCCTTCGACCGCGTCCCGATCGAGGCCATCCTTAAAGGCCGGCGGCAGCCATCGTGCGAGAACCGACGAACCGGTGACACGATGGCTGAATGCGATAGGAGAGCCCTTGTCATCGAGGCCGGCGCTAAGCTTAGCGTAGTAATATGGTCGGTAGACATCGTGCCTTATGTCTTCCTCGCGCGTCCAGATCACTTTGACCGGATAATCGACCTGTTTGGCGATCTGGACCGCCTGAGTGATGCCATCCACGTCAAGGCGACGGCCGAAGCCGCCGCCGAGCAGATGGTTGTGCACTTTAACCTTGTCGAGCGGAAATCCCGTGACTGCTGCGGCAGTGGCTTGGGCGCGGGTAATCACCTGCGTACCCACCCACACGTCGCAACGATCTTTGCGGACATGCACAGTGCAGTTCATTGGCTCCATAGCGGCATGCGCCAGCAGCGGCATCTGGTAGACGGCGTCAATCCTACGCGGCGAAGCGGATATTGCCTTAATGGCATCGCCCTGATTGATGGCTACAGCCGCGAGCCGGCTTGAGGCGTCCTTGAGCTGCTGCACCATGTCGGCGGTGGAGAATGCGGCATTGGGTCCCTGATCCCACGTAATGACGAGCGCTTCAAGGCCCTTTCTCGCCGCGCCCATATGGTCGGCGATCACGGCGACGGCGGCGTCTAGCCGCACGACCTTGATCACTCCCTTAACGGTCGTGGCCATACTATCATCAACGCTTACGAGCTTGCCGCCGATGACCGGGCACGCAGCGACCGTCGCGATCTTCATGCCCGGGACCTTTGCGTCGATTCCGAATTCGGCGGTACCGTTCACCTTTGCTGTCGCATCGGTACGCTTCGCCGACGAGCCGATCAGGGTAAAATCCTTGGGATCTTGTAGAACGACATCATCGGGAACCGCCAGTTTCGCCGCCTGATCAACCAATCTGCCATAAGCCAGCCTGCGACCTGAGGGGGCGTGGATTACCTCGCCTTTTACAGCGTGACACGACGCGGTCTCCACCTTCCACGTCGCGGCGGCCGCAGAAATCAGCATACTCCGCGCCGCGGCGCCTGCAGTTCGCAGCGGCTTCCAAAAAGCGCGAACCGAAGTCGAGCCGCCGGTAACCTGAAATCCGAGGCGCGGATTTCGGTAGAGTTTATCGTCCGGCGGCGCATGCTCAAGCTTGATCTGCGCCAAATCAACTTCGAGCTCTTCAGCGAGGAGCATCGGCATCGACGTATATGTACCCTGTCCCATCTCGACCTGGTTCATGACCAGGGTGACTTGGCCGTCGCGCGCAATGCGGATGAAAGCATTCGGAGCGAAACTGTCCTCGTCGACCGCACCGGCGGTGCCGGTCAAGTACGGTAGGCTGACGCCGAGTAGAAGCCCGCCGCTCGCAGCAGTGACGACGGTCAACATGGTCCTACGCGAAATGCCCCGCGATGGGTTACCTTTAGTGTCGACTTCGTGGCCAACTAGCGGATCGAACATCTCAATCAACCCTTCTGCGCATTTGTTGCGAGTGCGACTGACGCATGTTTGATGGCTTCGCGGATTCGTGAATAAGTGCCGCACCGGCAGATGTTGCCAGACATGGCCTCGTCGATATCATTGTCATTCGGTTTCGGGTTGGTTGCTAGGAGCGCCGTTGCAGACATGATTTGGCCGGATTGGCAATAGCCACACTGCACGACCTCAACTTCGAGCCAAGCCTTTTGAATGTTAGCGCCAGCAGGAATCCCTCCGATCGCCTCGATGGTGACGATTTCGGCTTCGCCGATGCTGTCGATGGTCGTGCTGCAGGAACGAATCGGCTGGCCGTCCTGGTGCACTGTGCATGCGCCACACAGCGCCACGCCGCACCCAAACTTGGTGCCGGTCATGCCGAGTAAGTCGCGCAGCACCCAGAGCAGCGGAGTGTGGCCATCTGCATCTATGACATGGCTGCCTCCGTTGATTTTGAGCGTGTAGGCCATTTGCATCTCCATGAGCATCACGAGATATTTCGAACCGTGTCGCTGGCATTCACTGCTTGGCAATCGACTTCTTGGATATGCATCGACCCAGCGACGAGTTGAGCGACCAATCCAATAGAACAGTCGAAGGATTAGCCAACGCGGTGTACCCTCAATTCTTCAAAAAGCGAGCGAGTTGGTTGGCCGGGCCGAGACGAAACTGTTGTCGAGGCGGACGCGAACGTCGCGCCATCTTCTGGAGCGAGTGGAGGCCGAGCGACGTTCGCACCCTTCGCCACGTCTCAAACAGTGACGACGATCTTTCCGAATTGGCCGCTGCTCTCCAGATAACGGTGTGCTTCGACCATGTCGTCGAACTTGAACTTCCGATCGATGATGGGCTTGAGCGCACCGGTCTCCAGTCCCTTTAGAACATAGTCCACTGAGGCTTTGCGACTGGCTTCGGTGCCGCTTATACTCCGAATACTGTATCCCTTCAGGGTGGGCATTTTGGCGATCATCTCCAGTACGGGTATCGGTGTGGCGGCCTCCTCATCGAGTGCGCCATAGATGTACACAACGCCCTCGAAGGCCAGCGCCGAAATCAGTTTGGAAAAGTTCGGGCCGCCCACCGGGTCGAAGGCAACGCGCGCGCCTTTCCCATCTGTAATGCGCATCACTTCGGCGATCATATCCTGTTCCTCAGTCGCTATGACGTGCGCTGATCCAGCTTCGAGCAATCGCTTCTTCTTTTCGGAGGTTCGCGTCAGCGCAATGCTGGTCGCACCGGCATAATTCGCAATCTGAACTGCGGCCAACCCTACGCTGCTGGAAGCTGCGGGAATAATGACGAAGTCGCCCTTGGTCACCTTGGCATCCACGACTAGCGCACCGTATGCCGTTATGAACATCATCCAAATCGACGCGGCCTCCGCGAACGAAAGCGATTTCGGATGCTTTACGACTACGTGGTCCGGCACGATGACGACTTCGCCATAGATGGGATATTTTTTCATCGAGAAGAACGGGATCGTGCTGACGACGTCACCCACCGCGATGCCGGCGACGTCTTTGCCCACGGCGTCTACAAACCCAGCAGCTTCATATCCAAGACCTGCAGGGAATGTCACGGGCTCGACGTACTTATCTTTCCGCCACATCGACTCGGCGCGGTTCAGGCCGATCGCTTTGACTTTGATTCGAACCTCATGCGGGCCGGGATCCGATACTTGGGTTTCAACGTATTCCAGGACTTCCGGTCCACCGGCCTTAGTGAAGATAATGCTGCGTGACATGAGTACCTCTTCGGTTGGCGGGGGCAGCGACTAGTCTCGAGTCCTGACGGCCAACTTTCGGCGTGTTTTTCGGACGGATTCCAGGTTGAGCCACTTCGGATCACCGTACCGTCGTGTAAGATTGCGCCAAACGTCGTAAAAGCCACTCTTTCGGACATTAATGCACCAAAGAGACGGCGCTACGCCCCCAACCAAGTTTCACATTGGTACTCGGCCAATCGCCTCGCCCGGGCCCGGACGTAGCAAATTCGCTGTTAGAAACTCAACGCCTCTGGCGAGCGAAATATTGGAATTGTTTTCCAATCACCGGCTGAAAACCGCAAAATACGCAATTCCTGTCCAAATGAAGTCCGGTACCATCGAGAGAAGTTGAAATGGAGCTGTACATGATGCGCTGGTCCTTCACTGAACACCCCGCTTCGGTTGGAGAAAGCTATGTTGGGCATCTGCGATCGGCTTTCGGGTTCGGGGTTGCCATGATCCGAGGCGGTACTGCCTGCCTGGTGCACGGCGTGCTACCGTTCCTTCACACTACCACCGGATCACGCACCGTGATCCGGTTGCATGATCGGATGATCACCAACCGGCACAGCGTGAGTGTCACCGCCGCTGAACCGAACGGCTCTCCCGATCCAAAGACCTGAAAAAGCTATTCGGTCCGCGTAGAAGCCTTCAAGAGTGACCCACTCCACGGCTTCGTTGCCTTCATCGAACGATCTCCCTATGAGAGCGGGACGAGGCGGACGATCTCGTCGCCGTATTGGCGGTCGCCGCAGCTCGGTGTGCAAAATGCTTTCGAATCTAAATCGAATTGTTATGGTGGTTCTGGATGTTTGTGCTGCAACGCAAGACCTGCAGTGAGACCAAAGAGCAAAGTCAAGCCGAGCGGCTCCTTAAAAAGGACCTCCACGGTCGTCGAGCGGCCGCACGACGGCGGACACTCCCTCGATCTACCCGAGCCGATAATCGACGCTGCGTCACCAGATAAACGTTCTGCGGAGGATCGCGCCACGGAGCAATGCCATGGACCGGCTGATATTCGATTGTCTCTGTCGGTTTCCCCCGCGTTCGCGATGCGCTGGATTGCTAAGGGGAGACCGTAGTCGATTAGCATCGAGTGGGTTTCCGGTTGCGCAGCCGCCGGCGGTCGAAACGCTGTGGTGGTCGACTCAGGATATTGCTGAAAATATGCCAGCTGAGCCGCTCCTCGTTTCGTTCAAATCGGCCTGCGGCAGTGGCACACGACACGACAGCGGAGTTTTGTGCCATGGACCCATCCGGCTTTGAGAATCTGTCAGCGTCGTTGGTGCTTCCGTTTCCTTTCTGGATCTTTTGGAGGCTTCAGCTTCGATGAGCCAATTAAGGCTTTGCGTCCAACGACCAAGATCTCGTTCGCCAGTGCTCCATCGGCTATCCTCACCGACCGCGACAACAATAACGCCCCCATCATTTGACAATAAAGACTTATGGCCTGCTCGCGAAGGCGGCGACGCTCCTTCAGTTTTGCTGGCGGAGCGCCGACTGCGACGAGTTCCGTCAAAAAAGTGAAAGCAGCGTTCAGCCCGATGGTGAAGCGGGATTGAGCCTCCTCACCAAGACGAGCGACGTCGCAAACAAATCCTGCGACGGCGCACCCACACTCGATGTCGTCCCGATGCCCTTCCGATAAGTAGTAATCGACTTGGCGTTCGAAACAGGTTGTGTCTACTGGGGCAGGTCGACTGAGAATCTCTCGAAATTCAGCGGCGGTCTCTGCCATCGCGGTCTCGATCACCTTCGTGACGAGGGCGTTCTTGGATTTGAAATGGTTGTAGAAGCCGCCCTGCGTAAATCCGGCGTGCTTCATCAGCTCGGCTAGACCAACACCGTCGACGCCCCGTTCCCGAAAAAGTTTTGTCGCCGCGTCGACAATTGAGCGTCGATTTTCTTCTGCCTGTTGTTTCGATACGCCCATTCACTGCGCTCCGCAAAAACACTGGAAACAATTGTAAGCAGCCACCGAGAAAGACACAATGGTGATCGCCATTGACAAGTCGCGGGACAGGCATCACATTTACAATGGTGATTGACATTGTGTTTGACTTTTTGGGGTGATCGCACCCGAAGCGTCAACAGTTGTGGGCTTAACCCATCGGTAGGAGAACACTATGAACACAGACGGACTTGCGCTTAGTCGACGAAACCTGTTTCGTTCCGGTGCAATAGTAGCGGCAGCAGCGTTTTCTGCGCCGCATTCATTCGCGACCCCAGCGGTGGCCGCGGAGAATGCAAGCGCGCCGGACCTGCAAGGCGCCGGCTTTTATCGTTTCAAGGTTGGCGACTTCAAGGCAACTGTTATCTCCGATGGCCACGGAATGATTCCCTTCTGGCCAACCTTCGCATCCAACCAGCCCGAGGCTGCCGTATTGCCCGTGCTCGGGGCAAACTATTTGAAGCCTGTCAATCAGTTCACGTGCAACATGCTTGTGGTCGACACGGGCCGCGAAAAAATTCTCGTGGACACTGGCTTTGGCGAGGTTCTCGGACCGAACTTCGGGCATTTCAGCGATCTGAAGGCCAATCTTCGTCGTGCCGGCATCCCTCCCGAAAGCATCGATATTGTCCTGACCACCCATGGTCATATTGATCACATCGCGGGCATCGTGAGCAAGGACGGCTCGCTCGCATTCCCGAATGCGCGCTACGCATTTGCAGATAAAGAGTGGGCCTACTGGACCGGAAGTCGCTTCGAATCTGACGTGAATGGTGGCCCGATGCCGGATGCCATGAAGCAGGGGACCATTTGGGCCGCAAAAACGAACCTCCCCCCCATCAAGGGCAAGGTCCAGTTAGTGAAGGCTGATGGCGAGGTCGTGCATGGCGTACATTTGATCGCAGCGCCGGGGCATTCCTACGCCCACTCGGCGGTTCTCTTCGCCTCTGGTAGCGATCAGCTTGTGCACATGGGTGACGTGGCCAACCTCGTAACGGGTCTGCAATATCCGGACTGGTCAATTATTTTCGACTACGACAGCGCGCAGGCAATTAAGACACGCAAGTCCGTGTTAGACAGGGTCGCCACCGATCGCACCTTGGTCATGGGCTACCACTTTCCGTTCCCCGCCGTTGGACATGTCGAGAGGTTCAAGGGTGCTTATCGCTGGAATCCCGCCGACTGGACGTGGTAGCGGCACTGCCAACGCAGGTTCCAGAGGGAAGGTAAACCGAGGGAAGCGGCAGGCCTATGCGGCATGCAGAGCCGCTTCCTGACCGATTGAAGCCGGACACTGGAAGCCTGTTACCCGCGGGCATGATCGAAGGGAAGACCGGCATCCTGTTGCCAGAACCGAATCGGTCGCAAGCGAAACAAGACCGCCCGGCCCGCCCGCGAACAGGCCGGTTCGGGCAAATCCCGGATGGGCCGCATTGCTGATCAGGTTCCAGCCGGCCGACGCGCGGGGTTATGCTGTTCCCGGCCTACACAAAGCAGTATCTGCCCGGTTCAATAACCACCCGACCGGTGAAGGGAGATGTGCCCACGCTTGACTTGGTCATCCCTTAGCAAAAGGCGAACAATTCCCCGATCTTGAAGCTGCTTCTTTCCAAAGTCGGCAAACTAGTTGTGGCGCCTTCCTAGATACGACGGGCCTCCTCAACCAGCCAGTCCCGAAACGCCACCAGGGCTGGATTGGATTCCGAAGAGATTGGGTAAACCGCATAGTGGCAGTAAGCAACGACCAAGCTGTGTTCGGACAGACGAACCAACTTGCCGGAGAGGATATCCGATCGCGTGATCGATAAGCGTCCAAGCGCAATGCCCTGACCGGTCCCCGCGGCCTCCATCAGTGCGTTTGTATCGGTATAGGAAGTCCCGACGATCTCGCGATCAAGCTTCAAACCAGCAGACTTAAACCAGGCGCGCCACGACAAGTTGCGATCAATCAGCAGCGGCTCTGACAACATAGAGACGGGATCTTTCGGCAGACGGCCGCCGTTGAGGCTCGGGCTACATACCGGGAAAAACTCTTCATCGAGAAGCTTGATCGCTCGAAGTCCTTTCCAATCGCCCATCCCGAACCGGATTGCGATGTCAACACCGTCTGATTTGAAATTAGCCAGAAACTGAGCGGTCTTGATATGCAGATTGATGCTTGGAAACCGTGCCTTGAAACGGGGAAGGCGCGGAACCAGCCAACGGGCCGCCATGACCGGCAGCAGACTCACAGTAATTTCTGCGTCGGTCCGGTGTGTCTTGATGCTGTCGAGCGCGGCGATTAATTCCGAGAAAGCGTTTTTGACGCCTGCCTGCAGTCTAAGTCCGCTGGCCGTGAGCGCCATTCGGTTTCCCTGTCGCTCGAAAAGTGTGAGGCCCAGCTCTTCTTCCAACTGCCTTATGCGCTGGCCGACGGCGCTATGCGTCACATGCAATTCGCGCGCTGCTTCGGAGTAGCTGCCATGGCGGCAGGCCACCTCGAATATCCGCAAGCTCTCCAGCGGCGGTAATCGTGCCATTCGCAAGTTGTTAGAAGTGCTAACAAGCATTGTCAAATCTTATCGTTCGATCTGCGGCCCTGTCGGAGGTAGTTGACTGATCCGAGATGGAGCATCTGCCATGCAAGCCTCCCGCGTCATGTCATGCCAAACCGACGAACTTTCACGATCCGAAAAGTGCAGTCGGGAATCGCGCGATGCTCGCGGTGCGCCGGGCGTCGAAAGCCGCCGGCACGGGGACGCGGACCGGCAGCCTCGCGGTCGAGCCGCAGATTTTGACTCCCGCACCCGCATGCTGCTGGAGAAGCCGATTGCGCCCACGATCCTGCGGCTTGCGTTGCCCAATGCCACCGTCATGGCCGTTTATGTCCTGATGGCATTGCTCGAAGTCTATTTCGTATCGCGACTGGGCGTAGATGCTCTTGCCGGCGTCGCGCCGGTTTTTCCGCTGGTTTCGCTGGTGGCCTCGATCGCCCAGGGCGCGATCGGCGGCGGCATCGTCACGACAGTCGCACGCGCCCTTGGGACCGGCCGGACCAGCGATGCGAGTGAATACGCGTGGTACGCCGTTGCCCTGAGTATTCCGTTGGGCGTCGTGACGACCGCCGCCATGTTTGCGTTGGGCCCAAGCCTCTATGGTTACATGGGTACCACTGGAAACGCTCTCGCGATCGCCGTCTCCTATTCATCGATTATTTTCGCGGGCGCCACGCTGATCTGGATGTTCAATTTCCTGATGGCGGTGGTTCGCGGCACCGGCAATCTGCGAGTTCCGGTGATCGTGGTCTGTGGCGGAGCCTTGATTTTTGTCCCGCTTTCGGGGGCATTGATCTTCGGCGCCTTTGGTTGTCCGGGGCTTGGGCCCTCGGGCGGCGCCGTCGCGATGCTCGCGTATTACGCCCTGGGAACGCTGGCCTACGCAGCCTATCTTTGGGGCCGGTTCGGCGTCCTCAAGCCATCATTTCATGTGCCAAAACTTTCACTCGCCCCAACGCTGGCGATCCTACGTATCGGCGGAATGTCGGCGATCGTCTCGGCCAGCACCAACCTGACGCTCGCGATCGTGACGGTCTATGTCGGAATGAGTGGGATCGAGGCTTTGGCCGGCTATGCCGCAGGGTCGCGGCTCGAGTTTCTTTTGGTCCCGCTTTGCTACGGCATCGGCGGTCCGGTCGGAATCGTGATCAGCGCAAACCTCGGCGCCGGTCAGATAGAGCGAGCCGTAAGGACGGCTTGGGTTGGTGCATTTATGGCTTTCATCTTGGCTGAATTGGTCGGACTCGCCGTGGCTGTCTTTCCGCACCAATGGATCGGAATATTCAGCCAGGATCCGTCCGTGCTGAAAGTCGGAGCAGAGTATCTGCAGCGGGTCGGGCCGTTTTTTGGATTCTTTGGGCTTGGCTATGTTCTTTATTGCGCTGGACAGGCGACCAGACGAATGGAGGCCTCGGTCCTCGCCGCTCTTCTCAGGGCTGCCATCGCGGTGCTCGGAGGCTTTGTGGTGGTTTGGTTGAAGGCCGACGTTACGTGGAATTTCGTTGCTGTGGCATTGGGAATGGTTGTTTTCGGCTTATTCGCGTTGCCACCGCTGATCAATCGCGCTGGCTATGAGTGACGCTCAACGGACTTCCACCTTGTTCGTCCGAGCTCAAATGCTTCACCGCATCGTGAACACGGGCGGCGCAGCCATTCAGTCGCGACTCAGGCAGAAGGCTGGAATCCAACTACGGCACGGCAAAGTAGGTGGCATTTTTGCCCACGGCATCGGCGACACCCGCGCAATCATATCCTAGACTTATCATTGCGCCACATTGGTTCGGCACGGTTGATCCGATTGCTTTCACCTCGATGCGAACTTCATGTTGGCCGGGAGCGAGCAGTTCCATCTCGCCAAGCGCGAGAATTTTGCCTCCATGAACTGAGATGATATCCGGAACGCTCGTGCTGTAAGCCTCATAGGCCGCCCGACTTCAACAAAGAAATACCCTTTGGGCATCGTCTAACTCCTGTATTAGCAGCCTGCAGTCGCGAGGCTGCCTTTCGTGAAACAATCGTCGATGCGTTGCGGGTCGAACGGCATTCACGTCATGCGCTCATACTTGGCCGTGCCGAAACCGTATCCCTCCAGCGCGTCAGCGCTCGGTGCTGCTGCGGAATCGATATGTCGAGCGCCTTTGCGAAATCGATGGTAACCAGCGCAGTTATGTCTGCTGCCGAAAACCGCTCCCCGGCGACGAAGGACGTACCTTCGAGCCGCTCGTTCAGGTCGGCGAGAAAGTTCTTCACGCGCAACATGCTACGGTCGACCAACGCCGTGATTTGCTCGAAGTCGTGCGGTCCGGCGATCGCGCGGCCCTTGAGTCTCTCAACCTTATTGCGCACGCCTTCCATCACCGCCGCAAAGCCTTCCATTTCAGCGAACCGTTCCCACATGACGACCAAGCCTTTTTCCTTGGACGTGGCGCCCAGCAGGGGCGTTTCGGGAAAGGCTTCGTCGAGATAGCGCATGATGGCCGGCACCTCGCCGATGGTGGTGCCATCTTCGAGCACAAGGACCGGCACCATGCGGCGGGGATTGATTGCCCTGTAGGCTTCCGAGTGTTGCTCGCCTCCGCCGAGATCGACAGAAATCAGCGTCAGTTTGAGAGCTTTCTCGGCTAGGAAAATTCGGACGCGCCGCGAATTGGGCGAGTTGATGGCGTGGTATAGCTTCAATGTGTCTGACATGGCATGACTCCTTTATGTTCTACTAAGCTGGCTCACCGTGAGCAATCGCGTGTCGCTCGTCCTCGCGTCAGACTTGCGCTCTGCCGCCATCGGCGAACAATTCGATCCTGGTGACGAAGCTCGAGTCATCCGAGCCCAGAAAGAGTGCGACCTTGGCGATCTCTTCGGGCTCCGCCATGCGGCCCATTGCGCCACCTGCGGCGTAACGACAAGCCGGGGGCTAAGAACGTTTGAGCGGATGCGCCAGTCCCCGATCACGTGAAATGCTCCTCTTAGGGCGACGTCACTGACGTGGGGTCCTGCACGAAGCGTCGTGCTACCGCGTCCTGCGTCTGGTTGACGGCACCGATTCGCGCGATGAGCTCCGCAGTCCGGCTGCCTCTCAAACCGGCCGTGGTGATCACGCCATCGCGGACATACGTGTAGACGCCGGTCACCAGGAATGCGCCGACCGAGCGGAGATGCCTGCGCTGGTCCTCGATGGTTGCGCATAGGTATCGCTTTCGCAGAACTCTCGTGCCTTGACCGCGCTTGCGAAACCGATCTCGATGACGCCTATATCCTTGCGTTCGTCACTGACCTGATGATCGCCGTGGGGCGATGGCGGCGATGGGCGTGCATTGTCGTATGGCTCCGGCAGATGCAGCCGCAACTTCCGCACCGCCGGCGCCGATGCCAGATGTTGTGCCCATTCCGACAGCCAGGGCCGGAATGCCTCGCCAGACCCGCCATTCAGATGCAAATGCAGGCGGTACAACCGGTCCGGCCCGTTTGGAATGCCGTCGGGCTCGCGATCAACCAGGGTATGTGACCCCCGCGGCAGATTGTAGGCGACGATGTGCTCAAACAGATGGAACACCTCTCCGAACAACACGGGGCTTGCTTCAGCGTAGCGGTTTAGGCCGTCGATGTCGGCAAAACCGATTTCCGCCGCGCCGTCGAGCACGACCTCCATACGGTGAACGCCCTCCGGCAGAGGCCAGAGATTCGCCCAGTGGTCCTGTGAAAAGTGGTGCTGCACGTAATAGCTGATGCCGGGAAGTCGCGCGCAGAGCGGCCCGAGTACATCGCGCCAATAGTCTGCGAACAGATCCCGCGGAAGCCCGGCATGCTTGCGCAGGACGCCATAGGAAAGGCAACGGACATTCTCATCGCGCACTGCAAAGTTATCAGTGTCTACGAACTGCGTCGGCGCGTTCGGATAGTTTTGCTGGGTCATCGAAACTCCTTCCGGCGGTGGCGCTTGGGTCGACTTGCGAAGCGGTCGAAAGCGGGCCGCACCAGTTCGCCTGCTGGGCGCGACGTTTTGGCAGTCATCGGCCTAATCGGTCGCCAGAAGGAGTTGTCTCCACCAGCATGAAACGATCCCGTCTCACCTTCGACACGGGTTCTCCCTTGATCTGCAATCAAGTAGATCGCTCCCCGGGGAGACGAAACGCCTTTTTTGCCACCTTCTAGGACACGGCGGCCGAATTTACTGCGGCTTTAGATCCGGGCATAGTTTGCCCGCAGGGCATTCATGTTGACCCGCAAACGGGGGCATAGTCGTGGACTCGCTTTAGGGCGGAACCGAACTCGAGCCTTTACTGAAATAACATTAGGACATCCAGGCGACGACGGATCGTCGAGCTACGTCTCGATGACGCCAGCGCCGTGAAGATGAAGGCGACCAAGGCGGACTTGACACGACCTTCGCGCTGTATCGGGCCGCCGCCGAAGAGCTCGTGCCCGACTTGCCGGCCGCGCAGAGGAGGTGGCGGGCCGAGGACAAGGCATCCGGGCTAGGAGATTCGAAAGCGGTCGTTCACCACGGCCGCTTTTCAAATGGCGAGTCCGGCAGCACGAGTCGGGGCTAACCTCGATGCCACGAGCTCCATGCATAGAATACATCAATCAGATGTCCTATCATGGCCGGAGCGTTTCCGACTGGAGCTTCCCAACTTGATCAAGGACAACTTCGCCCTTCGCTTGTATACGCGCGTCGCTCGGCTCGGCAGCTTCTCGGCCGCCGCCCGCGAGTGCGGTCTCTCGCAGTCTCAGGCCTCGCGGATCGTCGCCGAACTCGAGGCCGAGCTTGGGACCAGGCTTCTGTCCCGCACCACGCGCGCCGTCGTGCCGACCGAGGCCGGGGGAGAATTTCTGGCGCGGGTCGAGCCTATCCTGGCTGCTCTGGACGAGGCCGAGCACAGTGTCCGCGAGGGCGGTGAACTGCGCGGACTGGTCCGGATGAGCATGCCGACCAGCTTCGGCATCCGCGATGTCATTCCTCGCCTCGCTTCTTTCGCCGAGCGGCACCCGGCTTTGCATATACAACTTCAGATGGGGGACAGGCGTCATGACGTGGTCCGGGACGCCGTGGATGTCGCCATACGGCTTGGCAGCCTTGCCGATGCGGTCGGGACCGCAAAGTGCATCGCCACGATCCCGCGCGTCATCGTGGCATCTCCTGACTATCTGGCGCGCCATGGCGCGCCCAATACTCCCGAGGACCTTGGCCGGCACCGCATCGTCGGAGGGACGTCCGCTGCTGTGCCGTCTGCCTGGCGGTTCGAACGCGACGGCCAGCAATCCGCGATCAAGCTGGAGCCGCATTTCTCGACCGACGAGAACGAAGGCGCCATCGCGGCGGCAGTGGCAGGTCTGGGCATCACCTCGACGAGCGGCTGGGCATGCCGTCGCGAACTCGAAAATGGCGCCCTGGTGCGCGTGCTTACAAAGTGGACGTTGGAAGGCATTCCCGTGCATGCCTATTTCCCGATGGGGCGTGCCACCCGCGCCGCTGCCCGCGCAATCATCGATCACCTGGTCGCCAATTTCGAGCGGGAACCACCTGCAGAGCCGATCTGACCGGTCATTCCGCGCCGATAAGCGGTCGTTCCGATTGATGCATCGCGTACATAGAAGTTAGTGAAGGGCAGCGGCTACCGGACGGAGCCGCGACGGACGATGTGTACCTCACGCAACTGACGCGATGAGGGAAAACGCCCATGTCGACCCAGCCTCTGCTTAGGCCCTACCGGATGGGAACTCTCGATCTGCCCAACCGGATCGTGATGGCGCCGCTCACTCGCATGCGGGCAGGGTCGGACGACCACGTGCCGACCGCGCTGCAGGCCGAGTACTACGCACAGCGCGCTGCCGCGGGTCTGATCGTGACCGAAGGTGTTGCGATCAGCCCCGAGGGATTCGGCTGGGCAGATACCCCCGGCTTGTGGACCGCTGAGCAGGTTCGAGGGTGGGGCCGCGTAACCAATTCCGTTCACGCCGCGGGCGGGCGCATCGTTGCGCAGCTCTGGCACACCGGAGCCATTTCGCACCCGGACCTGCGCGGCGGCGCGCGACCGCTTTCGGCCTCGGAGGTTGATCCCAAGCAGATATCCGTCACCGCCGCCGGCCGTGTCCCCACCGTTGCGCCGCGTCCGATGACCAACGATGAAATCCGTCAGACCTCAGCCGACTACGCCCGCGCCGCGCGCAACGCGATGGATGCCGGGTTCGACGGTGTGCAGATCCAGGCGAACTACCTCTATCTGCTGGCGCAATTCCTCAACAAGGCGACCAACCGACGGACCGACGAATATGGCGGTGACATCGAGGGCCGTGCCCGCCTGCTGTTCGAGGTCGTCGAGGCGATCTTCGGCGAAGTCGACCCGTCGAAGGTCGGCGTGAAGATCGGCCCGATGCATGAAACCGGTCCCTTCGCGGCGAACGACGAGACCTTGCCGATGGCCGAATATGCCATTCGCGAGTTGGGCGGATATGGAATCTCGCATCTGCTTATCATGGGAAACACGACCGACTTCACCGGTACGCCGCTGGAGCCGCTCATGGGAGACGGCATGTTCCGCCACTTCCGGCCGATCTTCCGTGGCACGCTGATCGCCAACACCGACATGGACGCGGAGCGCGGCAATCGCCTGATCGCTGATGGTCTCGCCGATCTCGTGGCGTTCGGCCGCCCCTTCATTGCCAATCCCGACCTGGTTCAACGCCTCAAGACCGGCGCGCCGCTCGCCGAGATCGACTGGACGACCGTCTATGGCGCCGGGCCTGAGGGTTATTCCGACTATCCGGCTCTGCAGCCGGAAAATGCTTGATCCCAATTCACCGAATAAGGAGAACTATCGTGTCAAAGACGACCCCTGCCGAGAACAAAGCTCTCGTCCTCAAGGCATTCGATACATTGTTCAACAAGCGCGACTACGCCGCTGCTGAGCGCTTCTGGTCCGATCGTTACATCCAGCACAGCGCGCACATCGCGCCTGGCCGCGAGGGACTGTTCGCGCTGATCCGCGCGGTGCCGGAGACGCTGCGTTACGAGAATCAGTTGGCCGTGGCTGAGGGTGACTACGTTATCACCCACGGCCGTTTCTCCGGTAACGGCCGTCCGGCTGCCTGGATTGCAGCCGACATCGTGCGAATCGAAGACGGCAAGCTCGCGGAACACTGGGACGTCCTCCAGGACGAGGTGACGAAAGCCGATTCCGTCAGTGGGTTGCCGATGTTCGGCAACCGCTTTCCCTCCTGATCCCAGCCCTCATACCGAGGCACTAGTCTAAGTCTAGGTCACTCCCATGAAACTCACAGGCAATACCATCTTCATCACCGGCGGCGGATCAGGTATCGGCCGCGGGCTCGCCGAGGCCCTTCACAAGCTCGGCAATAAAGTCATCATCGCGGGACGCCGGCGTGGTCACCTCGACTCCGTGATCGCGGCAAATCCCGGAATGGTGGCCGTTGAGCTCGACGTTACTGATCCGACGAGCATCGATCGAGTCGCGGCGAAGTTGATCGCTGATCATCCGGACCTTAATGTTCTAATCAACAACGCTGGCGTCATGCAACCGGACGTGGCCGCTGGCAAGGTCGATGACGCGGCCATGGTTTCCACCATCACGACGAACCTGATGGGACCGATCCGGATGACGTCCGCGCTCATCGAGCATCTCAAGGCTAAGGAGAACGCCGTCGTTGCCTATACCAGCTCGGTGCTCGGCTTCGTTCCGCTGGCGGCTACCGCGGTCTATTCGTCGACCAAGGCGGCGTTGCATTCGTATGTCCTCTCGCAGCGATTCATGCTGCGGAGTACGAAGGTTCGAGTTCTCGAAATTGCGCCCCCCTGGGTCCGCACGGAGCTCATGAACAGCCAGGAGGCCGAGCAAGCCATGCCGCTTCAAGAGTTCATCGAACAGACCATTGCCGCGCTCGGCACCGACACCGACGAAATCTTGGTGGAGGCGGCCAAGCCGCTTCGGGCGAACCCCGGCCCGAACGAACACGGTCTGGTGAACGGGTTCAACGCCCAGATGATGGCGATCTTTACCGGCGAACAGTCCGGGACATCACCGCCACAAGCCGCAGCCAATTCGGCCGGCGTGTCCTAGAAGGTGGCAAAAAAGGCGTTTCGCCCCGCCGAGGAGCGATCTACTTGATTGCAGATCAAGGGAGAACCCATGTCGCGTAGCGTTCGATTTCACGAGTTCGGCGGTCCGGAGGTCCTGAGGATAGAAGATGTGGTCGTGCCCGATCCCGGCCCCAACGAAGTCCACCTGCGGATCAAGGCTATCGGCCTGAATCGAAGCGAAGTTCTCACCCGGTCCGGCAAATCCGCAACCAAGGCAATTCTACCCGCGCAACTTGGCTTGGAGGCGGCGGGCGTAATCGAAGCATTTGGATCGGATGTGGATGGTCTTGCGGTCGGTGACCGGGTGGCGGTTATCCCCGGTGAACTGGGCCGCGGCTACTATGGCGAGCTTGCTCTGGCTCCGGCCAGGACGCTTGTCAAAGTACCGCATAATCAGAGTTGGCAGGACGCGGCGGCGACTTGGATGGCGTTCGGCACCGCTTGGACCGGGCTGATCGAGATCGCCCGCCTCTCAGCGGGTCGGACGGTATTGATAACGGCGGCATCGAGCAGCACCGGTCTTGCCGCGATCCAAATCGCACGCAAGGTGGGCGCGACCCCCATTGCCCTGACCCGGACCTCCGCGAAGGCGGCGGCACTGCTCGAGGCGGGAGCCGCCCAGGTAATTGCCACCGAGGAGCAGGACCTCGTTGCGGAAGTGGCCCGCTTGACCGGCGGTAAGGGCGCCAATGTGGTGTTCGACGCAGTGGGTGGGCCAACCTTCGAGAAACTTACCGAGGTGACGGCGACCGGGGGTTTGCTGATCGTGTACGGTCGACTCAGTCCCGAGGCTACCCCGCTGCCGCTCGGACAGGTGTTGTGGAAGGATTTGACGGTCCGAGGATTCGGTCTCCCGACCACGGTCGCCCGGGACGACAAGCTTGCGGCGCTCAAACAATTCATCGGCGAAGGACTCGCGTCTGGCGAGTTGCGGCCGATCATAGCGAAAACATTTCCGTTCGATGAGATTGTTGCGGCCCATCGCTATATCGAAACCGGAGCCCAATTCGGAAAAGTGGTCGTTACCGTTTGACGTGAATGATGTCTGCTACGTCCGGGTTCACTAATCGAGGCTCGCGAACCTATCCTCTACTAAGGAATGAAGATGAGCGCCTACGTGATCGTCGAAGCGACCGTCCGCGACAAGGAAGCGCGCGAACGTTACAGCTCGCAGGTCGGACCGATCTTGCGCAAGTTCGATGGCGAAATTCTTGCGGCCGGACCCTGGCTATCGCTCTGTGGCGAACCCGCATTCGAGAACGGCATGGTCGTTCGGTTTCCGGACAAGGCGATGGCTTTCGCCTGGTATCATTCTCCCGACTATCAAGCTCTCCTCGAGCTTCGCGACGCGGCCCTCGACTGTCGTTTTAGGATCGTTGGCGCATGACTAGCCCGGAAGGACCGGGAGCTTACGGTCATCAGGATGGCAACGCACCGTATTCGTTCAGCGGACGAGAAAGAGCGCCTAGCCGGTGAAAATCGAGAAGCATATCCGGTCGCCCCAAAAATCCTTGGAGAAGGCAGTCCGAACGAACGATCACGTGTTGCCCGTCCGGACGAGATCGGATTCTGTCGAGGACGTATGTCGCAGAGGGTGGCGCAAATGACGTTTACGCCGCGGAACCCGGCTCCTAGTATTCCAAATGAAGCAAGCTGGACGCTGTGTCGATTGAGACTGTCCTTTGGCGGACTCACGCGTCTTTCCGAACGAGGAGTCGAATACTATGAAACGGCGAGACTTCCTTAAGGTGGTCGGTCTGGCAGCAGTCGGTGCCACGACCTCCGTCGCCGCCCAGCCGCCCGACGGCCTGTCAGAAGTTAAGCGGGATATCGCGGCCGCAAAAGCCGACAACGGAGCAGGGATCATGCCAGAACACGTTACAGCTCCCACGCAATTCGTAGAAGCGAACGGGATTCGCTACGCCTACCGCAGATTTGGTCGGGAAAGCGGAACTCCACTTCTCTTCATGCAGCACTTTCGTGGCGGATTGGATCATTGGGATCCAACCGTTATCGATGGCTTTGCAGCAACCCGGCCTATCATTCTGTTCGACAATGCGGGCGTCGCGGGTTCGAGCGGTGAGACCCCTGATACCATCGATGCGATGGCCCGTCATGCCGCAGACTTCATCAGGGCCCTCGGGATTCAGCGGTTTGACCTACTTGGTTTCTCGATTGGCGGGTACATTGCGCAGTCCTTCTGCCTTCAATACGGCGAGCACGTGCGGCGTCTCATTTTGGTAGGCACTGGCCCGCGTGCCGGCGAGCCTCCGACCGATCCGAAATATGCGAAGTACGGCGGCATAACCGACCCGAAGACGGGTGAAGCGCCCTTGGAAGCCTTTCAGAACCTGTTCTTTAGTCCATCAGATACGAGCCAGGCGGCATGCAGCGCCTTTTGGGCAAGGCGCCACGTTCGTACAGAGAACGTCGATCCTCCCTCATCGCCTCAAACAGCGGCTGCGCAGCGCGCGGCGATCACTGAATGGCGTAAACCGCGCGGCGAACGCTTCGCAGAACTCAAGCTCATTCGACAACCAACCCTGGTGGTGAATGGACGTGAAGACATCATGGTGCCAACCGTCAACTCATTCACGCTTTCGCAGCACATTCCCGACGCCCAATTAATCATCTATCCTGATTCCGGACACGGCTCGCTGTTTCAGTTTCCGGAACTGTTCGTGAAGCATTGTTTGCTATTCCTTGATGGGCGGGGAGTTCCCACGTGAAGCTGACGTGCTGACGGATGCCCCATCGGGTCGCGGAAACTAGGCTTTTGCTTGCCAACTGCCTGTCATCGTGAAGCAATCTCCCGCAAAAAATCACTTAAAAGCCAGGATACTAGGTACCACGGCGAGACCTTCGACACCCGATCCCAACGCTTCAATCACCCCCACGGCTTCCTAGCCGAGATACGCGGGGAGCGCCGGCTTGGTTGCGGACTTGCCGGAACGCGTCAGAACTTCACTTCGATTGAAGCCGAAAGTCTTGATGCGTAAGCGAACATCGTGGAGGCCGGGATCGGGCACGACCACATCTTCGATCTTCATACGTCCTCCGGGCCTCCGAACTCGCAAAACGCGAACACTGCGTGACATTGGGACCCCTTCGATCATCATCCATTAGATCAGTCATGTCAGGGACAATCACCTTCGAGTCGTTTGCGAAACACTCCAGCTGCCGGTTTCCGCTGGCGCACGTCGACACGCAATGTCCGAAAAGGTGGCACTTACGACGTTGAAACCTGCAGCGAGAATTCTAGTTTGCGGCGTGAGGAAATGATCCGATGACCGACTTACTTCAGGCTGCTATCGAGGCTTATGGCGGGATGGAGCGCTGGCGAGGAGTACGGTCAGTTGATGTCCGCTTCAATTTTTCAGGCGCGGCCCTCGTGGTGAAGGGCTTTCCTCGCCATCTTCAGCCGAGTTGCTCGATTGACGTCCGCGAATGTCGCGTGGTGTTCCAGCGGCTGGGTGGTGACCCCGACGACCGATGGATCTTTACTGCTGACCGCGTCTGGATCGAACGCCGCGATGGGAGCGTGGTTGAGGAACGTCGCAATCCTCGCGATGCGTTCGCCGGCCATGTTTGGGAGTCGAAGTGGGATGCGCTCCATCTAACGTACTTCATTGGCTATGCCATGTGGAATTACGTCTCGATACCGTTTCTCCTCGCCAAGCCGGGGTTTGTAACGCGGGAACTCGGCGTACATCAGGAGAATGACGAGCAATGGCGCGTGCTTGAGGTGATTTATCCTGACAAAGTGCCGGCTCATACCAAGAAGCAGAAATTCTACTTCGGTCTCGATTTTCTGCTGCGTCGAATGGACTACGTCACCGACGTCGCTCGCGGCGTCGCAGCACATTACTGTCTCGATCACCGGTCCTACCACGGGATCATGATCTGCACGCTCAGGCGCGTCGTCAGCCGTACGGACGACGGCGCCAAGGTCTCCGGCCGAACTGGATTCTTGCTCGACTACGTTGATGTGGAGGTGCGGCGATAGGCCGAGACGGACGTGGCGGCACAGCCGCGACCCGCGGGGGTCAGCCCCAAGGCGATCCCATCATCAGTTTACATTGGGTTTCGAAGTTGGCACGACCGCTCCTACGAGCAAAACGAGTGCTCGGTTCACATCTTACTGAATACGGCGCTGCTGGATTTGCCGGGCGAGGGAGTGGCGCTGCCGGTCTTTGGGGCGTTTGGGCGTGCGTAAACGAGGCTCACGCCCGCATTCTTCAGCAGGAGGCGAGCGGCCGCAATCGCGGCCCGTGTGTAGGATGGATCTTTTCGGACAAGCATGGCGGAGTAGGCGCCGTCGACGAGCATCGAGAGCTGCGTCGCGAGCGTGTCCGGATCGTCGACGTCGAGTTTCGAAAGCAAATCGCGAAACCAGAGCCGGCGGCCTTCCTTAAAAAAGGCGGCAAGCTCTCTTGAGTCACGCTCGTCCTCTCCGAATTCGGCGAGGGCGTTGAGGAAGGCGCAGCCCCTGTACTCCTTCTCTGGCGAAAGCGACTTTTCCAACCATGCGAAATTGGAAAGGATCTGCTCGGCCGGCGGCTTGTCCGAATCTTCCGGAAAGGGCTGAAACCGGCCACGAAGATAGGCCTCAATCATTTCGCTTTTCGAGCGGAAATGACGATACAGGGTCCTTTTGCTGATGCCGAGTTCAGCGGCGATCGTATCGACGCCGACAGCGCGGATGCCCTTACGATAGAAGAGACGGTCGATCGTTTCCAGAATCTTGACGCGAGTGACCTCTTCGTCTTTCTTCATTGCCATGTTGGTGCAGCTCATTCCAGCATCAACCAGCGGGGGATGGTGCGCGCGCCTCAATCCCCGCGAAATCTGCAAGGTATCCACCTGCCGCAAGCCACTCTGCGGGTACCTCGATCGGCGCATCGAGAAGCATCTGGGCGAGTGCTTTGCCCTGTGAATCGTGACGGAGGGAGGAGGTGCCGCCACCGTCCAAGGCCTGGTGCATGACGAAATTGAAGCCATTCAGGCCCGGCACGGCAAAGCGCTCTACACCACCCTTTACGATATGCGCGAAGTAATCCTTTACGGCACCGGAGGTGAGTGCATGTTCGATGATCGCAACGAACTCGGGATGTCGTGCGAGTATGGCAATGATGGAGGCATCCCCTTTGTCCCCACTGCGTCCGTAGGCGAGAGCAATCAGCGGCACCGTTGCCACGGGTCCAGATAGGGATCCACGAAGTGCCGCCGAATCCGGCTCCCGTTCGCTCACGTCCTCGCCTTGCGTTCCGCTCGCGTCCCGCGCAACAAAGATACGGTCGTCGATCAACACGCGCGGGGTCACCCGCGTTTTTTCAACGAGGAGCGAATAGACGCGCACCAATGGGCCGACCTTGGGTCGGCCCGCCCCGAAGCCGGTGATCCCTTGCGACATTGAAGTCGAACTTGGAAGAAATTCGCGCGAGAAGATGTGGCAAGCATTCTTGATGTCGTGATGAACGGCCATCTTCAGGATCACCTCGCGGGCGGAGACCGCGTGAGCGTGAGGGCCATACGTATGCTCTGCTCCAAGAATCTCGACCGAAGTGCGGCGGAAATCACCGAGCTGTTTGGCTGCCATGAGTCTGCGGCAGCGTTTCAGGATAGCATCTGCGGTGCGGCGGGCTTTTGCGGCGGCGTCACGCCCGCCGATCATGAGCATTCCACTGGCCTTGAACCCGTCCGCATATGTCGCACAAACCTTATAGGTCGAGGTCGGTGACCGACCTCGTGCGCCGGTGATCCGCACCTGATCGGGGCCTACCTGTTCGA
Organism: Bradyrhizobium ottawaense; assembly: GCF_900099825.1. Taxonomy (NCBI): domain Bacteria; kingdom Pseudomonadati; phylum Pseudomonadota; class Alphaproteobacteria; order Hyphomicrobiales; family Nitrobacteraceae; genus Bradyrhizobium; species Bradyrhizobium ottawaense. The sequence continues at coordinate 2,180,034 of NZ_LT629693.1, read as the reverse complement.
CACGCACATTGCTGAAATCACAGATAACGTCCGGCAGAATGTAGCGACGCGGATCCCCAACTTCGTAGATGATCTGTTCCGCAACCGTTTGCGGATTGATAAGTCCGCCCGTGTTGTCCGGCTTGGACAACACGAAAGAGCCGTCGCTGCTGCATTCGGCGATAGGAAAACCCATGTCATCCCAACCGGGAACTGCCTGCCAATCGGTGCTGATGCCGCCGGTCGCTTGGGTGCCGCATTCGAGGATATGCCCGACCAGGCTTCCCATGGCGAGTTGATCGTAGTCGTTCGCCTCCCAGCCGAATTCGTGGATCAACGGCCCAAGCGCCAAAGCGCTATCCGTACAGCGGCCGGTAACGACGATGTCGGCGCCCGCGGCGAGGGCCGCCGCGATCGGGCGCGCACCAAGATAAGCATTCATGCTTAGCAGCTCGTTTGGCAACGGAGCTCCGCTAAACATTTCGACGGCGTTTTCCCGGCGTAGCTCGTTGGCGAGGGGCAGCAAATCGTCGCCTTCGACGGACGCCACCCGGAGCTCGACCCCGGCTTCCGCCAGAATGGCTTCGATTGCCGTGCGGCAGCCGGTCGGGTTGACGCCGCCGGCGTTGACAACGACGCGTATTCTCTTTTGCGCGATGCGCGGAGCCAGGCGGCCCATCAGCAAGGCAAAGTCCTGAACGAACCCAGCGCTCGATTGGCCCTCGCGTGCGCGTGCTAACAGGGACATCGTGATCTCTGCGAGATAGTCCATGATGAGGACGTCGATATTGCCCCTCTCGACGAGTTGGGACGCGCCATCCTCGGTATCACCCCAAAAGCCGCCGCCGCAGCCAATGCGAATGGTCTTCTTCATGGCTGATCCGCGGCGACGTTTGCAGAGGCTGGGAGGAACCGCTGTGCGTTAAGCGGTCGGCCATCATCGAGCCGCTGGCGACGATGGGTGGCTGCACAGGGGAGCGATGGGACACCAGTTCCGATTGGGACGGCGTTTCGGATCGCGCATCGAAGTTGTGTCTCAACGACCTGGTCCAACAGTGGCCGCGCGTGGGATAGCGAAATACCCGTCGTGATTCTATCCATTGTTGTTTCCACCAAGTTGCTCCGCCTCGTGTGCGCTTACGCTTTGTTCGCACTCGATTCTGCTTGAGCGACGAGCAACACCAACCCGCGACCGTCTCCTCATGGAGCCAATACGTGAGTTAGCCGCGGCCATCGTGACCAAAAAAAAACTCAAGACGGAAACTATACTGTTTCCAATACCGACTGCTTGTTCTATAGTCAAGCGTCGATAGGGCGGGATGCGGCGCCGCGCGCTGTTCTACTGAGGGCAAGGATGTCGGAGATCGCAGCACTTCGGGAAATGCTCAAGAAGGTCGTCGACCCCGACGTGGTGCGGCCAGTTGCGACGGCAAGACGGTCGCAGATGTCTTATGGATGTTCTGTCCCGCTGCCAGCGGGATGCCAGCGTGAAAGCGTTCGGTTCAACGGCGTGCCCTCGCTTCGAATCGTTCCGGAGAACTGCAGCGCAAAGCGCGCTATTTTGCTGTTTCACTCGGGCGGCTACTCCAGTGGTAGCGCCGCGGACCATGCGGCAATGCTCGCAACGCTGGCAATGTCGGCCGAGGCGGTCGGTTATGCCGTGGATTATCGGCTCGCTCCCGAGCAACCGTTTCCCGCGGCTCTTGAAGATGCGATCGAGTCGTACCTTGGACTGATCGAAACGGGGACGGACCCGACGGGGGTTGCCCTCGTAGGGGATTCTGCTGGCGGGGGTCTCGCGCTCGCGCTCGCGCAGGAAATTGCGAGGCGCGGCTTGCCGCGAGTCGGGTGTCTTTATCTGATCAGCCCTTGGGTAGACTTGACGTTATCGGGCCGCTCCTACGAACTCCGAAGGCGTGCCGATCCGGTTCTTAGTCGCGAGATTTTGCGGCACCTCGCGTCGATTTATCTGGGCTCGCAAGAGCCGACCGACCCGAGGGCGTCGCCACTGTTCGGCTCTCATCTGGGTATGCCGCCGATCCTCATCCATGTTGGTAGCGATGAGGTCTTGCTGAGCGATGCATTGGCCGTGGCCGAGCGAACTGCAATCGCGGGCGGCGAAGTCAGCCTGAAGGTATGGGCAGAGATGATCCATATTTTTCCATGGTATTTCGCGCAGCTCAGTGCTGGACGAGAGGCGCTCGCGCAAGCGGGTGCTTGGATCAGTGAACGAATAATGGCCCAAGAGCGGCCAACGATGCCAACGACCGGCATCGAACTGAGAGGAAAATGACGTGAAATCGCTTGATCGAAGAAAGTTCATAACGACGACCTTCCGCGCTCTGCTGACATCCAGCATGCCGGCCCTTGCGAGCGTCGGTGCACGCAACGCTCATGCTCAATCTGCCGATCTCGCCTCTCTTGCGAAAGAAGCGAGCAAAGCGGGCCGAGTCATCTGGTACGATAGTTCGCCGACTGAGCATATTGCTGGGATTATCGCTGTCTTCAATCGAGCCTACCCGGACGTCCAGGTGCGTCACGTGCGCATAGACTCAAATGCGATTGGGGCACGCATCATACAGGAAACGCAGGCAAACGCCCCCACAGCTGACATCGGCATTTCGACCAGCGACCAAGTCTGGACGCTTTCGCAGCAGAAAGTTCTGCTCGGCGTGAACTGGGGAGCATTGGGGGTTAGTGTCAGTCTCTCTCCAAACGCGAACTCGGAGTATCTCATCAATGTTGCTCCCTTCCATGTCCTGTTGTGGAACAAAAGAAATGTAGCCGACGACAAGGTACCGAATTCATGGGAGGAGGTGCTTGATCCCAAATGGCGCGGCCGCGTCGGCACTTGGGTTCGGCCCGCCGCCTTTGTTCAGCTTGCGAAGGTATGGGGAGAAGAAAAGGCCAGGGACTATCTCGTCAAATTCACCCAGCAGAAGCCATATCTTTCTCCGGCAACCGTCACGATGGCGCAGCAGGTCGTCGCCGGGGAGTACGACATTTGCATCGGTGTGTATAACAGCGCGCAGCCCGCCATAAAAGCCGGCGCCCCCCTTGGCTTGAAGGTTCTCAATCCCACGCCGATCAGCACCTTGTACAGCTTCATTCCCAAAAACAGCCAGAACCCGGCCGGCGGAAAGTTGCTTGCCGTGTGGCTCAGTTCGCTCGAAGGGGCCCGCACATACGAGGACGCGACGGACCGCGGCAACCGCCTGATCCCTGGCACGCGGACGGCCGATCTCCTCGCGAAGCGACAGATTGCCGACTTCTCGCCGGAGGAGGTGCCAGAGGTCGTAAGGTTGACCGCGGAATTCACCGAGATACTCGGACGCGCAGGAGCGGCCCGCTGATGAACGATTCCGTTTTGACGTCTCACGACGGCGGTCGGAAAGCGCGCTCCATTTTCTCGACCCGTTTGCGGCAGCGCGGACGGTACTCTGTAGCATGGCCGACGATCATACTTGGAGTTCTGCTCTTCTGGATGGTCGGACTACCTCTCATCATGCTCTTGACGAGCAGCCTAAAGCCGACCGGCTTTCCGCTGAGCACAGGATGGTCGATCGGCCACTACGCGCGCGTCTATCTTGATCCAAGCTTCTATTCGCTCACACTAAATACCCTTATTTTCGCCGCTGGCTCCATTCTCATTGCTATGTCGTTCGGAACGCTAATCGCTTGGTTGGTCGAGCGTACCGACATTCCGTTCCGTCCGCTCATCCGCACCGTCGTGATTCTGCCCATCGCTACCCCACCGGTGTTGCTGGCGATCAGCTGGACCATGCTTATCGGTCCGCGCACCGGCTTCTTCAATCAGATCTTACAGGAGGCGTTCGGACTCGAATCGTCGCCGTTCAACATCTACTCGATGGCCGGCATGATTTTTGTCGAGGGCCTCGCAATGGTCCCTTCGGCGTTCCTGCTGATGGCACCGTCGTTTCGTAACATCGACCCGACTCTGGAAGACGCAGCGGCAGCATCCGGCGCGAGTGCCTGGTACACGATGCGGCGCATTGTTCTTCCGCTGCTCACTCCCGCGCTGCTCGCATCATGCATGTTTCTTGCCATCATATCTTTCGTTGTTTTCGACGTGCCTGGAACGCTCGGCATGCCGGTCGGCATTTACGTCTTGTCAAGCCGCATCTACCGGCTGCTTCATCTAAACACGACTGGACTGCCAGATTACGGGATGGTGTCGGCGATGGCCGTGCTCTTTCTCGTGTTATTGCTCATTATGGCCTTCGGGTACCAGCGCGCGGTGAAAAACGCGGGCCGATTTGTGACATTGACTGGGAAAGGCTTTCGCCCGCGTCGATTCAAGCTGAAGCGGTTGCGCTGGTTGGCCATCGGCATGGTCTTCCTGTACTTCTCCCTTGCCGTTTTGGCCCCACTCGGAGTCCTTCTGTGGACCAGCCTGATGCCTTATCAAATAAAAATTTCCCTCGAGGCGCTCTCCCTCGCGTCACTGGCGAACCATCGTGCATTCTTCGCAAATGAGTTTGCATTCCATGCTGCGCTTAATTCCGTTGTCATCGCGCTCGTATCCGCGACGGCAGTCACGGTGCTCTCGATGCTGGTGTCGTGGGTCGTCGTGCGTAGCAAGGCGCCGGGCCGCAAAATCGTCGACTTAGCGACCTTCATTCCCGTCGCTATCCCCGGGGTGATGCTGAGCGTCGCGTTGATCCAGCTCTATTCGACCATGACATGGTTTCGTGCCTACGGCACGATTTGGATAATTGCCATCGCCTATGCAACGACGTTCCTGTCCTTTGGGAGTAGAAGCACCAACAGTGTCATGATGCAGTTGCACCCTGATCTCGAGGACGCAGCGAGGACGGCAGGCGCCGGTTGGTTACGCGTCGGCTATCGAATTGTGGTGCCGTTGTTGGGACCAGCGCTGATCGCGGTGTGGATTTGGGTTCTGGCCCACGCCATGCGTGAATTGACAGCGGCCCTCATGCTTCAAGGCCTGGATAATCAAACTCTCCCCGTACTGTTGTGGGGCTACTGGGCCGGAGGTGAGCCAACCAAGACCGCGGCAGTCGGCGTGTGGTTGGTGGCCGCATTGTTCATCGTGGTGGCAGGCTGGCAGATCATCGCCGAACGATCCCGCGTCCGGACGCAGAGTTGATGAAGGAAGGGACAGCTATGTTAACGGTTGATGACCTGCGCGTTGCTTATGGCGGCTACAGCGCGGTGCGCGATGTGAACTTCCACGTCGAACAAGGAGAATTCTTCACCCTTCTTGGCCCCTCTGGCTGCGGAAAAACCACGACGCTACGCACGATCGCGGGACTTGAGACCCCTACCGGAGGGGTCATCCGCATTGATGGCGATGATGTATTCAATTCCGGGCGTCAGATTGTGGTTCCGACCCATCGCCGCAACATCTCCATGGTGTTCCAATCCTATGCCATCTGGCCTCATATGACCGTGTTCGAGAACGTGTCGTTCCCGCTGGAGACAAGGGGCCTTAAGCGGGCAGAAACGCGGAGTAAGGTGCAAAGCGCGCTTGAGGTCGTCGGCTTGGGAAAATTCGCGGACCGTCCGGCGACGCAGCTTTCGGGCGGGCAGCAACAGCGTGTAGCGCTGGCGCGGGCCATTGTGAAGGAATCGAAGCTGCTCTTGCTGGATGAGCCACTATCGAATCTCGACGCCAAGCTGCGCGAGCAGATGCGCTTCGAGTTGAGGGATCTTCAGGGGCGTATCGATACGACTGCAATCTACGTCACGCATGATCAGGAAGAGGCGTTGACGATGTCAGACCGTATCGCGCTGATGCGAAATGGCGAGATCATCGAGCTGGGTACGCCGAAGGAGCTTTACCTGACGCCCAAGAACGTGTTCACCGCCCGATTTCTCGGCCAAGCAAATCTAGTGCGTTGCCATGCGTGCGAACGGAATGGAGACAGCTATCGGGCGATGACCGCGTTCGGTTTCATCATCAGTGTTAATCCGATAGAAGAGCCTGCCCAAGCGCGCTGGATGATGGTACGGCCGGAGCACGTGGAAATCGCGAGCGACGGATTTGAAGGATCGAACTGTTTGACTGGCACCATACGTAGTGCGACTTTCACTGGGCGGTTCGTGGAGTACGTTGTCGATATTGCCGGGCAGGAAATTCGCGCGGTCGTTCTCACCGCTACTCTTCACGAGGTTGGCCAGGAAGTGGGCGTGCGCATGCCGCCAGAGCGCGTTCTATTTCTTGAGATGGATGAAGACGAATAGCGCGCCTGAAGTGCAAGATGCCACTAGAGTTTGTACATTATGACGCGCGTTCCTGTCATCGCAATCGTAGCGCGTTGACCGATGTCGGTGTGTATCCTTCGCGCGCCCATTCGTAGCGAAAAGCGAAAGCGATCGAGGCGGCGCGCCGCCGTGGGATCGAAACCTATTGCATGCACGGCAACCACAGTCGTGCTGACGAGACTCTCGCTGTCATCGCTGCGAATTTTCCAGCCATCGTCCGCAGCCTCGGATCGTCCGCTGAACGACCAGCGTCGCCCGCAAGCTTTCGTGTTCCGTCCCTGCTTCTGACCAATGCGCGATCCGCGCGTTTCTTGCTTGACAGCTACGAGGTTGGCTCATAATAGAAACAGCTCGGTTTCCAAAAAACGTGTCACAGCAGGCACCGCGGTCGGTGGCGTCTGCGCGGAGAGGTCATTCGAGATGAAGCCACTCTCAGGAATTCGCGTGTTGGATCTGACCAAAGTTTTGGCAGGTCCCATGTGTACGCAGTACTTGGGCGATCTTGGTGCGGAGATTATCAAGATCGAGCCGCTCGGAGTTGGTGACGAAACAAGGCAGTGGCCTCCGTTCCGCGCTGCAACCGGCTCGGTTTTTCTGAGCTGCAACTGGAATAAGAAGAGCGTCGCGGTCGATTTGAAGACGGCTCGCGGTCGCGAAATCGTTCACCGATTGGCAAGAGACTCCGATGTCGTCGTGGAGAGTTTCGGTACCGGTGTGAGTGGCAGACTCGGCGTCGATTACGAGACGCTGCGTGCGATCAATGACAAGTTGATCTACTGCAGCATATCGGGATTTGGTCGTACCGGGCCGCTGGCAAACGCTCTTGGCTATGATGTCATCGCGCAAGCCTTCAGCGGCATCATGAGTATGACCGGCGAGCCGGGAGGGGGGCCGGTCCGCAGTCCATTCTCGCCTGTGGACCAGACAACAGGCACTCATGCCGCTTCGGGAATTCTCGCCGCGCTGATGAACCGCACGAAGACTGGCGAGGGCGCGTGCCTTGAAGTCTCTCTATTCGAAACAGCCGTTGCGTTCCTTGGATACAATCTGCAGATATTTTGGGAGAAGGGTATGCTCCCCGAGAAGTGCGGGTCTGGACATGAATCGCTCTGTCCGTACCAAGCGTTCGACGCCTCGGATAAGCCGGTTCTGTTGGGCATCGCGAACGACAATCTTTGGCGACGTTTCTGCAAGGCCGTCGAGAGAGAGGCATGGATCGATGATCCTCGGTTCCGAACGAATCCTGACCGCGTGAAGAACCGGGCAGCTACCATTAGCGCTGTTCAAGAACTCATCCGCCAGCGCTCCTCCGAGGATTGGGTGCCTTTGCTTACTGAGAACGGCGTCCCCTGCGCTGCAATCAATTCCATTGCTGATATGTTGAACCATGAGCATACCGTGGCGCGCGGCATTGTGCTCGATTATCAACATCCAGAGTTGGGGGCGTTGAAGACCATAGCGCAACCGATAGTGTTCAACGGTGCAAAGCGAACACCTGGTTCACCGCCTCCGCGTCATGGGCAGTCCACGCAGGAGGTGCTGACCTTCCTTGGATACAGCCAGGGTGAAATCGACAGCTTCGCTAGGTCTCGAGTGATCGAGCTGGCGGAGACTTCTAGCGGCAGTGGAGAACAGGGTTAGACAGCGCTGGAAAGCGCACGACGAATTGACGATGTTATCGACTATGCGCGTCAGTCGAGACGGAGTAAGTGCGATCGCGGCGCCTCGAAAGTTGAACAAGCGCTTGGTAGTCCAGTCCGCACGATGGCCGCAATGGATGCGCGGACTGTCAATGACATGATGGTGCATGTGACCCCATTCAGTCGGAGATTGCGATCGTCCGCGTCGCGTCAGATGCGCTACGCACTCGGGCGGGCCACGCTCCCGTACCGAACCGCATCCAGTCAAGGCAGCGAAGCCATATCGGTCAAGGGCCATGGGTGGTCGTCGAGCGATTGTAGATTTTCAACCCGCTCGCGCCTGAAAGGCTCACTTAGGCTTGACCTGCCTGAGATCGGATAGTAGAAGAAACAGACCTGTTTCCGATCTGAGCTGACTCAGGCGCGGTTGCGTCCGTGTTCATTAGAACTCAGTTGGAAACAGGGCAAACGCTTCATTCGCGTCTCGGAGATCAGGCGATGTTTCAAAATGACCTTCTGCAGGGTAAGCGGATCCTGGTAACCGGTGGTGGAACCGGGCTCGCAAAGACGATAAGCCGGCGCCTCCTTGAGCTCGGGGCAGTTGTGACGCTTGTCGGACGTGAAAAGTCAGAGTTGGACGACGCGGTGCGCGAACTGTCAAGCGTGGGTGGTGGTAGGATAGCGAGCCACGAGCTTGATGTCAGCGTGGGCGCTGCCGTCGATAACGTCATCGGCAAAATATGGGCTGACGGTCCGCTCGACGGGCTTGTCAGCTATGCAGACGACATGTTCGTGTCGCGCACGGAAGATATCAATCCCGACGAGTTCGACACAATCGCTGATACGGTGATGCATGGCGCGTTCTACGTGACGAGTGCTGTCGGAAAGCGCTGGATCGCCAGCGGACGCCAGGGTTCGATCGTATCAGTCGTTGCAACGTACGTCTGGACTGGATCAGCATTTGTCACGCCAACTTCCATGTCGAAAGCGGGCATCGCCGCCATGACACAGGGATTGGCGGTCGAGTGGGGACCCAAGGGTATCCGTGTCAATGCAATGGCGCTAGGCACGGGCGGCGGATCAATCGACACCGATGCGATTCCGATGCGTCGGAATAGCGAACCGGGAGAACTCGCCAACCTGGCCGTGTTCCTGCTTTCGGATCGGTGCGCCTACCTTACCGGTGAGATCATCGCCATCGATGGCGGCCAGTGGCTCAACGGGGCGGGCACGTTCACGCGGCACGCGAACATGCCGGACGAAGATTGGAAGGCGTTGCGCAAGCGATGAGCGAGGCATTTCGATTCGAGAAGGCGCTTTCGCGCATCACTTGATGCGAAGTTGCCGCATGTATGATTGCACGCAGGCGCAAGGTCAGTGTGAGGTCCGTAGTTGCGCCCATTTAGTTTGCGCCGAAGTCAGTGACGGGAGAAATTGTGATGTTTGAGGCAAATCTCTTAGAGGGTAAGCGCATTCTTGTAACGGGTGGCGGCACCGGGCTCGGCAAGTCGATGGCCCGCCGCGTTCTCGAACTGGGCGCCGAAGTTGCGATCGCCGGCCGCCGAAAGGCGGTGCTCGACGAGGCGGCTGAAGAGTTGATCAAGGACACCGGTGGCAAAGTAAAGGCGTACGAGCTGGACATCCGCGTACCGGATCAGATTGAGGCGGTGGTCGAGCAGCTTTGGCGCGACGGCCCGCTGGATGGGCTTGTCAACAATGCGGCCGGCAACTTCATCTCGCGAACCGAAGATCTCAGCCCTCGCGGTTTCGATGCAGTTGCCAACATCGTACTGCACGGTACGTTTTACGTGACCAATGCCATTGGCAAGCGCTGGATTGCGAGCGGTCACGAGGGAACGGTCCTCTCGATTCTTGCCACATGGGTCTGGACGGGCTCTCCCTTTGTGACGCCGTCTTCGATGTCCAAAGCAGGAATTGCCGCCATGACGAAGGGTCTTGCGGTGGAGTGGGGGCCGAGGGGAATCCGGCTCAATGCCATAGCGCCGGGACCCTTTCGGGTCGAGAACAGCGTAGCCCGGGGGTCGTGGAGTATGGCGGGCGGCACGTTGGCGACGGACAAGATTCCGATGCGCCGGAACGGCGATCGCACTGAACTTGCTGACTTGGCGGTATTTCTACTCTCCGATCGATGTGCCTATATCAATGGCGCGGTCATTGCGATCGATGGGGGGCAGTGGCTGAACAATCCTGGCACGTATGCTCGTTACAGCAATCTCAACGATGAAGATTGGAAGCGGCTTCGTACTCAGTCTTTGCAGCCGAGCCGCGAGCGAACAACGCCGACCGCTTGAAGACGGACGGTGGCTCGCAAGTGAGCCGCCTGTGTGCGCTATCGGAGAGCGATACTCAGACGAGTGCGCTCTCGGTGGTGCTTGCGTTCAGCTTTGGTGATCGGGCGAGTGAGCCAGTCAGGAAGATCACGCATTTTTCCGGACGCGTGCCCCTTATCGGGTGCGGCGCGAGCAAGATCGCTGATATGTGCGGCTTTCTTTGAGACTGTCAAATCGTGACTTGGCCCGATTTCTCGTAAGAGTTATCCTGCGGACGACTTTTTCGATACGCAGATTGTCACCGAACTATTTAATGCGAGAGCGCAGCGCAAGCGGTGTGACTCGAATAAGGCTCCGGCAGGCTTCCTGAGATGACCTTGTCGCATGTCAATTAGGCGAACGCTTGAATGCCTGTGATGGATCGTCCGAGAATCAGGGCGTGAACGTCGTGCGTGCCTTCGTAAGTGTTGACGGTCTCCAGGTTCGCGGTGTGGCGCATTACATGATACTCGATCTGGATGCCGTTGCCGCCGTGCATGTCGCGCGCCATGCGGGCGATGTCGAGAGCCTTGCCGCAATTGTTGCGTTTGACGATCGAGATCATTTCCGGGGTCATCTTGCCCTCGTCCAACAGGCGACCGACGCGTAGGGAAGCTTGCAGGCCGAGCGCGATTTCGGTCTGCATGTCGGCGAGTTTCTTCTGCACCAGTTGCGTCGCCGCCAGTGGCCGGTTGAACTGCTTGCGGTCCAGCGTGTATCGCCGCGCGCGATGCATGCAATCCTCGGCGGCGCCCATCACGCCCCAGGAGATGCCGTAGCGGGCGCGGTTGAGGCAGCCGAACGGCCCCTTCAAACCGGACACGTTGGGTAACAGCGCGCTCTCCGGTACCACCACCCCATCCATCACGATCTCGCCGGTGATCGAGGAACGCAGCGAAAGCTTGCCGCCGATCTTCGGCGCCGACAGGCCCTTCAAGCCCTTTTCCAGAATGAAGCCGCGGATCTGGTTGTCATGCGCGGCGGACTTCGCCCAGACCACGAACACATCGGCGATCGGCGCGTTCGAAATCCACATCTTGCTGCCGGTCAATTTGTAGCCATCCGACACCTTCTCGGCGCGGGTCTTCATACCACCGGGATCGGAGCCAGCGTCGGGCTCGGTCAGGCCGAAGCAGCCGACCCATTCGCCGGTCGCCAGCTTCGGCAGATATTTCTTGCGCTGGCCGTCGTCGCCATAGGCGTAGATCGGATACATCACCAGCGAGGACTGCACCGAATTCATCGAGCGATAGCCGGAATCGACGCGCTCGATCTCGCGTGCCACCAGGCCATAGGCGACGTAGCTCGCACTGGCGCAGCCGTAGTCTTCCGGCAGCGTGATACCGATCAGGCCGAGCTCGCCCATCTCGTTGAATATCTCACGGTCCGTCTTCTCCTCGAGGTAAGCGGCACTGATGCGCGGCAGCAGCTTGTCCTGCGCGTAGGCGCGCGCGGTATCGCGGATCATGCGCTCGTCCTCGGTCAACTGTTCGTCGAGCAGCAGTGGATCGTCCCACGGGAAATTCGCTAGTGACCGCAAGATTGCGGTTTCGGGACGCGTGCTCATGACAGCTCCTCTATCCACGTTAAGACCATAAGGAAACAGAATTGTTTTCGATTACCTCGCAGCGTGATACGGATCAAGCGAAAAGCAAAGCGCCGCCGGCCTTGACGTTGGTCAAACCCGAGAGTAATAAGGAAACAGTACTGTTTCCAAAAGCGAACTTCAAAGCAGGCTGGCGTTGCGGAGCGTATGGGCAATTTGCGGGCGACTGCAGCGACCATTCGGACGGTGTGCTTTTCGGCCGTTGTTCCAACGGCGAAAATCAGGGGAGGCGTGAACCATGACATCGCCGAATACGACGACTGACTACAAATTCTTCAGGGTCCAGGATGAAGGCAGGATCCGGATCGTGACCCTCAACCGTCCCGAGGCTATGAACGCTCTTCATAGCGAAGCGCATGAAGAGCTGGAAACAATGTGGGATGAATTCGCGGCCAATGATGAGCTTTGGATAGCCATTATCACGGGCGCCGGCAGCGCATTTTCGGCGGGTAACGATCTAAAGGCGGTGGCCTCCGGAAAGCGCACGGATTATGGGCACTCCGGCTTCGCAGGAATCACGCATCGGTTCGATCTCGACAAACCCCTGATTGCTGCAGTGAATGGGATCGCGATGGGGGGCGGATTTGAGATCGCATTGGCTTGCGACATCATCGTCGCTGCCGAGAATGCCATCTTTGCTCTTAGTGAACCGCGGGTTGGCCGTATTGCCAGGGCGGGAGGTGTTCACCGTCTGCCGCGCGTTATCCCGCAGAAGCTGGCTTTGGGGATGATCCTCACGGGCCGTCGTGTTTCGGCGGCCGAGGGTAAGGAATTGGGTTTCGTTAACGAGGTGGTTCCGGCGGGTGAAGCGCTGGCAGGAGCCAAGCGTTGGGCGAATTTGATCCTGGAGTGCTCTCCGATGGCAGTCAGAGCTTCGAAGCAATCCCTCTTCAAAGGTCTGATGGAGCCAGGTTTGGAGATTGCGATGCGCAAGGTCTATCCCGCCCAACACAAAAACGAAGAGAGCAAGGACTATGTCGAGGGGCCGCGGGCGTTCGCTGAAAAGCGAAAGCCACTCTGGCAGAACAAATGACGTGTGATTGATGGGAATCAATCGAGGTTCCATGCGTGGCATCATTACCGGCGAGACCTGCGGCCTGTCGACCGGACTGTGAAGTCATGCTGCGCGATAGTGGCTATTACCTATTCGCAATCTTGTCGCTCGCGATTGTCCTGGGTTGGTTGGCGTTTCTGACCCTCGCTGCGCAGGCATCCGTACCGATCTAGGATACTTCAGAACGAAAATGTCGGCCGGGTCGGGTGCAGAAACCCCCTGTTAAGCGGCAGTCGGAGACGACAGCCCGGTTCCGAATCCTTCCTCAAGTGGTATGCAAACGCGCTGTTGCCGGATTGACCGTGCTTCTAGACTATGTGACTTGGCGACGCTTTGAACTTCTGGGTGCGACGAGTTCGGCAGCCGGTTCGCCTGCGCCATCTTGAGCGGGCGCGTAAGCGAGATTCACACCCGCATTCTTCAGAAGGACTCGCGCGGCAGCTATCGCGGCTCGCGTTGCAGAAGGGTTGCGTCGGGTCAGCATGGCCGAATATGCACCGTCGACGAGTAAGCAAAGTTGGGTTGCGAGCGTGTCCGGATCGTCAACATCGAGTTTGGACAGCAGATTTCGAAACCACAAGCGGCGGCTGTCCTTGTAATGAGCGGCAAGGTCCCTCGAATCGCGCTCGTCTTCCCCGAGTTCGGCGAGGGCGTTGAGAAAGGCGCAGCCCCTATAATCCTTCTTTGAAGAAAGCGACCTTTCAAGCCATGCGAAATTGGAAAGGATTTGCTCGGCTGGCGGTTTGTCCAAATTCTCTGGAAAGGGATGAAACCGGCCACGGAGATAGACCTCGATCATTTCGCTCTTCGAACGGAAAAGCCGATACAGGGTCTTTTTGCTGATGCCGAGTTCAGCCACGATCGTGTCGACGCCGACGGCACGGATACCCTGCCGATAGAATAGGCGATCGATCGTCTCCACGATTTTAGCGCGGGCAACGTCTTCGTCCTGCTTTATTGCCATCGGATACGAGCCTGTTTCTCGTTGTTGCAATGCAACCGGACTGCAATTTGATGGATAACTTCGAGTCGATCAAGGTAATTTTCAGGAGTTTTCCCAGCGGCTTGAAAGCCCTCGGGGGACCTAATCGCCTATTTGTGTGCGATTTTCGCCTTAACAAGGGTAAGTCCGGCGTCTTCGTTGGAAACAAAAAGGTTTCTCTCAGGTCACGAAGAAACCCGGCACTATTTCCATGATCACCGCTCGCCGGAGGGAGAATCCCGAGTGGCGAAGGGTCGGGACGTCGACAGGCCCGAGATTACGCCCTAGAACTTGGCGCGGAAGCCTTCCGTGTGGCTTGGAACGTTGTTGATCGACCTGTCTTGAGCAAACCAGCGATGCCCGTCTCGCCCTGACCGGCATTGTTGCTGACCAAGGTCAACCGGCGTGGCCTGTGCTCGATCAGCGCATTGATCAGATCCTCGGGGACGCCAGCCCACCGAACCCGCCTATGCCAATACGAACGCCGTCTGGTATCGGTCACGTCAACCATGCTCGGTTGCCCAGAATCTGCGGCCGCTCACGCCTATCTCGAGTCTGGCGGTCATCTCGGCAAGGTGGTTTTGCAGGTAGCGGAGACACAGGCCGTCGTTCGGTCTTCAGGTGACGGAGCGGGCTCCGTCAATGAGCAAGACCTGGCCCGAGATGTATGCGCCCGCGGGAGAAGCAAGCAGGATCGCGGCGCCCACGACTTCCTCGGCCTCGGCGATGCGACCCGCCGGCGTTCTAGCGATTAGTGCTTTCTCCCGCTCCGGATCGCCCCAAAAATCCTTGGAGAAGGCGGTTCGAACGAACGATGGCGCGATCGCGTTCGCCCTGACGTTCGAGGCCCCCCACTCGACTGCGATGCTGCGAACGATCCCGTTCAAGGCGGCCTTCGCGGCGCCGTATCCACCCAAGATCGGGCTCGGATGTCGCGATGCGATGCTCGACATCATTACGATGCTCCCGTCGCGGCGTTGCGCCATCTCCGGCAGGAACTGTCGGGCAAGTGCGAGATTGTTGCTGACCGTAGAGATCAGCAGCCTATCCAGCGCATCCTGATCGATTTCCTGTACAGGCCCGACGGGCACGGGGCCGACCGCAACGCAGAACAGGATGTCCACCTTGCCGAACGCTCGTTTCGCTTCCGCGCCGAACTGCCCGATATCCCGTCTATCGGTGATATCGCACCGCACGCCCGCGACGTCGAAGCCCTCCTTAGACAGCGCATGCGCGGCTTGATCAGTGTCTTCCTGCGCGTTGCTTGACACCACGATTTTGGCGCCACACTGAGCGAGACCTCGCGCAATTGCGAAGCCCATTCCCGCGGTCGAGCCGGTGAGGGCGGCAACTTTGTCGGACAGATCGAACCCTTTGTACATGTCTTTCACTCGCGAGTTGCTAACGGAAATCACCATCCAATGCCTGGACCAAGGCGAAATACGAGATCCAGATCATTGTCCCGATACTTCGCGGGTTATTGAGCAAGCATCCCTCCGTCGACCACTAGAATGTGGCCCGTGACCATTGCGGAGGCCGGGCTCGCCAGGAAGAGAACCGGCCCCGTAATGTCGTCCACTTCCGCGAGCCGGCCGAGGGGCGTCAGTTTCTCGAACTTGGCGACGAGATCCCGTTGATCGGTGAGCGCGGCGATGAACGGCGTCCGCACAAGACCGGGAGCCACGGCATTGACGCGGATCTGGAGAGGGGCCCACTCGATCGCCCATGATCGGGTCATGTTCACCACGGCGCCCTTGGTAGCTTGGTAAGCGATGTTAGGGTACCAACCACCTGACAATCCCAGCATCGAGGCCGTGTTGACGATCCGACCCCCGGGCACCATGTGCCGAACCGCCGTCCGGGCACAGATGAACATGCCCGTCATGTTGACGGCTACCACGGCATTCCAGTCGTCCAGGGGCAATTCGAGGGACGGATGACGACGGTTTATGCCGGCATTGTTGAACAGGACGTCGATATGACCGTATCGAAGCGCTACGTCAGCGAAAGCCCGTTCGATCGCCTCCGCCTCCCTCACGTCTGCGACGACCGCTTCCCCGTAGACCCCGAGTTCTTCTGCGACTTGAGATGCGGCTGCCTCATGGGCGTCGAGAACCACTACCTGTGCGCCGGCTGCAGCGAAGGCAAGAGCGACCGCTCGACCGATGCCGCTGCCGCCGCCGGTTACGACCGCAATCTCGCTTTCGAGCAGAAAATTCGGAAGTTGGGGAAGCATCGTTTCCTCTCGCGGCTGGTGTTCAAGCGTACCCGTCTCGTTGTCGAACTTATCGTTGCGCCCACCCCCCCCCCTCGCCGACGTCGAGACGCAGAAGTTTCGCGTCCTGGATGCTGCCTTCGAAAGGGACAATGAAGCCGCCGTCGGTCGTGACGTAAAGCGCATGCTTGTCGTCGGGCGCGCGTCCGAAAGCGCAGGCAGTTGTTCCGACCGCACCCTCCATCGGCCCCGCCACCGTCGCGCGATTTCCAGCCGCGTCGATGCGAACCACCGTCTGCGCGAGATGCGTGGCTATGTAGAGCGAGCCAGAAGCACAGAAGGCAAAGTCGTCGCCTAGCACGCTGGTGAACGCCGACTCGACAGGCCCGGGCCGCCCGTCGGGCTGCAACGTCGTTCGCAGCATTAGCCAGCGGCCGGATACGCTGATCCAGGCCGAGCCATCTCGAAACTTGATGCCGTTCGCGCCGGGGAAATTCGGCTCCTCTGGTTTGAGACGTTCATCAACGAGCCAAGCCGACCAACGGCCGGGGGCGCGCGTGTCAATGGCCAAAATTCGTCCCGTCACGCTTTCGCAGGCCAACAGCGTTCGACCGTCAGGGTGAAAGGTACAGCCATTCATAAAGATCGCGTCGGGGAGATCGACCCAATGTTCAACCGTGCCGTCCGGCGCGATCCTCAAGATGTAACCCGGGCCTTTCGGAAAGGGCCCGCCCGTCACCCACAGTAAGCCATCCATGCCGAAGGCGAGGCCCATCGGCGGGGCGGGCAGGTCAGCGAACGGGGCGATCCGTTCCGTCGCCGGATCGTAGCGGTCTATGCGGTTGTGGGAATAAAGACTGACGAAAACCGCTCCCGTCGAATCGATCGCGAGATTCTCCACGAACGTGGAGGCGGGCCAGGTTGCCACCGTTCGAACCTTCACCGGCGAGAATTCGCCGCCGTCGTGATGGCCACAAGTTCCCGGTGCTTCGACGCCAGTCATTAGCCGACGACTCTAAAACGACAGTCGAGCGCCGCGTCGCGAAGCTCGAGGAGAGCTTGATAATCGGGAGAACGATACCAATCGAGCGCCATCGCTTTGTCCGGAAAACGAATGACCATGCCATTCTCGAATGCCGGTTCGCCGGAAAGCACTTGCCAAGGCCCGACGGTGAGGACTTCGCCATTGAATTTGTGCAAGGTCGGTACGGCCAGAGAACTGTAGCGGTCGCGCGCCGCCTTGTCGCGGACGCTTGCTTCGACGATCACGTAGGCGCTCATCTTCATTCCTTGATAGGGGTAGGTTCGCGAACCTCGATTGGTGAGCCCGGACCTGGCGGACATCATTTGTCAAACGGTAACGACCACTTTTCCGAACTGGGCTCCGGCTTCGATATAGCGATGGGCGGCAACGATCTCATCGAGCGGAAAAGGTTTTGCGATGATCGGCCGCAACTCGCCAGACGCGAACCCTTCGCCGATGAACTTTTTGGGCGCCGCAAGCTTTTCGTCGCGGGCGACCGTGGTCGGGAGACCGAATCCTCGGACCGTCAAATCCTTCCACAAGACCTGTGCGAGCGGCAGCGGGGTAGCCTCGGGACTGAGTCGACCGTACACGATCAGCAAACCCCCGATCGCCGTCGCCTCGGTAAGTTTCTCGAAGGTTGGCCCACCCACTGCGTCGAACACCACATTTGCGCCCTTGCCAACGGTCAAGCGGGCCACTTCCGCAACGAGGTCCTGCTCCTCGGTGGCAATTATTTGGGCGGCTCCCGCCTCGAATAGTGCCGCCGCCTTCGCGGAGGTCCGGGTCAGGGCAACCGGGGTCGCGCCCACCTTGCGTGCGATTTGGATCGCGGCAAGACCGGTGCTGCTCGATGCCGCCGTTATCAATACCGTCCGACCCGCTGAGAGGCGGGCGATGTCGATCAGCCCGGTCCAGGCAGTAGCGAACGCCATCCAAGTCGCCGCCGCGTCCTGCCAACTCTGATTGTGCGGTATTTTGACAAGCGTCCTGGCCGGAGCCAGGGCAACCTCACCATAGTAGCCACGAGCGATCTCACCTGGGATGACTGCCACCCTGTCGCCGACCGCAAGACCGTCCACATCCGATCCCAATGCTTCGATTGCGCCCGCCGCCTCTAAGCCAAGTTGCGCGGGTAGAGTTGCCTTGGTTGCGGCTCTGCCGGACCGGGTCAGAACCTCGCTCCGATTCAGGCCGATAGCTTTTATCCGCAAGCGGACTTCCTTTGGGCTGGGATCGGGCACGACCACATCTTCGATCTTGAGGACCTCCGGACCGCCGAACTCGTGAAATCGAACGCTGCGTGACACGGGTGCTCTCCCTCGATTGACAACCAAGTAGATCGCTCCTCCCGGTAGCGGGAAACGCCATTTTTGCCACCTTCTAGGACAGAGGAGCGGACGCCATTTTAATGCAGTTGAAATTATTGAAGTTATTCGGGTCGTTTGAGCCCGGCGACCTTTTACACGAGCTCCGGTCGAGACCACGAGCAGGTGCCTGAACGTCGGCCAAAGTCGGTCGCCAAATTCAGGTGGATGTCGCAGCCGTGCTCCGAGCGCGAGGCCTAGCGCTCGGATCGCCGTAGAAGCAAAGGCCACATAGGTGTCCCAACCTGAGGCGGGGGTGTAACCCTTTGCCCGCGCCTTCTTGAATATTCCGAGATCGTTTGGTTCGGGTCCTTCTTGATCTCTTCATAAAACAGCGTGGCGATCTCGCTCGTTCATCGAGCTCGGTGTGTCGAGCGAGGTGCTGTCGATCGCAAAAGGCAGCTTCCAGCAAGCGTGAATCCTCGCTGGGGCCTACGCCGTAGGCTGTCCGTCGTCGATTCTTGATCAAGTCCCCGCGAAAAGCCGGACCCTTATGCAGCAGCCGTCTGCATAAGGGTCCGGCCTGACTGTTTGTTGTGCGGATATTCTCCGTCGAAGGCTGCCACCCATCTGTGCTTCGAAGGGCGCAACGGACCTACCCGAGCACTGTGAGGTTCGAACGACTACTTCTTTTTCTTCTTGGCTGCCTTCTTCGCTTTCTTGGCCATGTTGCCCTCCGTGATCCCATGCAAATCGCCAATCGATATGCATTGCTTCAAGGTATACTATAATTTCAAAATTTGTACTGTGTGCTTGGAAAAGCGTAAACGACCGTTACGCCGTCGCGACTTGCGATCGGACGGAGCTCTCGCGTGGATACTCCGCGGCTTTGCTGGATCGAGGACAAATGCAAGCAGTTGAGCCACGTCGAGCGCGATCGTCGACGAACCCAGGTATGGGTTGGTTTCACTGTTACAGGTCTCGTCTCCGACCGCATGAGAACCTCTTCCCACGCAACTGACGCGGCCTCACGGATTGCGGAAAGGCCTAGGAAAGCCCTTCCGATAGAGCCCGCCTGCGGCTGAAGGTTGGGTCCGTCGAAAAAGGCGAATGGAAGATCAGGCCGGATAGATTCCGCACCGCCTTAAACGCATCCAGCAACGCTTCGGACCAGGCCGCCATCGCTTGTGTCTTCTGCGGAATCCGCTGCGCAAGGACGTAGTACTGTTTGGTGGTGGGCGCGAGCCTCTGGAGGTCGTCCAGCCTGTCGCCCGGGAAGGCGTGGTTGATCATAAGCGAGGCGGTGCCGGCGGGAAGTTCGGTGTGGTTGAGGAGGAAGTCTCCCATGACCGTGCGGATGGTGTGCATGCTGAAATGCGGAATATTGCGCGAGTCTAGCCGGTGTAAATTACACACCTTTAGGCAATCAGGTTTCCTTAAGCAAACCGATGCACAACATCGGCCTCGTCCGTCGTTTCAGTTTTCAACGAATCGGCGCGCCCTGTGGCATGAAATGACCTGTACTTTGGCACCAAAGAACCTTGTGAGCCGTGCCTGAACATCTGATGTTCGACCTTGGTGAAACGAGCGTCTGAGGGGCCGGCAAAGCCTCCCTCAAGTTCTGCATTGGCATCATCTACCGCGGCAGGGCTGACGTAGAGGAGCGAGGTAGGGGCAAGACCCGGTACCCGCAGGAGGACCACATGCTGCAGCTCACGCCGAACCGCGCACACGAAATCATCACAGATCCGAGGTTCCGGAATCTCGCTTCGGCGCGGGCCAAACTCCGCTGGAGCCTTTCGATCGTGACGCTGATCATGTTCTTCGGCTTCATCGCGCTGATCTCGACCGCGAAGAGTGCGCTTGGTGCGGCCGTTGCCGGGAGCGCCATCCCGCTCGGGCTTCTTTTGGCGGTGTCCATGATCGTTGCGGTCGTCCTCCTGACGGGATTTTACGTATACCGGTCCAATTCACGCTTCGATGAGCTTGCGCGCGTCCTCAACCGGGAGTTCGGCCAATGAGACTTTTATTGGTTGCACAGTTCGTGGCGTTTCCAATGGTGGCGTCCGCGGAGGCGGCTTCTGCGACGTCCGGTCGCGGTTCGGATTGGATCGCCATCGGCATGTTCATGGCGATTGTCGTCGCCACTCTCATCATTACCTATCGCTCGGCAGGCAGCACGAAATCGAGAGCGGATTTCTATACCGCTGGACACGCGATCACGCCGCTGCAGAACGGCCTCGCGATCGCCGGAGATTTTCTTTCGGCAGCTGCGTTTCTCGGGATTTCGGCGCTGGTCTATGCCAACGGCTTTGACGGGTTTCTCTATGCGCTCGGCTTTCTCACTGGCTGGCCGATCGTTCTATTCCTGATGTCGGAGCGCCTGCGCAATTTGGGCAGTTACACATTCGCCGATGCCGCGGCCTTCCGGCTCGACCGGACGCCGATCAGGCTGGTCGCCGCGATCGGAAGCCTCGTCGTCGTGCTGTTCTATCTGGTCGCGCAGATGATTGGCGCAGGCAAGGTCATCGAGCTCTTGTTCGGGGTCAACTATCTGATCGCTGTGACCAGCGTTGGCGTCCTGATGATTCTTTACGTCACGGTCGGCGGCATGCAGGCGACGACGTGGGTGCAGATCACCAAGGCGGCGTTGCTGTTGTGCGGTGGAACACTATTGGCCTTCGTTGTGCTCTGGCGCTTCGATTTCCGCTTCGCGGAGCTGTTTTCTGCGGCCAGCCGCATTCACCCAAAGGGTGCGGCGATCCTCTCGCCCGGAGGACTCTTCGCTGAGCCGATCTCGGCCATCTCGCTCGGCCTTGCACTGGTGTTCGGAACGGCGGGCCTTCCGCACATCCTGATGCGCTTCTTTACCGTGAAGGATGCCGCGGCTGCGCGCAAATCGGTTTTCTATGCGACGAGCTGCGTTGCCTACTTCTGTCTGATCATTCCGATACTGGGATTCGGCGCCGTGCCGATCTTGATGTCCGACCCAAGCTATTTCCATGTCGATGCTTCGGGGCAGTTCAACAAAATCACCGATCTGATTGGCGGGCCGAACATGGCGTCGATCCATCTTGCGCATGCGGTCGGCGGGCCGGTCCTGCTCGGCTTCATTTCGGCTGTCGCCTTTGCGACAATCCTGGCGGTCGTCGCCGGGTTGACGCTCGCCGGTTGCTCCGCGATCGGCCACGACATCTACGGCCAGGTGATCGCCAAGGGGCGGGGATCGGACGCACGCGAGGTCTGGGTCTCGAAGGTAGCTGCCGTCTGCATCGGTATCGTCGCGGTACTGCTGGCCTATTCCTTCGAAAACCAGAACGTGGCGTTCATGGCGGGGCTGGCGCTGTCGGTGGCTGCCAGTTGTAACTTTCCGGTGCTCGCAATGGCCATTTTCTGGCGCGGCACCACCACGCGCGGCGCCGTGACCGGTGCGCTGGCCGGGCTGTTTTGCTCTGTCATCCTTGTCGTAATCAGCAAGACGGTGTGGGTCGCGGTCTTCGGTTTCAAGTCAGCGCTATTCCCCTATGAAAATCCCGCGCTGTTCTCGATGCCGCTCGCGTTCCTTTTCATCTGGCTGTTCTCGGTCACGGATCGCAGCGCGCGCGCCGCCCGCGAACGCCAGGCGTTCGACGCGCAGTTCGTCCAGTCCGAGATCGGAATAACGCTCGCGGCGGAGGGCAGGACATTGGCGGAGGCGACGCCATGAGTAACGAAAGGAAGACGATGACAAGACAGATTCAATGGCTTCGGTATTTGGTGCTTGGAGGAATTCTCATGGCGCTTGCTTCAACCAATGGCTCTTCGGGCGTTTCGGCAAATGAAGGCATCGAGGTAACTTCCGCGCCGCTCGCCGTCGAACATATCGTCATCAAAACCATGAAGCCGTATCCGGAGGTCAAGGCGCGGATTGAGAAGCTCGGCCGCTTCGATGAAGCGATGCGCGCCATGCTGACAAAGAATGACATCGAAGGGCTACGTGCAGCCGCGGAGCGCATTGCGGGATCGGATGGCCTGGCGATCCACTACGTGGCGCTGCATGGCGATCTCCTCGCACTCAGGGGCGAGCGGCGTCCGCTGATCGCCTATTACATCGGCAACATTTTGTCGGCGTCCGAGATGACCAAGGTCAATCCGGCTGCGGGCCTCTATGCGCCGCTGCGGGTGGTGGTTTATGCCAACGAAAAGGGCGGCACAACCATGGAATATGACCGGCCGACCTCGATGTTCGGGCAGTTCAAAAGCGCTGACATCGATGCAGTGGCGCAATCGCTCGATGACCGGCTTCTCACCTTCCTGAAGAAAGCCGGCACGTAAGACCATGACCCATATGCTTAACGAAACTCACAATGCGGCGCGCCGCAGCTTTGTTGAAACCGCCAACGATCCGGATACGGATTTTCCGATCCAGAACCTGCCGCTCGGCGTATTCAGCACCAAAGCCGATCCGAACCCACGCATCGGCATGGCGATCGGCGATCTGGTGTTCGATCTGAAAAGGGCAAGCGGCGCAGACGCGAGTTTCACGCGACCCGTCACGGAAGCCCTGCGGGAAGCATCTCTCAATCGTCTGTTTTCTCTCGGGCAAGTCGCGTTACGCGATCTGCGCCGGACGGCCGCCGACATGCTCGATCAGGGAAGCAGCGGCAATCAGGTCCGGCGGCACGCGTCAGGACTCCTCCTCCCCATCGACGAGTGCACGTTTCATCTTCCCACCGGGGTGGCGAATTACACGGACTTTTATGCCGGCATTTATCATGCGCGCGCGGCCGGCGCGCTGCTGACGCCAGAAAATCCGCTGCCGCAAAATTATAAATGGGTACCCATTGCCTATCACGGGCGGGCATCGTCGGTGCAGGTCGGACGGGGTCCGGTGCGACGGCCGCTCGGCCAGCGTCCGCCGGCCGCGGCCGGGGAAGACCCGAGTTTCGGACCGTGTGAACGTCTCGATTTCGAACTTGAAATGGGTTTTTACCTCGGCGGCGGCAACCGGCTTGGCAAGCCGATCCCCATCGCGCAAGCGTCGCAGGAAATCGTCGGCTTCTCGCTGTTGAACGATTGGTCGGCGCGCGACTTCCAGCGCTGGGAAATGTTTCCGCTCGGTCCTTTTCTGAGCAAAAGTTTTGCGACATCGGTCTCGCCCTGGGTGGTTGCCGCGGATGCGCTGGCGCCTTTCCGCGTTCCGGTCTTGCAACGGCCTGGGGGTGATCCGCGCCCGCTTCCCTATCTGTTCGATGAAGCGGACCAGGCAGAAGGGGGGATCGATGTCCATCTTCAGGTCGATTTGTCGACCGCGCAGATGCGCAGCGCGCACGAACCCGCCGTCGAAATTCTGACGTCGAACGCAAAATATCTCTATTGGACACCCGCGCAGATGGTCGCCCATCACACCATCAACGGCTGCAACCTGCAGCCGGGCGATCTGATCGGCACCGGCACCATTTCCGGACCCACGCGCGCCGAATTCAGCAGCATGCTGGAGTTGACTACCGCCGGGGAGAGGCCGGTCGTCCTTCCGAACCGGGAGCAGCGCAGCTTTCTGCGGGATGACGACGAAGTGACATTCCGCGGCCGATGCAGCCGGCGGGGTTTTGTCCCCATTGGCTTTGGATCATGCGTCGGCAGGATCGCGGCTGCCGAGATCTAAACAGGTGAAGATGGTTCAATCGTTGTTGAGGAGCTGCCGATGAGCTGCCAAGGTTCGCTTATCTACGCGCATCTCGCGCTTCCAGAGCTCGATCCGGATGAGATTCGCGATGGACAGATTGTGACGCTTTTGGTCGCACTGTCAGCTTTGCTGGTGACGCGGCTGCTGCTGTGGGCAACGATGTTGCTCTAGCCGCTGCGCTCCGGGTGACGGAAATCGGAAGGTGAGCGGCTCGTCCATTTCTTGAATGCCTTTCGAAAGCTGGTCGCGTCGGCGAAACCGATGCGTTCGGCGATCATATCTATCCCCATATGAGTATTCTCAAGAAGTTCGGTCGCCAGCGATCGGCGCATGCCGTCGACGATGGTTTGATAGGAAAGTCCCTCCTGCGCCAATCGTCTGTGGAAGGTGCGCAAGGAAAGGCCGAGTTCAGATGCGATTCTGACCGCAGCCGGAAACCGGTTCGGGCTGTTGAGACATGCGGCACGAACCCTGCGGACCAGCTCGGATTCGCCGGGACCTTCCGTCAACACCACATCGCAGACCTGTTGGCAAATTTCTGCTGTGATCGGATTGGCGTTCGGGCAGGGCATGTCGAGCACCTTGGCATCGAAGTGCCACTCCATGCGATCGGCGCCGAAGTCGATGGGGCAGTTGAACATCCGCTCGTAATTGCGCCAATGCGGCGGTGCCGGGAAGGGAAACACCATCCGCTTGCTCGGGAAAGGTGATTCCAGCACACGGCTGAACAGCGCGGTCATCGAGCTGCGCCAGAATTCAGCCGCGAACGGCAGGAGGTCGCCAAGGGTGTCGAGGCCATGGCTGCGCAGGATGGCAGTCTTTCCCTCAATTCTAAAACTGATCTGGCGGACCGCGGGGCCCGCCATGGTGACATGATCGAGCGAGAATAAAAGCGAATCGCCGAACGTCCGGCTGGAAATCAGCGCGTACCCATAAATACCGTAGTCGCTGATGCGTTGCCGAGCGCCGGCCAAGAGCGCGATATCTGATCGCTTGGCGAGCCGCTTGGCGTTGCGATAGATCGCGAGCCGCTGCCGATGCGAGATGCGTGCGCGGGCGTCTTCGAGCTGCGCCGCATCGACACCGGTCCGCGCGAAGAGGTCGCGGACTGAAATTCCTTCCGCCGCAAGCTCGGCAGCGAGCGCGCCGAGGCCGACGAGGTTCTGCGTCGGCGCGTCGGGGTCGCCTGAGATGGGCGTGACCAGCTTGATCGGCTTCATGGCTCCTCCCTGCTGCATGGCACAAATTGACGTGCCCCGATCGGCTGTTTTCGCCGGTTTGGCAGCTTTTGACATTATAATTGGCATGGCCTGACGTTGTCACGCGTCATATGACGATAGACATTCCAAATGTCGAATTGACTGAAAGCCGATAAGGCGACGGCAAAGCGTTTGTGGCCCGGAAGGAAGCCGATAGAGGCGGACCGGCGGCTATCGACGAAGGGAGTGATAGGATGACAACCGTTACGCATGAAATCGACGGCAAGGTCGGCGTCGTCACGCTCGCAAAGCCCCCGCACAATCTGCTGGATGACCAGTTGATCAACGAGCTCATCGACGCCTATCAGGCGGTGGTCGCGGGTGGTTGCCGCGCGATCCTGCTGCGGAGCGGAATGCGACACTTTTGCGCTGGCGCCGAGATGGCGTCATGGGGGACTGGCACAAAAATTCACACCAGCCAGCAGCAGTTCGAAGCGATGCTGAAGAGCCTCGAGGACGTGCCGGTGCCGACGTTGGCCGCCATCAACGGCGGGGCACTGGGCGGCGGTCTCGAGATCGCGCTCACCTGCGATATGATCGTCGCTGCCGACACCGCGTTCCTGGGGCAGGTTGAGGTGGCGGTCGGCCTTCTGCCGCTGCTCGGCGGCACACAGCGCCTCGCGCAGCGGGCAGGCGTCGCGCGGGCCAAGGAAATCGCGATGCTCGGGCGCCGTCATACGCCCGAGGCGTTCGAACGCTGGGGCATCATCAATCAGGTGGTGCCGGAATCCGAACTCGGCTCGGTGTCGATGACCTGGGCACGGCAACTCGCCGCGGGCCCCACGCAGGTTATCAAGGGCATCAAGCTGCAGGCCAATCTCGAGGCCCGTGGCGGCATCGCGAACGCGGATGCGCGGCAAGTCGAGATCAACGACATGATCTGGCAAGCAAAGGACCGGCAGCGCGGGGCTGACGCCTTCTTTACGTCCGGTCCCGCGACCGCGATCTTCCAGGGAGATTGATCATGTCCGGCGCTCCCCTTGAAGGACTTCGCGTGGTCGATTTCACCCGCGTTCTGGCAGGCCCCCATTGTACGAAGGCGTTGCGCGATCTTGGCGCCCAGGTGACCAAGATCGAGCCGCCGGCCGGCGATCTCGGGCGTTTCGGCTTGCCTTACGTCAACGGCATGGGCCTTTATTACGTGCAGCAGAACGCCGGAAAGAGGAATCTCAGTCTCAATCTGAACTTTGCGGAAGCGCGCGAGATCGTCCGGCAGCTTTGCAGCTCAGCCGATATCATCGTCGAAAATTTTAGGCCGGGAACGCTGGCGCGCTTCGGCTTTGGCTATGAAGACGTCAAGGCGTTTAATCCGGGGATCATCTATGTTTCCCTGAGTGGATTTGGACAATCGACCTCCTGGCGGAATCGTCCGGCCTTTGCGCCGACCGTGCAGGCCGAAACCGGACTGACCGCCATCGTGCAGGATCATTTCGGCGAGGCGTTATCGGAGCCGCGCGGTGACTCCAGCAGCCATGCGGACGTCTACACCGGATTGCAGGGCATCATTGCCGTGCTCGCAGCCCTGCACCACCGCAATCGCACCGGCGAGGGCCAGCACGTCGACGTCTCGATGGCTGCCACGATGCTGTCGGTGAACGAGCGCGCTGGCGCAATGCTGTCCGAAATCGACACCGACGGCGAGCCGATCGCGCTGTCGGCCAACGAATCCCATATTTTCGAGATGGCGGACGGCACCCGGCTGACGATCGCCTCAAGCCCGATCTATTCGCCGATGTTCACGCGCTACTGCGCGATGATGCGGCGGAGTGACCTGCTTTCCGATCCACGCTATGCGACGGCCCGGCTGCGCCGGGAAAATCTGGCCTCACTGCTGGCCGAAGTCCGCGCATGGCTGGCGACGTTCAACACGTTTGAGCAGTTGCAGGCTCAAGTCAGCGAAGCAGGGCTCGCGGTTGGCCGCATTCGAACCCTCGGTGAATTCGCCAAGTCCGATTGGGTCAGGGAGTGGAACGCGATCGTCGAAGTCGACGATCGGGGCGGGGGCTCGGTGCGGATGCCGGGCAACCCCTGGATATTCAGCCGGTCGGAGCTGCCCTGTCCCGGCTCGCCAGCTTACCAGGGCGAACACAATGGGGATATCCTGAAGGAGCTACAGGTCTCTGAGGACAAGATCCGGGATCTGGAAAAGCGAAGCATCACCTTGAGCCGGCGGTAGATAAGGGTGTTCGTCGGGCGCAGGTTCGAAATCCGCTTGCCCAAAACCCTTGGCGCAGGCGTTCAATACACCAGGCCCGCCATCTCAAACGGCCAGAATCAGCGAATGTCGGTATCGGTGGTTGCGAGTTCCCGATTTGAACCTACCATTCGACAAGCTTCCGCGGCTTTAGGCGGACGATCGGAGGAAATATCGCAGATTTGCGTCGTGTGGGGAAAAGCGGTAGCGGTCTCTCGCTACCAAATTTCTGCGATTTTGCCCGTATTCCGTCGATCTTCTGCGATCCCTCGCGCCCAATGGTAGCGCCTCGTTTTGAGCTCGATGACGAATCCGTTGACCGCAGGTCCCATCACGAGCTTCAACTCTTTGTCGCAATAGCAATAGCCGCGCCCGCAAATCGACTGAAGAAACAGTCACGATAACGGGCCTGTGCTCTTTGTATCGTTGGCGTCCAGCAGGCCGGGTGTGCCGACTGGTCTTGGACCGAAGATCGCCCGTCCGACGCTCACCACGGTCGCACCTTCCTCAACCGCGATATCGAAATCGTCCGTCATGCCCATGGATAGGCCTGTCATCTGTGGGTGATCGTCGCGGAGAGGTCCCGCAAGGAGCGGAGAAGAGGTGGCCTGTGATCGTCCAGCGATTGCGCCATCGCATTAAAAGCACGGCAGGGGGCTGGGCCTGGGTGGTGTCGTCGCAATTGATGCGAGGGGTGCTCAAGTGTGCTCCGCCGGGACCTTCCCGATCCCTCGGCCGGCACAATTTAGCTGCACAAATTGAGTTATTGCTCATACTATGAGTATATGCTCCGAAAGAAGCCGGGAAAGACTTATGATGACCGATCCCGATCTCATCATTTTCGACTGCGATGGCGTGCTAATCGACAGCGAGGTACTGAGCTGTCGCTGCCTTTCGGAAGTCTTGGCGGGGTACGGCGTCCAGCTTGGCGTGGATCAGGCCCTCGATCTGTTTCTTGGACGAAGCGTGACAGCGGTTTTCGAACATTATGAGGCGTTGGGACACTCGATCCCGGAGCGGTTCGCGGCCGAACTGAGGGCAGGGGTTCGCGCGGCATTTCTTTCGTCGCTTTGCCCGATTGCAGGCGTGAGTTCGGTACTGGAGGATTTGCGAATCCCGCACTGTATCGCCTCGTCCAGCGATCTTGATCGGGTGTCCTTCTCGCTTTCCCTGACTGGTCTGGCGCCGCATTTCGGCACGCGGCTCTATACCTCGCAGATGGTGAAGCGCGGCAAGCCCGCGCCCGATCTCTTCCTTTACGCGGCCGAGAGGATGCAGGTAGATCCGCATCGCACCCTCGTGATCGAGGACAGCGTTAGCGGCGTAAAGGCGGGCAAGGCGGCCGGCATGACCGTTTGGGGGTTCGTCGGCGGCAGCCACTATCAATCGCGTGACGGCAAGGCCATTCTGCGCGAAGCGGGAGCCGATCGCGTGTTCGAACGCATGGCGGATTTCTGGCGGACGGATCGGCAAGGGGAATGATGGCAACATCCGATAACGAGAAGTCACGCCTGGACGAAGCCGCGCGGGCCGGCTGGCTCTATTTCATTGCCGGTCACACCCAGGATGAAATTGCCAAGATGCTGCAGGTTTCGCGCGCCTCGGCGCAGCGCCTCGTTTCGCTGTGCCTTGCCGAGCGCTTGATCACCTTTCGCCTCGAGCATCCGATCGCGGCATGCATGGAGTTGGCGGCGCGTCTGAAAGACCTGTTTCATCTGGCCTATTGCGAGGTCGTCCCGACCGATCCCGCCGCGCCGCTGTCGGCCGCTGGAATTGCCGAGCGGGCCGCCAACATCCTGGAATCGACGTTGCGGACCGAGAAGCCGACGATCGTGGCGCTTGGCACCGGGAGAGCGGTGCGGGCTGCCGTCGAGCGCGTGTCCCCGATCGATTGTCCGAACCACCAGATCGTGTCGCTGGTCGGAAACATTTCGGCCGACGGCTCGGCCAGCTTCTTCGATACCGTCGGTCGTCTCGCCGATCGGACCAGGGCGCGCCACTATCCGATGCCGTTGCCGTTTCTGATGTCGTCCGAGCGCGAGCGCGACCAGATGCTCAAGATAGATCCGATCGCCAAAGTGAGAGCGGTCGCCGCCAAGGCCGACCTGCGGCTTGTCGGGGTCGGGCAGATGGATCGGCAGGCGCAAGTCCATGTTGACGGTTTTGTCTCGCGCGAAGAGCTGCTCGAGATGATGCGGCTGGGCGCCGTTGGCGAACTGACCGGCTGGGCATTCGACGAGGCAGGGCACCTCATCAAAGGCGGGACCAACCTTCGCCTCACCAGTATTCCACCGCGGGTACCTGCCGAGGCCCTCACCATTGGGGCGGCGGTCGGTCGTGCCAAGGTTTCGGCCATCAGGGCGGCGCTCAAGGGGCGGTTGCTGAACGGGCTGATCACCGACGAGGCGACCGCAGGCGCGATTCTCAAGGCGTAGCGAACGGATCGGCCGCGCTAGCCCGATCGGGTGCGCGCAAAACCCTTCGAACCATCCCCCTAAGCCAGCGGGTGTGCCCGCGGAATTGCGATTCCGATCCTTGACAACCCATGGACTCAGTGTGAACATAAATGCAAGGCGTGGGCATATGCTCAACGTCAGATAAGGGAGGTCATCGTGAAACACGTCCTCAGCGCCCTCCTGGGCGCGGCTACCTTGTTAGGCGCAGCCCCTTCCGTCGCACAGACAACCCTGACCATCGCCACCGTGAACAACCCCGACATGATCCGGATGCAGGCGTTGACCAGCGACTTCACTGCCAAAAACCCCGACATCACCGTGAAATGGGTGACGTTCGAAGAGAACGTCCTGCGCCAGCGCGTCACCACCGACATCGCGACCAAAGGTGGACAGTTCGACGTGCTGACCATCGGTACCTATGAAGTTCCGATCTGGGCCAAGAAGAACTGGCTCATTCCGCTCGACAATCTCGGACCTGACTACGACGCCGCGGACCTCCTTCCGAAGATTCGCGATGCCGTGTCGGTATCGGGCAAGCTATTTGCCGCGCCGTTCTACGGCGAGAGTTCGATGGTCATGTATCGCACCGACCTGTTCCAGAAGGCCGGCCTGACCATGCCGGAAAAACCGACCTGGGATTTCGTGATCGATGCGGCGAACAAGCTTACCGACAAGTCCGGCGGCGTCTACGGTATCTGCCTGCGAGGCAAGGCGGGCTGGGGCGAGAACATGGCGCTCCTGACCGCGATGTCCAATTCGTTCGGCGCGCGCTGGTTCGACGAGAAATGGCAGCCGCAATTCGACAAGCCGGAATGGAAAAAGACGCTCTCGACCTATGTCGACCTCATGAAGGCTGCAGGTCCTCCCGGCGCAAGCTCGAATGGCTTCAATGAAAACCTGGCGCTGTTCAATTCCGGCAAATGCGCGATGTGGATCGACGCCACGGTGGCGGCCTCCTTCGTCACCAACCCGAGGGATTCCAGGGTGGCCGACAAGGTCGGCTTCGCGCTCGCGCCGAATGCGGGGCTCGGCAAGAACGCCAACTGGCTGTGGGCATGGAATCTCGCTATCCCGGCGGGCTCGAAGAAGACCGCCGCTGCGGAGAAGTTCATCGCCTGGGCGACTAGCAAGGACTACACCAAGCTCGTCGCCTCGAAGGAGGGATGGGCCAACGTCCCGCCCGGCACGCGAACCTCGCTCTACCAGAATCCGGAGTATCTGAAGGTCGCGCCGTTCGCCAAGCTGACGCTGGCATCGATCGACGCCGCCGATCCGAACAAGCCGAGTGTGCAGCCGGTACCGTATGTCGGCGTGCAATACGCGGCGATTCCGGAATTCCAGGGCATCGGCACCACCGTCGGCCAGCAATTCTCGGCGGCGTTGGCCGGTTCGTCGACGGTGGATGCGGCGCTCGCCGCCGCGCAAACGGCCACCGAACGCGAAATGAAACGCGCCGGCTATATCAAATAGCGCGCCCGCGCCAATCTGGGCTGCCGGCCGGACACGGACGGCAGCCACATCTCCCTTCAAGAGACAGCAGGAGGCGTGATGGCGACGCAGCAAACCCAGATCCTCGGAAGGGCCCTGCTGACGCCGGCCGTCGCATTGCTGTTCATCTGGATGATCGTCCCGCTGGCGATGACGATCTATTTTTCGACGCTGCACTACAGCCTGCTCGATTCGGAAACCTGGAGCTTCGTCGGGCTGGAGAATTTTCGATACTTTCTCACCGACCCCGCTTTTCTGACCGCGCTGCAGAACACCCTGGTGCTGGTCGGTTCCGTGCTCGCGATCACCATCCTGCTCGGCACGCCGCTGGCGCTGCTGCTCGATCAGCAGGTGGTCGGGCGCAGCATCGTCCGCCTGATGGTGATCGCGCCGTTCTTCGTGATGCCGACCGTCAGCGCGCTGGTCTGGAAGAACCTGTTGATGCATCCGGTGTCGGGGCTGTTCGCGTGGATCGCGACGATTGTGGGCGCAACCCCGATCGACTGGTTCAACGATGCGCCGTTGCTCGCGGTGATCCTGATCGTGGCCTGGCAATGGCTGCCGTTTGCGACCCTCATCCTGTTGACTGCGCTGCAGTCGCAGGACGAGGAGCAAAAGGAAGCGGCCGAGATGGACGGGGCCAGCGCCCTGTCGACCTTCATCTATCTCACCTTGCCGCATCTCGCGCGGCCGATCACCGTAGTCATCCTGATCGAAACCATATTCCTGCTGACGGTGTTCGCCGAGATCTTCGTCACGACCGGCGGCGGCCCCGGCCTGGCGACCACCAATATCGCATTCCTGATCTACTCGCAGGCGCTGGTCCAGTACGATGTCGGCAACGCCTCGGCCGGCGGACTGGTCGCGGTCGTGATCGCCAATATCGTGGCCTTCTTCCTGGTGCGGATCGTCGGGCGGAATCTGGAGGCGTAAGCGATGGCACGCAAGGTGACAGCGAGACGCGTATGGGTGTCCACGGCTCTCGCGTGGTTGTTCGGATTTCTGATTTTCCTGCCCATCCTGTGGATGGTGCTGACGAGCTTCAAGACCGAACTGGAGGCATTCTCAATGCCGCCAAAATTCCTGTTCTTTCACTGGACCACGGAGAACTACACGACAGTGCAGGAGCGCAGTGACTACGTTCATCATGCGCTCAATTCGATCATTGTCGCCGGTGGGTCGACGCTGATCGCGATGCTTATCGCCGTTCCGGCGGCGTGGTCGATGGCTTTCGCACCGACCAAGCGCACCAAGGATGTCCTGCTCTGGATGCTTTCGACCAAGATGATGCCGTCGGTCGGCGTGCTGGTGCCGATCTATCTGATCTTCCGGGATTTCGGGCTGCTCGATACCCGCGGCGGTCTCGTCATGATCCTGTGCCTCGGCAATCTGCCAATCGTGATCTGGATGCTCTTCACCTATTTCAAGGAAATTCCCAAGGATATCCTTGAGGCCGCGCGGATGGATGGCGCGACGATCGGACGCGAACTCATTTACGTGCTGACGCCGATGGCGATTCCAGGTCTCGCCTCGACGCTCCTCCTGAATTTCATTCTGGCGTGGAACGAGGCGTTCTGGACGTTGAACCTTTCGACCCTGGACGCAGCGCCGCTCACGGTATTCATCGCGTCTTATTCAAGTCCAGAGGGCCTGTTCTGGGCGAAGCTGTCGGCGGCGTCGACGCTCGCCATTGCGCCGATCATCGTTCTCGGATGGTTCACTCAGCGGCAACTCGTTCGCGGACTGACCTTCGGCGCGGTCAAATAGCAAAGGACAGAGATCATGGGCCAGATCACGCTCCAGGGAGTCCGCAAGTCGTTCGGGCCGGTCAACATCATCAAGGATGCCAACCTGGATATCGAGAACGGCTCCTTTGTGGTCTTCGTCGGCCCGTCCGGCTGCGGCAAGACGACGCTGCTGCGTCTGATCGCCGGACTTGAGGACGTCACCGGCGGACAGATCCTGATCGACGGCAAGAACGTGGTCGATGTGCCGCCGGCCAAGCGCGGCCTGTCGATGGTGTTCCAGTCCTATGCGCTCTACCCGCATATGAGCGTCCGCGGCAATATCGCGTTCGGCCTGAAGATGGCGGGGCTGCCGCGACCCGAGATCGACCGCAAGGTGGAGGCCGCCGCCGCCACGCTCAATCTGACACCCTATCTGGAGCGCAAACCGCGCGACCTCTCCGGCGGTCAGCGCCAGCGCGTCGCGATCGGACGCGCCATCGTGCGCGAGCCGAAGGCATTTCTGTTCGACGAGCCCTTGTCGAATCTCGACGCCGCACTCCGCGTCCAGATGCGCATGGAGGTGACAAAACTGCAGAAGCAACTCGGGACCACCGCCGTCTACGTCACCCACGACCAGGTCGAGGCCATGACCATGGCCGACAAGATCGTCGTACTCAACGCAGGCAACATCGAACAATACGGCTCGCCGCTGGAATTGTACGAGCGGCCAGCAAACCTGTTTGTCGCCGGCTTCATTGGTTCGCCGAAGATGAATTTCGTCTCCGGCGAAGCTGTCGGCGAACCGGCCGTCGCCACGCTCGGCGTCAGGCCCGAGCATCTGAAAATCGGCAAGGAGGGGGAAGGCTGGCCCGGGACCGTGTCGGTCGCCGAGCATCTGGGCAGCGATACCTTTCTCTATGTCGATGCCGGCAAGCTCGGCCTTCTGACGGCGCGCTGCATCGGAGAATTCAACCTGAAAGCCGGCGATCGCGTGTGGCTTTCGCCCGATCCGGTCCGGCTGCACCGTTTCGACAAGGATGGTGCGGTGATCAGGACATGAGCGAAATCGCGCGCGTCGCCGCGATAGACAAACAGGAATAACAAGAAGATGTATCTGGAAAAATTCAAACTTGACCGAAAGACGGCCCTGGTGACCGGCGCCGGTCAGGGAATCGGACTTGCCTGCGCCGAGGCCCTGGCGGAGGCGGGAGCGAAGGTCCTGATCGCCGATCGCGACCACCAACTTGCCGATACCGGGTGCGCGAGTCTGAAGGCGAAAGGCCTGGATGTCGAGATCGTCATCATGGACGTAACGGACTCGAAGCGTGTTACCGAGGTCGCCGACCAATTGGCATCCCGCTACGGCGGCATCGATATCCTTGTCAACAATGCCGGCATCGCGCGAAGCGAGACGCCGGCCGAAAAGGTTACCGACGAACATTGGCTGAACGTCATCGACGTCAATCTCAACGGCACGTTCTGGTGCTGCCGCGCTTTCGGCAAGCACATGCTGGACGCGAAGTCCGGTTCCATTGTGAACATCGGCTCGATGTCAGGCTTCATCGTCAACAAACCGCAGGAGCAGAGCTACTACAATGCCTCCAAGGCCGCAGTGCACCATCTCACCAAGTCGCTCGCGGCCGAGTGGGGCGCGCGCGGCGTCCGCGTCAACGCCGTGGCGCCGACTTATATCGCAACCCCACTCAACGCATTCGTCAAAAACAGCCCGCAGATGTACGATGCCTGGATCGGTGGCACGCCGATGGCGCGGATGGGGGAGGTCGACGAAATTGCCTCCGTCGTCCTGTTCCTGGCGTCCGATGCCGCCAGCTTGATGACCGGCAGCGTTGTCCTCGTTGATGGAGGCTATACGTGCTGGTGAGCTGGTGCTGAACTGAAGCGGGGTTGTGATGCAGCAGGCCTTCATCGGCATCGATGTTGGAACATCGAGCGCGCGCGCTGGAGTGTTCGACGAGAACGGAATCCTGCTGGCGACCGCCCGGCATCCGATCACGGTGTGGCACGAGGCTGGCAGCGTGGCGGAGCAGTCCTCCGCCGAGATCTGGGCGGCCTGCGCCACCTCGGTCCGCACGGCGATGGCGGAGGCCGCACTTCCAGCTTCCGCCATAAAGGGCGTGGGTTTCGATGCGACCTGTTCGCTTGTGGTCATCGATGCCTCAGGCAATCCGCTGACGGTAAGTAGCTCCGGCGACCCGCGGCGAAACGTCATCGTCTGGATGGACCATCGCGCGATGGCCGAGGCCCGACGAGTCAACGAGACGCAGGACGATGTGCTCCGCTATGTCGGCGGCTCGATCTCGCCGGAAATGGAAATTCCAAAACTGCTGTGGCTGAAGCGGCACCTGCCATCGACCTATCAATCGGCCGGTCATTTCTTCGACCTCGCCGACTATCTTTCGTTTCGCGCCACCGGTTCGACGGCGCGATCGATATGCACGGTTGTCTGCAAATGGAATTATCTCGCCCACGATCAGCGCTGGAGCCGCGGCTATTTCGAACGCGTTGGTCTCGGCGACCTCGTCGCCGACAAATACGCGAAGATCGGAACAGAGATCGTCGCGTCTGGCACGGCGCTCGGTGCCGGTCTGACGCAGTCGGCGGCACGGGATTTCGGCCTTCACGAAGGTACGCCGGTCGCTGCGTCGCTGATTGACGCTCACGCCGGAGGGGTGGGCACGATCGGCGGGCGCGGGAAGTCGGGTGAGTCGGTCGATGTGCGCCGTCGTCTTGCCTACATCATGGGAACCTCGGCTTGCATCATGGCGACAACATCGAAACCTTGCTTCGTCCCGGGCGTCTGGGGTCCCTATTATTCGGGGATGGTGCAGGGGTTTTGGCTCAACGAGGGCGGACAGTCCGCCGCCGGTGCGGCCATCGATCACCTCATCAGGTCTCATCCCGCCTATGACGAGGCTGTCGCGATCGCCCATGCTGCCGGCATGGAAGTCCTGGAATTTCTCGAACGGCGCATCGTCTCGCACGCGCCAAGCCTGGGTGGGGCGGCGTTTCTGGCCCGCGACATCCACGTTCTGCCCGAGTTTCTCGGCAACCGCTCACCCTTCGCCGATCCATATTCCCGCGCGGTGGTTGCAGGCATGGATCTCGACGTCGACATCGGCTCGATGGAGCGTCTGTTCGTGGCCGGGCTGTGCGGGCTTGCCTATGGTCTTGCCGATGTCGTCGAAGCTTTTCGATCGCACGGCGTGGATAGCGACATGATGGTGATCAGTGGTGGCGCAGGACGAAGTCCGCTGGTTCGCCAGATCATGGCGGATACGACGGGCCTGACAGTTGCGGTGCCCGAAACGCAGGAGCCTGTCCTGCTCGGTGCCGCCATGCTGGGTGCGGTTGCGGCGAAGTCTTGCGGGTCTATCGGCGAAGCGATGGCCTCAATGTCGGCGATCGGCCGGCTGAGCGAGTCGACACCGCCGGGATTGACCGATTTCCACCGGACAAAGCGGCAAGTTCACGCGCTGATGCGAAAGCTCGACCGGGAAAGCCGCGATGCCATGCGGAACATCGAATCGATTGCCGTAGTTGAGACGAAAAGCTAGAGCCATGCTGCTGAGTTGCGGAGATGCGCTAGTTGATTTCCTGCCGGTCAAATCCGTTGACGGGCGCTCCGCGGCCGTACCGGTCGTGGGAGGATCCTGCCTCAACATCGCTGTCGGCATGGCGAGGTTGGGAGCGCTGGCGGGGTTTGTGGGCGGCATCTCGACCGATCTTTTCGGACGCATGATCGCAGACCACGCGCGCACGTCGCATGTTGAACTTCGCTACGCGACGCGCAGCGAGCATCAGACGACGCTTGCCTTCGTCCGCCACGTCGAGGGCGAGCCGCAATATGCTTTCTATGACGAGGCGACGGCGTCCCGAAACTGGACCCATCGGCGCGGCTCCATCCCCTTCGCCGAGATCGAAGCAATCCATATCGGATCGACCACACTCGCCAATGACAAGGGCGCAGCCCAGGCGCAGGCGATCATCGAAGATGCAGGCGGGTCTACAACCATTTCCTTCGATCCGAACTGCCGGCCAAATCTCGTCAGACACAAGACCACCTATGTCGACCAGATGAATGCGTTTGCCGCCTCTGCCAATATCGTGCGGATGTCGGATGTCGACTTCGAGTTTCTTTATGGCGGCAGCGACTATGGCGAGTGGGCGAAATCACTTATCGCTGCGGGTACGAGCCTTGTCGTCGTCACGCGTGGAATCCGGGGTGCTCAGGCGTGGCATCGAGAGGCGGGTTCGGCTGAGGTCAAGGCGCCCGCGATAGATGTCGTCGACACGATCGGGGCGGGCGACAGCTTTCAGGCTGCACTGTTGTTCGCCTTGCGCGCCATCGGACGGATCAAAACCGAAGCGCTGGCGCAGTTAGATGCCGCCGAACTTCATCGGGTGCTGTCTTTTGCGTCGACTTGCGCAGCCTTTACATGCGGGCGCGCTGGGGCAGATCCTCCGCGGCAATCTGATGTCGGAGCGGCATTGTCTCGCCTGTTTGCCGAATAGGCTCGAATGAATCGCAGCGCCGCCCGAGCTTTTGCAAAAGGGGACGCCGCCAAGGCGCTCGCGTTTTACGCCGAGCATAATCTCATCCGGGAGTGTGCTCGGGCGCCTGGAAACCTACGACATGACACGCACCAATACTCATCCGGCTTACTCTTCCAAGTCAAATCGGTCGAGCGACGCTTTGATGCATGCACCAGTGTGCTTTAGTTGACGCTTTCGACCAGCTCTCGGATGGCCCGCGCCATTTCCCCGTCCGGCGCGCGGGCCTTGATGGCTTCGGCCAGGTTCTCCACCACGCGCGGATAATGCTGGACCGCTGCCGGGTGAGCTGACAGAGCCTGCGGATATTCTCGCCCGCGCCAGAGAGATCGCACGCGAGCTGACCTCGGAGACATCCGCCGTCTCGGTCGCGCTCACGCGGCAAATGCTGTGGCGCTTCGCTGGCGCCCGATCCGTTTGGCCTGCGATCGACGGTGCGATATCGAGAGAACGCGGCAGTCATGCCGGCGTCCGCGAAGGCATCGCGTCGTTTCTCGAAGATCGCCCGCCGGCTTTTCCCGGCAAGGTCTGCAGCGACATGCCCAGTCGGTATCCGCGGTGGACGGAAGACTAATTTGCTGTCCGGCGGTTTCCCAGCTGCGCAAGGCCGGAACGAGGCGCCCATCCGCCGGTGGTTCCGCCGAAATGAGGGTGCGGAATCCGGTTCACGCCGGGTGAACCCCGACGTTTAGTCGGGCATCCCTGTTTGCCAAGGGCTTCTCCGATAACTAGCATGGGGACGAAAACGGTTGTGCCTCATTGGTCCAGATTGCGTTTCGCGAGATCTTACCTGGTGA
Organism: Bradyrhizobium ottawaense; assembly: GCF_900099825.1. Lineage (NCBI taxonomy): Bacteria > Pseudomonadati > Pseudomonadota > Alphaproteobacteria > Hyphomicrobiales > Nitrobacteraceae > Bradyrhizobium > Bradyrhizobium ottawaense. The sequence goes on along the minus strand of NZ_LT629693.1, from coordinate 2,141,490 downwards.
ACTGCGGAGTAGCTCATGACGGCTTCAGGTCGACTACGCGAGATGCCGCGGCAGGATATGGTTGTGGCGCCCGGCGCCTACGATTGCATTACCCAAAGGTAGCCGCACTTATCTCGAATTCGGGTTGCGATCCGACGGTCACCACGCGCGACGAATTCAGGAGCCTGATCGAGCAGGACACGCTATTGTATACCAAGTTAATCCGGGAAACGGGCTTGCGGCCGGAATAGGCTAAGCGCGGCGCATCGTTGCCTGCTGAACAACAAAGCAAATGCGTGCGGGTGGAACCCACCGGTGCGCAGATTTCGAAAGTCAAGGGAGGGGATAGTTTGGCTGAAGCAACGACGTTGCGTTCGCTGTTGAGCAGGCAGGGGTGTCTGACACTTCCTGGTGTCTTCGACGGCATTTCGGCGAGAGTGGCGACGAGCATCGGTTTCGACGCGCTTTACATGACCGGATATGGTGTGGTGGCGTCCGCGCTTGGCGTAGCCGACGCAGGTACCGCAACGTTCACCGAGATGCTTGACCGTGTCCGTGTCATCGCCGGCGCCTGCAACAAGCCGTTCATCGCCGATGGCGACACTGGCTACGGTGGATTGCTGAACGTCGATCGCACCGTTCGTGGCTATGCCAGTGCAGGGGCGTCAGGTATTCAGCTCGAGGATCAGGAATTCCCGAAGAAATGCGGGCACACCGAATTCCGTCGCGTGATTCCGCTTGAGGACGCGGTCGCCAAGATCCGTGTCGCCGTGGATGCGCGGCCGGATCGCAACTTTCTCATCGTTGCGCGGACCGACGCGCGTTACGCCGAGGGCATGGACGCTGCCCTACGGCGGGCCGAGCGCTTTCTTCAGGCCGGCGCCGACGTACTGTTTATCGAAAGTCCGGAAAGCCTGGAAGAATTGCGCCGTGTCGCCGAGACGTTCAAGGGAGCAATTTTGCTGGCGAACATGGTCGAGGGCGGTCGCACGCCCTATCTATCGACGAGCGAGCTGGCCTCGATGGGATTCAAAATCGGACTCTATCCGGCCTCTGGCTTCCTGACGGCGGCGGGCGCGCTGCGATTGGTTTATCGCCATCTCAAGACGACCGGATCGGCCACCGGCAGCGAAGCACCGATGTTGCCGTTTACGGATATGAACACGCTGATGGGCTTTCCCGCTGTGCATGCCTTCGAAAAGCGGTACGGCCTGGCGGATAGCCACAAGAAGTAACGGCATCCCGATCGACAAGATCTGAAAGATAACAACCGCAACAGGGAAACGTCATGACAAAGGGAAAATCACTGGTGCGAGCCGGCCTGATCCTGGGCCTGGTCGCTTCGACCGTGGGCTGGAAAGCGCCGGCCGCGCGGGCTGAGACCATTACCGTCACGCATTGGGGCGGACAATTCTATGGCGTGCCCTATGCGGTCGCCATGGACAAAGGGTTCTTCAAGAAGAACGGCGTCGATGTCACGGGCATCCTGACCGCAGCGGGTGGTGGCACCGCGGTTCGCAATACGTTGGCCGGCGGCATTCCCTTCGGTGAAGTCTCGCTGGCCGCAGCGGTGCAGGCCATCAATTCCGGCCAGAAGCTCATCATCATCGGCGCCGGTGCACAAAGCGTATCCGACCAGATGTGGGTGGTGAAGAAGGATTCGAGTCTCACCGGTATCAAGGATCTCGTCGGCAAGAAGATCGCCTTTACCGCGCCGGGCTCCGTGAGCAACATGGTGATCCTGATGGCTCTGAAGGCCAACGGCATTACCCAACAACAGGTCAAGCTGGTGCCGGCCGGCGATCTCGGCGCCAACCTCGCCGCCGTCAGCAGCGGTGCCGTCGATGCCGGCTTCTCCGACGAGCTGGTGTTCGCGCAAAACAAGGAACTGGTGAAGCCGCTGTTCATGGTGCGCGATGCGATGGACTCGCGCATGATGCAGACGGTGATGATTACGACGGCAGAGTACGCCAAGACACATCCCGAGGTCATCAAGGGCCTGATCGCTGCTCGCCGCGAAGGGCTGGCTTACGCCCTGGAGCATCCGGACGAATCCGCCGACATTACTGCCAAGGCCTATAATAATCCGAACGCCAATCTGTTCCGGGCCCATCTACAGGCGTTGATCAAAGAGAAATACTGGAGCGACGGCCGGCTCGACTATACGGCCATGAACCACATGGTCGAAGGTCTGCAGATCACCGGCCAGATGACCGGCGAAGTGGACTGGTCGAAATACGTCGATACGTCCTATCTGCCGGCGGATCTGCGTGCCTCGAAATGAGCGGAGCCTACGGGGGCGAGCCCTCGCACGTAACCCTGAGCGGAGTGGTCCGGAATTATGAAGGGCCCCCGGTCGTATATGCACTCGGCCCGATCGACCTGGAAATCCGCCGCGGTGAATTTTTCTCCGTCGTCGGGCCTTCGGGTTGCGGCAAGTCGACTTTGCTCGATGTGCTCTGCGGCCTGGTACGTCCGACCAGCGGCAGCGTGCATTTTGAAGGCAAGGAACTGCACGGCCAGGTTCCGGAAGGCGTCGGCGTCGTCTTTCAGGAAGATTCGAGCATGCGCTGGCTCACTGTCCGGCAGAACGTTGCGTTTGGCTTGCGCACCTCGAATCTGCCGGAAACGGAAAAAGCCGAACGGGTCGAGCACGCCATCCGTTTCATGGGGCTGGTGCAATTCGCCGATCATTATCCGGCGCAACTCTCCGGCGGCATGCGGCAACGGGTCTGCATTGCGCGCACGCTGGTGCTTCGGCCAAGGCTGATCCTGCTCGACGAACCCTTCGGCGCGCTCGACCAGCAGACCCGGCTTTTGATGGGCGACGAGTTGCTGCGGCTCTGGCGCGAGACCGGCGCCACGGTGCTGTTGATTACCCATGCGCTGGATGAAGCCGCCATGCTGTCCGATCGCGTCGGCGTGATGAGCGCCAGGCCGGGCTGCTTCATCGACATGGTGGAGACCGGTTGGCCTCGCGAGCGTGACAGCCGCATCGTCTCGCATCCGAGTTTCGGTACACTGACGGCGCGGCTGTGGTCTTCGCTTCGCGAGGAGTCCCTCAAGACGATGGGGAGGGTGGCTTGACGCGGCGGCGCGCGGCTCTCCTGGTCCGCACCGCCGTTTTGGCAGGACTGGTTCTGCTGCTCGAAGTCTGCTGCCGTACCGGTATCATCGATCCGCTGACCGTCATTCCACCCAGTGCCATGGTCACCTCGATGATCGACCATGTTTTTTCCGGAGAGCTTGACGAGAGCATCATGCAGACGTTCTCGACCATCGCGCTTGCATTCGTGCTGGCGCTCGGATTGGGCACATTGGGCGGCGTCCTGCTTCACCGCTGGTCACGGTTGCGCGATATCTTCGATCCGTTGCTGGCCTCGTATTACTCGGTGCCGACCTTCATCTTCTATCCGCTGCTAGTGGCGCTGCTTGGCCTGGGCAAGGCGCCGCTGGTGGTGCTGGGTGTGCTTTCTGCCGCGCCTGCCGTGATGATCGCCACGCTTTCGGGGCTGGATGGCGTTTCACCCGTGCTGTTGAAGCTGGCCCGCGTCCAGCGGCTTGGCCCGGCACGAACCCTGTGGTGGATCGTACTCCCCGATGCGCTGCCCCGCCTGTTCAGCGGTTTCAAGCTGGCGCTGAGCTATGCGCTGATCGGCGTCATTGCGGGTGAATTCATCCTCTCCGGCACCGGGCTCGGTTACTCGATTTCCTACGCGTACCAGAGCTTCGACAACCGCGCGATGTACGGCCTGATGCTGTTCGTATTGCTGGTCGCGATCGTCGCCAATGGAATTCTCTATGTATGGGAGGGGCGTCTGGCGCGCCGCCGTTCAACAGGATGAGCGAGTTTTCACTTGAGGTCTCACCGTCGAAAAGTGCGCGCAGGCGCATCCACGCATTCGATGCTACGTTGCTGACCCTGGCGATACTGGCGCTTTGGCAGGCGATTAGCATTTGGACGAAAGGCGTTGCCGTTTCGCCGCCGCTTCAGACGCTGGCCTATCTGTTTGATTTGTTTCGTACCCCGATGTTCTGGGACCACGCGGCAGCGACACTGTATGCGTTTCTGTTGGCTTTCGCGCTTTCGTCGATGATAGGCTTGGCGCTCGGACTGATATTCGGGGTGCACCGCTTCACGGGAGAAGTCGCCGAGCCGATGCTGGTAGGCTTCTATACGATTCCCAAGGTAACGCTTTATCCGGTCGTGCTGCTAATCTTCGGCCTTGGCATGTCGGCCAAGGTGGCATTTGGCGTAATGCATGGCCTCGTGCCGATGACGCTGTTTACGCTGGGGGCGGTGCGCGGCCTGCCGCCCGTATTGATCCGGACGGCCAAGGTGCTGCGGCTTTCGCCCGGGCGCACCATGCTCTGGGTACTGTTGCCGGCTTGTCTGCCGGATGTCATCAACGGCCTGCGAATCAGCTTTTCGCTGACAATGCTGGGTGTGCTGATCGGCGAGATGTTTTCCTCGCAACACGGCCTTGGATTCCTGCTGGTCAACGGCATGGCGCAGCATAACGTTCCGCTGTCGACAGCCGTCGTTCTTGTCGTCGTCGTGGTTGCCATTGCGGCCAATACGTTGATGCTCCGACTAGGTCGGCGGGCTGCGCATCGCGCCAACTGAGAATGTACTAAAGCGTTCCGCAAGCTGCCAACCGGTCGGCCAGATCGGTCGTACCGGGGAGAATGGTATGACGCCGAGACCGTTGACGAACCTCAAGACGATTTTCAGCCGGCGCGAGGCAACAATTCTCATCTTCAGGCAAGTAACCGATCGATGTGGGGCTTCGCTAAGCCCCATTTCCCCAAGATCTCATGCGTGTCGTCGCCAGAGACGCGAGCGGATCGCGGGACTGCCGTCGGCGTGCGGCTGAAGCGTGGTGCCGGAGCCGGCTGCTTGACGCCGTCGATCGTGATGAACGTGTTGCGCGCGGTGTTGTGTGGATCGCCGATGGCTTCGTCCCAGTCAAGCACCGGCGTCGCGCAGGTGTCGTCACCGCCAAGCAGCGTTACCCATTCGTCGCGGCCGCGCGTGCGGAACATCGCGGCGAGCGCCCGCTTCTGCGCCGGCCATTTCTCCTTGTTCATTTGCTCATCGAACAGGGGATCGTGCAGCCCGCAGATCTCGCGGAAACGGGTGAAGAATTGCGGCTCGATCGCGCCGAGTGCGATGAAATTGCCGTCGGCGCAGGCGTATGTATCGTAGAAGGGGGCGCCGCCATCGAGCATATTGTTGCCGCGCTCGTTCGTCTGGCGCCCGGAAGCCCGCCCCGCAAAACGCCCGGCCGAGAGCAACGCCACGCCGTCGGTCATCGCTGCATCCACGATCTGCCCTTTGCCGGAGGCGCGCGCCTCCAGCACCGCGGCGAGCACACCGAAGGCGAGAAACATCGCGCCGCCTCCGAAATCGCCGACCAGGTTCAGCGGTGGCGGCGGCGGCGTATCGGGGCGCCCGATCGCGTGCAGCGCCCCGGTCAATGCGATGTAATTGATGTCGTGTCCGGCCCGTGCGGCCAGCGGCCCGTCCTGGCCCCAGCCGGTCATGCGGCCGTAGACCAGCCGCGGGTTGCGCGTCAGGCAGACGTCGGGCCCGAGGCCAAGGCGCTCCATCACGCCGGGGCGATAGCCTTCGGTCAGGACCTCGGCCTTTTCAACCAGCGCCAGCGCGGTCTCGACCGCGTCAGTCTCGCGCAAATCGAGTTCGACGATACGGCAACCGCGCCCGGTAACGTCAAAGCGCGGCTCGGTGTCGAAGATCGTGCCGCCCGGCCGGCGTATGCGGATCACTTCCGCGCCGAGGTCGGCAAACAGCATCGCGCAGAACGGACCCGGGCCGATGCCGGCCATCTCAACCACGCGTAGTCCGGCGAGCGGCCCACTCATCGCGCTTCATCTTCGATGGCGCCGAGACTGGCGAGTTTCTCGCGGCGAATCCGTAGCCCCGCCGCTTCGCGGTCCCACGTGCCTGCGCCAATTCCGTCCGCGCGCAGCAGGTGCTTCTGGACTTTCTGGGTCGGCGTCTTCGGCAGTTCAGGCAGCACGCGGATGTAGCGCGGGATCATGAAATGCGCGAGCCGCGGCTGTAGCCAGTCGAGCAAGGCGGTGCAGTCGATCGTCCGGCCCTCAACAGGCGCGACCACGGCCAGGACGTCGTCCTCGCCAAATTCACTGGGAACGCCGACCACAGCGACTTCGCGCACGTCCGGATGGCCGTTGATCGCCGCCTCGACCTCGAACGACGAGATGTTTTCGCCGCGCCGCCGGATCGCATCCTTGATGCGATCGACGAAGAAGAGTTCTCCCTGCTCGTTGCGGCGAAACGCGTCGCCGGTGTGGAACCACCCGTTACGCCAGGCCCGCGCGGTGGCTTCGGGATTGCCGTAATAGCCGTGGCTCATCGCCCAGGGCGCGTCGGTGCGCAATACGAGTTCGCCGACCTTGCCCGGTTCGACCTCAATGTCGTTGTCGTCGACGACGCGGGCGGAGACGCCGGGGCGCGGCCGGCCGCAGGTTCCGAGTGTCGCTGGATTGCGTTCGGACAGGATCGGCCATGACGTTTCGGTCATGTTGAAGACGGTGTAGACGTCGACGCCGAACCGCTCTCCGAATTCCTCAAAACCATCGGCCAGTGGCACGATCGCGACATTGCGCAGCGTGTGGTCGCGGTCGCGCGGTCCCGGCGGCTCCTTCAGCAGGAACGGCACCATGGCGCCGAGCAGAGTGAGGTAGGTCGCTTGGGTGCGCCGTACCGTGTCCCAGAACGTGCGGGTTTCGAACGCCTCGACCAGCGCAATCGAGCCGCCTTTGGCCAGCATGCGATAGACCGCGCCGGTGCCGCTCATGTGGAACAGCGGAAGGTTGACGAGATTACGGTCCTCGCCGGTCAGCGGCGGAAACGCCAGCGCGCAGGACCCGCAATGCATATACGAGCAGAGCACGCCCTTGGACGGCCCGGTGGTACCGGACGTGTAGATGATCATCTGGTTGTCCCAGGGCATGATCGGCCGCGGCGGCGGCGCCGGCTCGGCCTGTAGCGCGAGCTCGGCGACGTCGTGATGGGTAAATCCGGGCAGGCGCTTGTCGCTCGCGCGGGGTCCGATCAAGAGCAGCTCGGTCAGCGCGCAGCGGTCGATGTCGAGGATGCGGTCGGCTAGATCGGCGTGCGAGATCAGAAATCGCGCGGCGGAAACCCGCACCGCGTTTTCCAGAACCTGTCCGCGCCAGGCGATGTTCATCGGCACGTAGACGGCGCCGATGTAATTGATCGCAAACCAGATACGCAGCGCGTCCGGGCTGTTGGGCAGCCAAGTGAGCACGTGATCGTCCTGGGCTACGCCCATGCGCTGCAACGCCGCGGCGGTACGCCGCACCGTCGCGCGGGTTTGCGCGTAGGTCCATTCATTGCCGTCGTCGAAGCGGACGAAGACCTTGTCGGGCGCTTCGGCCGCGTTGCGGTCGAGAATGTTGCGCAACACGCAGACATCAGGCGAAAATACCCGCGTGTCGTTCCACGCGGTGCCTGCCGTTGCAAGGTCACTTTCCATCGTCGTATTCCTTCGTCGCTCGGCCGCTTACACCGCGCGCTTTCGGAACACCGCCATCGCCGTGGGATCGCGCCCGGACAGCAGCGTTGCCATGGTCATATCCTCGATCGAGATCGCTGCATGGTTTGTCGCCGTAAAGTTCAGCGTGCCGAGCAGGCCGTTGTAATTTTTGGTCGCGTCCATGGCGCGCTTGACCTTTTCGGGGTCGAAGGATTTTTCCGATTCGATCGCCGCGCGCAGCATGTGCAGAAAATCGTAGAACGGAGATGCCGCCACGTTGACGCCGGTCTCCTTGGTCTCGGGGAAGGCGTTGGCCTTCTTCGCGAACTCCAGCTGCCGGGCGCCGATCGCCTCCTTGTCGGTCCAGGTCAGCGTCTTGTAGTAGGTTCCAGCCGCGTTCTGCAGTGCCTCTGCCGGCACGAGGTCGAGCAGCGAGTCGGCAAACAGCGCGCTGTGGCCAGCGATCGCCGGATAATATTTTTGGGCGTGCATGGAATTGAATCCCTTGGCCGTGATCGGCGTCGAGCCGGTCCAGAACAGCACGCCGTCGGCGCCGGCCTTGCGCAAATTGCCGACATAGCCGTTCAGGTCGGGAGCGGTGATCGGAAACACCTCGACGCCGACCGGCGTCACGCCGAGCTTTTTCAGCACGGCCTGGCAGGCGGCGACCACCTGTTCGCCATAGGCGGTGTTTTCCTGCAAAATTCCGATCTTCTTCAGCTTCAATGTTTCGACCAGATAGCGCGAGGCCATCTCGGCCTGGAGATCCGAATTGAAAGTACACTGATAGTGCCAAGGGTAACGCGTACCATCGCCGGCTTCCGAGGCGATGGCGTACATGGTGGTGATGGTCTTCGCTGGCGTCGTGACGGCCAGTGCCGCCAGCGACTGGCTCGATCCGGTCGGGCCGCAAATGTAGCGAACGCCGGATTCCTGTAGCTTCTTGATCACGGCCGGCTCGCGAGCAGGCGAGGCCTCGTCGTCCTCTTCTTGCCGCGCGATCTTGCGGCTCATCACGCCGCCGGAGGCATTGATGTCGTCGATGGCAATCAGGCCGCCGATATAGAGCGGGGCGTAGGAAGAGGCGAGCCGCCCCGTCGTCGGCCGGATCCAGCCGATATTGAAGGCTCCGTCCGCCGCAAAAGCCCTGCCGCTCAGCGCGCCCGCACCGAGCGCCGCTGCGCCGCCGAGAAAAGCCCGGCGATCGAGCAAAATTCTTCGTTGCGTCATGATACTTCCTCCATGCATCGGGCTTGATCTGATTGTTCTTGCTGGGTTCACCCGGCGGTACGCCGACGCTAGATCGGTGCGATCGACCGAAATTTTGGCGGATGGTCGTTTTCGCGCCTTGGCGGCACCTGATCGAATATTTCGATAATGCGCCGGCGCGTGGTGCGCGGGTCGATTACGTCATCGACGCCAAAACCTTCGGCGGCATGGATCGAGGCCGTTTGCGCGCGCGTCTCCTCGATCATTTGTTGCCTGCGGGCCTGCGGATCGGGCGCTGCCATGTAATCCTTGCGGAAAGCGACATCGATCGCGCCCTCGATCGACATGGCGCAGATCTGCGCCGACGGCCAGGCGAAGCAGGCGTCGGCGTCGAAGGCGCGGCCGCCATTCATCGCGAAATAGCCGAGGCCGAAACCCTTGCGGATCACCACCGATACCCGCGGTACGCTGGCATGGCCCCATTCGAAGATCAGCTTGGCGCTTCGGCGTCCAAGCGTGGTGCGCTCCGCGGTTGAGCCGATATAGAAGCCGGGCACGTCGATCATCGAGACGAGAGGCAGGCCGAACGCATCGCACAGCGCGATGAAGTGAGCGCCCTTCTCGCAGGCGTTGGCGTCGAGGATTCCGCCCGCGCGCATTGGCTGGTTGGCGATGAACCCGACGGGGCGTCCGCCGAGCCGCGCAAAAGTCGTGATGATGTTGCCGGCAAAGGTGGGCTTGAGTTCGAACAGGCTGTCGACATCGGCGATGCCGGCGATCACCCGGCGCATGTCGTAGGCGCGGCGCGTCGAGTCCGGCAGGATGTCGAGCAGCGCATCGTCGCCGCGATCGGAGGGATCATCGGTCGGAACGAAGGGGAGCGACTTCCGCGCATTGCCCGGCAGATAGGACAGGAATTGCCTAGCGGCGGCGAACGCCTCGTCCTCGTTGGCGACGCCGAGATCGGCCAGCCCCTGCTTGTCGACCTGCACTTCCGCGCCACCGAGGGTTTCCTGGTCGGCGTCTTCGCCGGTGCCTGCCTTGACCAGTGCCGGGCCCGCGAGGCCCATGACCGACTGGCCGCGTACCATGACGACGAAATCGGCGAGGCCGGCATAATTGGTCGGTCCGGCGAAACCGGCACCGAGCATCAGCGCCACCATCGGTACCCAACCCGAGGCCCGCGCCAGATCGTGGAACATGCCGTTAGCATGAGCGAAATGGCGCGAATTTTGTCCACCCTGGATGCGGTGGCCGCCGCCATCGAGCATCAGGACCATGGGAATTCCGCGTCGAATGGCAATCTTGACCATGCGCTGGGTCTTGGCACTGCCGAGCTTGCCAATGCTGCCGCCGAAAACGCTGAAATCCTGCGAGAGGATTACGACAGGGCGCCCGTCGATGCGCGCCGTGCCGGTCACGACGCCATCGGCCGGTGAAGTCTGCCGGGGAGGCAGCTTGCCGGCTTCCGGCTCGCTCGCCGCGAGCGCGCCGATCTCGTCGAACGAGCCGGGATCGACCAGGCGTGCGATCCTGGCGCGCGCTGAAAGCCGGCCGCGCTCGGCGAGGCGCTTCATCGCTTCGGGGCGGGCCGCGTCCATCAACAGGGCGCGCTCGGATTCGATTGCGGCCAGGATTTGCCGCTGTCCGGCGTCGGGATGGTGCTTCATGATCCTCTCACTCCAGGTTCGGCCCCGACCGGCGCTCCATGCTCACCCATAAAGGCCTTGTGCAGCGCATCGCCGCTGGCGATCTCGTGCGCCGGTCCGCTCGCGATCACGCGACCGTTCTGCAAGACGTAAGCGTAGTCGGCGATTTCGAGCGCGCGCTCGACCATCTGCTCGACCAGCAGAATGGCGACGCCTTGAGCGCGCAGCGAGAGAATCGCGTCCAGCACCTGGTCGACGAGCACGGGTGCGAGGCCGAGCGAAGGTTCGTCCAGCATCAGCAATTTCGGCTCGCGCATCATCGCTTGCGCGATCGCCAGCATCTGCTGCTGTCCACCTGACAGGCCGCCGGCGATCAGGTCCTGCTTCTCGCGCAGCACCGGAAAGAGTTCGTGGATGCGATCAAGGCGTTGCCGGCGCTGCTCAACGCTCAATCGCAGGCCGTAGCGGCCAAGCTCGATGTTGTCGGCCACGCTCTGCCGGCGAAACAACCGGCGACCTTCCGCGACGTGCAGCAGGCCGGCTTCGACAATGGCGTGCGTCCGTGCGCCGGCAATGCTGCGGCCATCGAACACGATCTCGCCGGCGGTCGGCCGGTTGAGGCCGGAAAGCGTGCGGAGCAGCGTCGACTTGCCGGCGCCGTTGCGGCCGACCAGCGCGACAATGTGGCCTGCAGCGGCAGCGACCGAGACGTTTTCAAGCACGCGGACGTGGCCATAGCCGGCGTAGATGTTGCGCGCCGAAAGCAGGGGTTGAGCGCCTGGAGTGGTCATGCTGGCACCCCCGTCTTCAGTGCGCGCTCACCCATATAGGCGCGCATGACGCCTGCGTCATTGAACACCGTGGCAGGCTTGCCTGCGGCGAGCACCGTGCCGCGGTCCAGAACCGTGACGTGGGTTGCGATATTGGCGACCAGGTCGAGATGATGCTCGACGATGACGATGGTGGCGCCGAGTTCGCGAATTCGCGTGATCAACTGTTCGAGACGTTCGAGCTCTGCCATCGAAAGTCCTGCCGCGGGCTCGTCGAGCAGGATAAGCCGCGCGCCGCCCATCATTGCCCGCGCGATCTCGATCAGGCGCTGCTGGCCGTGAGGTGTTTCACCAGCGTCGGTGTCGGCGCGATCGGCCACGCCGACGAAATCAAGAAAGCCGAGTGCTTCCTTGCGCAGACGGCGTACTTCTTCGCGCGCGTGAGGTAGCCGCAGCGCGGTCGACAGCAGGTTCGCGCGTTCGCGCGTGAAGGCGCCGAGCATGACATTGTCGAGTGCGGTCAGGTCGGCCACCAGGCGGGGTGTCTGAAAGGTACGGCCGATGCCGCGCGCGGCGATTTTCTGCGCGCTTGAGCCCAGGGTTTCGACGCCGCCGATCCTCACGCTGCCGGCGTCGGACGTGTAGTAGCCGCTGGCGAGATTGAGCAGCGTCGTCTTGCCCGAGCCGTTGGGCCCGACGATGGCACAGCAGCTTCCGGCTGGTGCAGAAAAATCCACGCCGTCGAGCGCCAGCACGCCGCCAAATCGCTTGGACAGGCCGGATATTTCGAGTGGAAGACCGGCAATAGGCGGGTGTTCGATCTGTTGGATGGCCTCTGCCGATGCAAGCGGCCTCGGCGCCGGTGGCGCGAAGCGTCGCCAGGTCTGCCGCAGCGCGCCATAGAGCCCGTGTGGCGCGAAAAGCATGAGGCCGAGCAGCATGAAGCCATAGATCAGCATGCGCCAGCTCTGCATGCCGGCCAGCAGTTCGGGGATCAGAAAGAAAACCAGCGCGCCGATGATCGGGCCCCAGAGGGTGCCGAGTCCGCCGAGCACGACGGTGAGCAGGAAAAAGATCGAGAAGTCGGCAGTGAAGTCATCCGGTGTGACGACCGTCTTCTGCACGGCGAAGAAAGCGCCGGCGATGCCCGCCAGCGCGGCCGATATCACGAACGCGACGAGCTTCGTGCGCTGCGGCGAGGCGCCGACCGCCAACGCCGCCGGTTCCACGTCACGCACCGCGACGAAGGCACGGCCGAAGCGCGAATGGACGATGTTGCGCACCAGAATGAAGACGACGATCGTCACCGTCACGACGGTGTAGTAAAGCGGCCTGGGGCCGAATTCGAAGCCGAAGGCCGAAGGTGCCGGCACGCCGACGACGCCGGCAAAACCCTTGGTCAGCCAGCGCCATTCGACGATCATCTTCTCGAACACCAGCGCGAAAGCGAGCGTGATGAACGCGAAATACCAGGTATTGAGCCGAAACGCCGGCAGCGCGGCCAGCACGCCGAGCCCGGCAGCGAGCACCATCCCGACCGCAGCCGCTGCCCAGAACGACCAGTGATGGTCGACGGTAAGAAGCGCGACCGAATAGGCGCCGATGGCGAAGAAAGCGGCGTGGCCGAGCGAGACCTGCCCGGCATAGCCGGCCAGAAGATTGAGGCCGATTGCAGCGATGACGTAAATGCCGAGCTGCGTTGCGACGAACAGGGCGTAGGAATTGGCGCCGACGAAGGCGGGCAATGCCAGCGCGACGGCAAGCACGGCGACCTGGAGAGCAAAGGGAAGAGCGGTACGCAACGACATCGTCAGACCGTCCGCGCATTCGGACGGCCGAACAGGCCCTCAGGTCGCAGCAGCAGGACGGTCAGGACGACGACAAAGATCACCGCCTCCTGATATCCCGGCGACAACAGTGACGCGCCGACCGCTTCCGTAACTCCGATGATGTATCCTGCGATCAGGGCGCCGCGGTTGTTGCCGATCGAGCCGACGGCCGCGGCGGCAAACCCTTTCAACAGCAGATCGGGTCCGAGCGCGGTCGAAGCGTAGAGGATGGGTGCTGCGAGAATGCCGGTCATGGCGGCGAAGGCGGCGCCAAGAAAGAACGACCAGCGGCTGAGGCGATTGGGATCGATGCCGCGCAGCAGTGCGGCCTCGCGGTCCTCCGCCACCGCCATCACCGCCTTGCCTCTCAGCGTTCGGTACGCGCGTTCGACAATCGCGACCAGGACGATAGTCACGAGCACGAGGGCGATCTCGTAGGAACTGACATGGGTCGGTCCTAGGTCGAGCGCTTCCATGCTCAGGGGGGCCGGCGGCTTGACCAGGATCGGATCCGGTCCCCAGACCCGCCCGACCAGATTGGAAATGATCAGCGACATGGCCAGCGTGGTAATGACCCACCCCGTTCCGGTCTGCGATCTTGCCAGGATCGGCGCGACGGCGACCCGTTCCTCGACGATCCCGATCAGGCCGACCGCGACCAGCGTTGCCGCGAAGGCGACGAACCATGGCATTCCGGCCAGCGACGTGATGCTGGCAAAGATCATCGCGCCGAGCATCACCAGTTCGCCTTGCGCGAAATTGAAGACGTTGGTCGGCCTGTAAAGAATATTGAAGCTGACGGCGACCAGCGCATAGAGACTGCCGGCGACTATTCCATGCGACACTACATCGAGGTCCATATGCCTGCCTTCACTGATCGCGTGCACGGGCGCGCAGGCATCCCATTGCGCGCGGATCCTGCCCCGACGCCACCGACACCAGGACGACGTCCTTCACGCCGATGCCCGAATGGGTTTCGGGCGTGAAGGAAATGTTACCGAGCAGACCCTTGTGGTTCCTGAGATTGTCGAGCCCGCGCTTGATCGCCTCGGGCTCAAAACTCTTTTCCGACTCGATCGCCGCCTTGAGGCAATAGAGAAAGTCGTAGTAGGGAGCGGCGGCGACGTTGACTTCAAAGCCCCTGGCTTCCGGATATTGCGACAACTTCTTGGCGAATTCGACCTGAGGTGCGCCGGGCTGTTCGGTATCGCTCCAGGTGAAATTGCGGTAATAGGTCGCAAAGACGTTCTTCACGGCTTCGGCCGGCACCAGATCGAACAAGGCGGGCAGCATCAGCCCGCTATGACCGGCCACCGGCGGGAACCATTTCAGCGTCTTCATGGCATTGAAAATCATCGCCGCATTGGGGACATTGGCGATCCAGCCGATGACGCCGTCGGCACCGGCCTTCTGCAGATTGGCGACATAGGCCGAAAGATCAGGAGCGGCGATCGGATAGACCTGTTCGCTGACCGGCGTGAGCCCGAATTTCCTCTGCAGCACCGACTTGGTGGCCGCCGCCGCCTGTTCTCCGAACGCGGTATTTTCCTGCAGGACGCCGATCTTCTTCAAGCCCAGCACCCGCACCATGTAGTCGACGCAGACGTCGGCCTGCTGGTCGGTGTTGAACATGATCTGATAGTGATACGGATATTTCCGGCCGTCGCCCGCTTCCGCCGCCGCCGCATAGGCCGACTGGACGATTTTGGCGGACGTCGTCGCCGCGATCGACGCCAGCGATTGCGAGCTGCCGGTCGGCCCGACGAAGCAACCGATCTCCTGCTCGCGCAGTTTTCTGACGATGCCGGGCTCCTTGGCCGGCGAACCCTCATCATCCTCCTCGATGCGCGCGATCTGACGTCCGAGAATGCCGCCCGCCGCATTGATCTCGTCGATCGCGATCAGGCCGCCGAAATACAGCGGGGCGAACGAGGAGGCAAGGCGACCGGTGGTCGGCCTGATCCAGCCGATCTTGAACGGTTGTTGTTGCTGCGCGAATCCGGGGCCGGCGCCGAGCGCGGCGACACCGGCTTGCGCGGCGAGGCGCAATAGCGCGCGCCGGTCGATGACATCACGGCAAAGCAGCGGGACTGCTGGCGTCGGGCGCATGCGTCTCTCTCCCATGGGCGGCTCTTGTATTCCGGCCGCTCGCCGCTCATCATAATGCTTGCTAGTGGACCAGCAAGTGGAATAATAACCGAAGCCATGAATTTCACGGGTTCCGATACCAGGCCAAAGCCGGCGTCGCGGCAGGACGAGCGGCGGCGCGCGTCCGATGAACGCATGCTGCGGGCGGCGATGACGATCATCGCGCAGAAGGGCGCGGCGGGTGCCACGCTGGCCGAAATCGGCGTCGCCGCCGGTTTCAGTCGTGGGCTGCCGGCCGAACGCTTCGGCACCAAGCTCGCGCTGTTGCAGACGCTGATGGATTTCATGGAGGGCTGGTTTGCCGAACGCCTGCGCAAGGCAATGGGAGACAGAGTGGGTCTCGATGCGGTGCGGGCTCGCATCGACGCGCACATCGACAGCGCCTGCGCGAGCCCGGTCGCCACCGCGGCACTCTATTCCCTGTTCGTCGAGTCGCTGTGCGCGATACCGGAGTTGCAGCCGCGCACCCGCGCGCTGAGCGCTGGCTTTCACGACGGGTTTTCCGGCCATCTCGCACAAGCCAAGCGTCGCGGCGAACTGCGTGCCGGCGTCGACGGTGCCAAGATGGCGAATATCCTGGTGGGCATGCTGCGCGGCCTGATCATCCAGTCGCTGCTTGAAGGCGATGCGACGCGGCTCGCGGCGAACCGTGCGCAGATTCACGCGTTCATCGACATGGGTTTGCGCAAGCACGGGGAAGGCGCGACAGTTCGCGCCGTTGCTCCGCGGCGAAAGACGGCCTGACGGCGCCTCGGCGCCGCCGCAAAACGACCGCCTGAAGGCGGCGCAATGGGAGGCGCTGATGAGTGGTGACAATAAAGCCCTGTCCCCGGCGGACAGGTTTGTGCTGCGCAATCTGGTCGATCGCCATGCGCGCGAACGCGGCGAGAGCGTCTTTGCGCTGTTTTCCACCGGCGACCAATGGAGTTACGCGCGCCTGCGCGGCAACGTGCGCAAGGTCGCGGCCAGCCTGCAGGCGCTCGGGGTGAAGCAGGACGATTTCGTGCTGTCGTGGCTGCCGAACGGTCCGCATGCGATCGCGGTCTGGTTCGCGCTGAACTACATCGGCGCGGTGTATGTCCCCGTCAACACCTCGTATCGCGGGCGGCTGCTGGCGCATGTGATCCAGAATTCCGGCGCACGGCTGATGGTGGCCGATGCGCGGCTGGCCGACCGGCTGGCGGAGGTCGAGACCAGCGGCCTCGATACGCTGGTGACGATTTCCGGCGATCCGCCGCCGGCGCTGAAGGGAATTCGTTGTCTCAATGAGGATGCACTGTCGGCCGCGGCCGGCGAACCCAGCGATCCGCCGCGCGCGATCATGCCCTGGGATACGCATGCGATTATCTACACGTCGGGCACGACTGGGCCGTCGAAGGGCGTATTGTCGTCGTACCGGCATCTCGCCGCGACGACAGAGGCGCTCGATACGGTTACGTCCGAGGATCGCGCGCTGGTCAACCTGCCGATCTTCCACGTCGGCGGCACCAGCGGCGTCTATCGCATGCTGGTGCGGGGTGGATCGATCGCGCTGGTCGAAGCCTTCGACACCGACACCTTCTGGGACACGGTGCGCAAGACCGGCACCACCACCATGACGCTGCTCGGCGCGATGATCCCGTTCCTCATGAAAGCGAAGCCCACGCCGCGCGATCGCGATCATGGCTTGCGGCAGGCCATCATGGTGCCGCTAGCCGAGGATGCGGCGGAATTCACCGCGCGGTTCGGCGTCGACATCTACACCGTCTTCAACATGACGGAGATTTCTTGCCCGATCCTGTCGGAAAGAAACCCCGGCATCGCCAAGACCTGCGGCCGCGTCCGCGCCGGTTTCGAGGCCCGCGTGGTCGATGATCACGACATCGAGGTACCGCACGGCACCGTCGGCGAATTGATGGTACGGGCCGATGAGCCCTGGACGATGAATCACGGCTACAACGCCAATCCCGAGGCGACCGCGCGCGCCTGGCGCAACGGCTGGTTCCATACCGGCGATGCGTTCCGGCGCGACGAGGCGGGCAATTTCTTCTTCGTCGACCGCATGAAAGATGCCATTCGCCGCCGCGGCGAGAATATTTCGTCGTTCGAGGTCGAGGTCGAAATCGGCGCCCATCCGAAGGTGCGCGAAACCGCCGTCGTCGGCGTTCCCAGCGAATTTGGCGAGGACGAAGTGATGGCGATCGTCGCCGCGATGCCCGGCGCCGAGATCGATCCGGTGGACATCATCTCGTTCCTGACGCCGCGGCTGCCGCATTTCATGGTGCCGCGCTACATCCGCTTCATGTCGGAGCTGCCGAAGACGCCGACGCAGAAGATCGAAAAGCATGTGCTGCGGTCGGAAGGTATTACGCAAGACACCTGGGACCGCGAGCGGGCCGGCATCCGCCTCAAACGCGAGAAACTCGTGGCGGGCGATCTGAGGGTGGGGCAATGAAGGACGAGACCAAGCTGCGCGCCGATCTGGGCCTCGTGCTGGAGGCCCAGGCCCAGCGCCTCGACACGGCGCGGCCGGACGCGGTGGCGCGGCAAAAGAAGCGCGGCCGGTGGACGGCGCGGCAGGCGCTCGAGGCGATCGTCGACGAAGACAGCTTTGTCGAATTTGGCGGGCTGGTGCGTCCGGCGACCAAGGGCATGGCGGGCGCCGCCGATGGCCTGGTGATGGGCTTTGCCAAGGTCGGCGGCCGTGCCGCGGATCTTGTACTGTATGATTACTCCGTCTACGCCGGTACCCAGAGTGCGATGAACCATGCCAAGATATCGCGCATGTTCCTGCACGCCGAGAAGCACAAGCTGCCGGTAATCTGCTGGCTCGACGGCGGTGGCGCACGTCCGCACGATATGCACGTTCCGGCGCGACCCTCGACCGAAACGTTTGTGGTGTTCGCGCGGCTGTCGGGCCTGGTGCCGACCGTCGGCATCTCGCCGGGCCGCGCCTTTGCCGGTCACGCCAATCTCGCAGGCCTGTGTGATGTGCTGATCGCGACCGAGGATTCGGCGATGGGCATGGCCGGGCCGCCGCTGGTCGAGGCGGCACTCGGCAAGAAATACACGCCGGAGGAAATCGGCCCGTCATCGGTGCACTGGGCCTCCGGCGTCATTGACGTGCTGGTCAAGGATGAGGCCGAGGCGATCGCCGCGGCAAAAAAATATCTCGGCTATTTCGAGATGCAGCAGGCTCCGGGAGAAGCGCCGGACCAGATGCTGCTGCGCGACATAGTGCCGGAAAATCCACGTCGCGCCTACAATGTGCGCACCGTGGTCCAGACGCTGTGCGACCGCGACAGCGTGATGGAGGTCAAGGCCGGCTATGGCAAGGCGGCGGTCACGGCGTTCGGTCGCATCGCCGGCCGCACCGTGGGCGTGATCGCCAACCAGCCAATGTATCTCGCCGGCGCGATGGACACGCCGGCATGCCTGAAGATGGCCCGTTTCATCCAGATTTGCGACGCCTTCGACATTCCCCTGGTCGTGCTTTGCGATACACCGGGCCTAATGGTCGGGCCGGAGGTCGAGAAGACCGGCCTGATGCGTCACAGCGCGCGCGTGCTCTCTGCGCTCGCCAATGCCACCATCCCCGTGCTGACGGTGGTGCTGCGCAAGGCCTACGGTCTTGGCTATTACATCATGGGCTCGCGGCCGCTCGAGCCGGCGGTTCTGCTCGCCTGGCCGACCGCCGAGTTTGGCGGCATGGGTCTTGAGGGGGCGGTCAACATCATCCATGCCAAGGAACTCGACGCCACGGCCACTCCGGCGGAGCGTGCCGAACTGCATGCGGGCCTGACCGCAGAACTCAAACGCTCAAATACGGCGGTGGAGAGCGCGGCAAAATTCCTCTACGACGATGTGATCGACCCCGCCGATACGCGCGAAATTCTTATCCGGACGCTCGATACCCTGCCGAACCCCGCACCACGCGCGGCGCGCAAGCGCGTGATTGAGCCGTTTTGACAGGAACTGACGCGCAACGAAGTGCATCTCGCACAGCCTGCGGGCGCCGGGACGTGCGTGCGTAGCCGCCGTAAATTGGATTGATGGGACAAGAACCACGGAGACCTAAATGTCGAAACTCGAGGCCCGCTCTGAAGTCAGCGGATTTGTGTGGAAGATCGAAACTGCGCCGGGCCAGCGGGTCGCCAAAGGCGACACACTTGTCTTGATTGAGTCCATGAAGATGGAAATTCCGATCATCGCGGAAGCTGACGGCGTCGTCGTAGCTATCAAAGTGGAGGAGGGCGGAGCGGTCAACGAGGGCAGCACGGTTGCCATTCTGGAAGTTTGATTGAGCTTTCATCCGGGTTCTCGTGTGGCGACCTCCAGTCGATGGATCCCCTCAAATGGCAGATTTCGGCGCCAAGCGCGTGTTGCGCAAGGTCGACGATCCCAATCAGACAATACCGATCTCCGTATGGGCAGGCCCGGCGTTCGGGACTCTTACATTGCCGCTAGCGGCCTTATCATCGTTCAGTAATGGAACTTATAGCGGAACGAGAGCGCAGCCGCGCCATGCCGTCCGATAAGTCTTTGAAAACAAAAGACCATCGCGAGCGAGGACTGAATGTAGCGCCCTCTCGGGACCATCAATTCAGCCGACAATTGGGTACCCATAGGGCTGGCCGAACAGCCCATATGCCCAACCAATTACCGAAAACTCCCAGTCTCAGCGCCCTTGACGCGCCTGACCTTCGCGTCAGAATGAACGCCGTACATAACCGGGAGCGTTCATGAAATTCTACATAACCGCGCTCGATACATCTGGAACGGTCACGTTGCATCGTGACTCCGTACCCGCCGCAATCAAGAAAGCTTCCGAGCTCATTTCTGACGGATGCTTGAACGTGGAAATCGTCATGCCGGACGGGGCAACCTATCGCCGCAGCGAATTTGAGCAGTTGAAGGAGCGGATCGGGGTTTGATCGGCGGCCGATCAGGCCGGTCCTGGTCGGCTTTCGGGATTCCGTCTCGGCTGCGCTGACCGATATGCTCTCTCGCTACCAATTGCCTTCGGCAGTGCTAACCGGGAATGCCCCGCAGCGGCCGACGCGCAACAAGATATCAAGCACTTTTTCTTTGGCTGGCGCCCACTCCGCGGCGCCATTTTGCGGTGCCATGAAACCATGCGCCGACCAGAATTGACGGCGCCACGGCGGCGGCCATGAAATAGGGCGACAGCGGCTTCGGCGTGATCCATTCGATCGCCATCACCGACACCAGCCACAGCGCCGCGAGCGAGATCGCCAGATCCAGTCCCGGCAGCTTCAGATGATAGAACAGGGCGCCGATGATCATTGCCGGCGCCAGCAATGCGCCGATCACGAAGACGGATAGTTCCTTCGGCGTCAGCGCGTCGATCAGCATCGCCGCCAACAGCCAAAGCGCGCCTGACATGACGGCCGTGTCCATCGGGTGTCTCATGGCTTCCCCCCACCTTCCCGTCGGGTGGTATCGAAGTGGGAACCGCGGCGTGCGTCAATAGCTGTTCAGCGCAAATATCTCCTTGGCGCGAATCATCCGCGGGCCGCGCCCGCGCCGCGCAGACCCTGTGAAAGGCTATGCGAGCAGCGCCATCAGCGGACCAACGCGAAATCCGCCGGTGGCCGCAATGGCGCGTTCGACCGCTGTCGTCTTTTCGGGACCAATGGCGTCGGCCAATAGCGCGGTTGCCTTCGCCGTTACCCGTTCGTCGGGCACGGGCCTGCTCCAGCTTCCCATCGGGGCATCGCAACGCCGCCGGATGACCTGGCCATCGTTCAATTCAACTGATATCTCGACATACATCTGGTCGAAGCGGCCGGAGATCGCGCCATCGCCGATCAGGACGGTGCGATCCAGCAGGGCCACGACATCGTCCTTGAACCGTCGTTCGTCCTTGAAGCTTGCGGGCTCCACCTTGCCGTCCAGCAGGGCGATAGCAGCCGTATATTGCCATGAGAATTTTCCGTCGAGGCCCGAATGCGGGCGCGGCCGGTCGATGTAAGGCATCGCCGGCGTTCGCAGTTCGATCCGTGAAATCCGGTTCAACGCATCGGCGCCGATAGCGTCGCGCGCTTCGAGTGCTGCGGTGATGGCGAAATGCGTCGCGAATTGCGACGGGAAAAGCTTCCAGGCCGGACCAGGGTTCAATGCGCGGCCGTTGCCGATCGGCGCCAGCAAATGCGCGCGGTCGAACGTCGCGCCGAACAGCGAAGCGCCCCAGCCGCGCGGGCTGCCGAGTGCGTCTTCGTCGGCACTAAAGCCTGCCGCCGCCAGCATTGCGGCCTGGACGCCGTTCGCGGCGGCGTCGCCACAGTGCAGCGCCTTGGTCATCGAGCCGACATTGGCGAGCAGTCCGCCGGTGCGCGAACTGGCGATCGCGACCGCCGCAGCCAGTCGCTCGCCTTCGAGGCCAAGCATGTCTGCGCATGCGAGTGCTGCCGCGAGCGCGCCGACAGCGCCCGGCGGATGGATCGAGAGTTTTGCCGGTTCGATCTGACCTGACGCGAGGCGGAGCCGCCCCTGCGCCTCGACGCCCTTGGCGATGGCACGCAACACGACGTGTCCTTGCGGGCCGGCGCCGTCCCGCTCGCGCAGTTCGGCGAGCGCGAGCAGGGCCGGCAACAGCGTCGACAGCGCGTGGTTCGGCGGATTCCACATCGGCTCGAAATCCAACACATGCATCGCCATGCCGTTGACGCGTGCCGCCTGCACGACGCTGGTCGCAAGCCCATGGCCGATCACGGTCGCCGGGCCATCCGGACATTCGGTCCTCGTCTGCGCCGCCATCAGGCTGGGCCCGCGCTCGCCGGCGCCTGCCACCGCGACGGCAAGGCCGTCCAGCAACAATAGCCTGCAGCGATCCAGCAACGCCGGATGGTCCGGCTGCCATGCCGATAGCAGGTCGGTGAAAGCGCGGGTCAGCGAGACCGCCGGTGCATCGGCGGTCACGCCATCGGTTCGCGGGGTTCCATGATCGAGATCCAGTTTCGGCATTTTCTTCCTATTTCCACTTTGCATATGAATGTATACAAGGTTATACACTGAGCAAGGTCGAAGTTTCTCCCTGGGAGGCGGCTATTTCGGGATCCAACACGATTGAGGACGACACGCTTCTGGCCTGGCCGGGCGTCGCCTCATCGCGGGCTGCCGGAGGGTTGGCCGAGCAGGCCTATCGTGCCCTCCGCAACGCGATCCAGGAAGGCCGGCTCGAAGCCGGTCAACGCGTTCTCGAACTCGAGCTCTGCTCCTGGCTCAAGGTCAGCCGCACCCCGATCAGAGAAGCGATGCGCCGTCTGCAATCCGACGGCATGCTGGTCCATGCGCCGGGTGGCGGGCTTTCGGTCGCGCAACACGACCTGCGCGCGGTCGCCGAACTTTATGATGTGCGCGAACGCCTCGAAGGTGCCGCGGCCGGGATGTCGGCGCGCTTTGCCGATGCGACCGAAATCCACATGCTGCAGGCGATGGTGGATACGCATCGTCAGTTGCCCGACGATCCCAAGGTCCACGCGCGGGAAAATACGCTCTTCCACGAGCAGATCTACCGCGCCGCCCACAATCGCTTTCTGCTGAAGAGCCTGCAGGACCTGCACGACTCCGTGGTGCTGCTTGGACGCACCACCTTCGCCGCGCCCGGCCGCATCGCCGAAGCGCTGGGCGAACATCAGGCCATCGTGGCTGCCATCGCACGGCGCGACGAGGTTGAAGCCGAGCAACTCGCCCGCCGTCACGTTCGCCGCGGCTACGAACTGCGGCTCGCGGCCATGGCCGAGGCCGCGCGCGCCGGCTCGCAAAATCGGATCGATGGTCTGAAGGACCTGCCGCGCCGATAAAACAGAAAACCCCGTCATCAAAACAAGACGCGGCCCAGCCGCGCAAAAACAGGGAAACGACCCATGACGAGAACCGGCGATCGCGACATCACGCGCCGCACTGCCCTTACAACCCTCGGCGCCGCGTTGGCGCTCGGAGCATCGGCGCCGTCACGCGCGATGGCCGCCGCCGAAGACTGGCCCGCGGTGCAGGCCGCGGCTCTGAAGGAAGGCAAGCTCAGCTTCTATCACAACCTTCGCCCGCAAGGCGTCGAGCAGCTGCTCGTCGAATTCCGAAAAGCCAATCCCGGCATCCAGACCGAACAGATCCGGCTCGGCAGCGCGCCGCTGATCGAGCGATTTTCTACCGAATTCAACGCCGGGCGCAATCTCGCCGACGCGATGCTGACCTTCCCGGACGACGCCATGTTCGCCGGCGTCGACAAGGCCGGCTGGGCGGCCGAATGGACCCCGCCGGAGCTCGCCGCCTTCAACAAGGATGTCAATCACGGCAACAAGGTTTTCGCCGTCCACACCTCCCGCAACGTCATCATCTACAACAAGCAGCGGGTGAAACCTTCGGATGCGCCGAAGGAATGGGCCGATCTCTGGGATCCGAAGTGGAAGGGTAAGGTCGCCATGGACCCGCCCTGGCGCTCGATTGCCGTGCAGGGTCTCGTCGCTTTCTGGGTCAAGAACGGTATTCCGGACGCGGCGCAAAAGCTGAAGGCCAACGATGTTCGGTTCTTCGAGGGATCGGCCGGTGTGTTTCAGGCCGTGCTACGCGGCGACGTGATGGTGGCGACGCTGGCCGATCTGCCGCTTGAGCCCGGCCTCGAGGACGGCGCGCCGATCGGCTTCGTCTATCCGAAATCGGGCACCGCCACCAACAGCGGCTACGTCATGGTGAGCGGTCGCGCCCCGCACCCCAACGCCGGCAAGGTCTTCGTCAACTGGCTCTTGAGCGCGCCGGGACAACTGGTGCTGCAGGAGCAGGGCGGTTTGCCCGTGACCAGACCGGGCGTGACGCCGACCAAGTTCATTCCGCCGACTTCGGCGCTGTCGAATGCGGTCGACTCGCTGACGATCGTCTCCGGGCCCGAGCAGAACAAGACCATCGACGTGTGGCGTGAAACCTTCGGCATTCGTTGAGACCAGTTGAGACCTATGTCGATATTGCAGAGTTCAGGGTTGGATCAGGGCGAGAACCGCATCGGGGTGGAAGCACCGGCGGTTCGCGTCCGCACTTCCGCCGTCAAGCGCGTGGCAGCGCATGACGGCGTACTGACCGGACTCTATATTGTCGTCTTTGCGATCGTGGCGTTTCTCGCGCTGGTTCCGCTCGCGGCGCTGGTGATCGGCAGTCTGCGCGATACCTCGCCGGGCATGCCGGGGCAGTGGACACTGGCGAACTGGGCCAACCTTGCCTCGCCCGGGGTCGTCGAGACCTTGCTGACGACGCTCGAAGTTGCGGGCTTGAGCACCTTGTTCGCGATGGTCATGGGCACCGCGCTGGCGCTGGTGATCCATCGCACGGATTTCCGCTGGCCGAACACGATGACGGGCCTGCTGGGGCTCAGCTTCTATTTCCCCTCCTTCATCCTGGCGATGGCCTGGATCGTGATCGGCTCGCCCGGCGGCGTCATCAACGATCTGTTGCGCCTCTTGAACATCGAATCCGTCTCGGTCGATATCTACAGCGCCGGCGGCATTATCTTCGTCATGGTTCTGCATCAGGTACCGTTCGTCTACCTGACGATCCGCGGGCCGATCATGGGCATGGATCCGAGCTATGAGGAGGCCGCCCGCACCGCGGGCGCATCGCCGTGGCGGATGCTTCGCAGCATCACGCTGCCGATGCTGTCCTACGCGCTGGCCTCCAGCGCGTTGCTGTGTCTGGTCCTGACGCTGGAGCAGTTCGGCATCCCCGTGCTGATCGGCGTTCCCGGCCACGTCACCGTTCTGGCCACCCAAATCTATCTGCTATGCCGGTTTCCGCCGACCGCCTATGGGCTCGCGGCCGCCATCGGCCTGACGCTCGCGGCCATTACCGGCATTGCCATCCTGCTGCAGCGGCGGCTGGCGCGCGGCGGACGGTCGGTGGTGACGACGGGCAAGGCCGGCAAGATCACGCCGATCCCGCTCGGCGCCTGGCGCTGGCCGGTGAATCTGATCTGCGGTTTCTACATCGCGGTCAGCCTGGTGCTGCCCGGCCTGATCCTGCTCTACACCTCGCTGATCAAGTTCTTCACCGCCAATCCGTTCGACGCCGCCTTCACCTTCCGCAACTATCTTTATGTCTGGAATTCCGAAGAGACCCAGCAGGCGATCGTCAATACCGTGATCGTCTCCGGCGGTGGCGCCCTGGTCGGCGTCGTGCTCGGCATCGCCTGCAGCTATTTCACCGTGCGGCTGCGCCCGACCGGATACCGCGTGCTCGATGCGCTGGTGATGCTTCCGTTCGGCGTGCCCGGCATCGTGCTCGGCCTCGGCCTGTTGTGGGCCTACGCCTATCTGCCGCTGCCGCTCTATGGCACGCTGACCCTGATCGTGCTGGCCTATGTCACGCGCTTCCTGCCGTACGCGACGGAGACGTCCGGCGCCCGTTTCGTACAGCTCGACCGCAGCCTGGAGGAAGCGGCCTGGACCGCGGGCGCAAGCCGGCTTTCCGGCGTCTGGCGCATCCTGATGCCGCTCAGCCTGCCGTCGCTGCAGAGCAGCTACTTCCTGCTGTTCATGGCGTTCTTCCGCGAAATCTCCGCCACGATCCTGATCTTCACCGCTTCGACCTCGGTGCTGTCGGTTTCGATCTGGTCGTCGTTCGAGCAGGCCAATTGGGGTCTGGCGAGCGCGCTCTCGATCCTCGCCATGATCTTGATTGTCGCCATGATGTCCTTGCTGCTCTGGGCCATGCCCGGCGCCCGCAGGCGATAGAGGAAAGGAACCATCAGCGATGGGTATCGCCGTCCGTAACCTCGTCAAATCCTATGGCGCCCTCACCGTGATCCACGCGATATCGTTCGATGTCGCCGACGGCGAGTTCGTCACGCTGCTCGGCCCTTCCGGCTGCGGCAAGACTACGACGTTGCGATGCATTGCGGGCCTGGAAACCCCGACCGGTGGCAGCATTGCCATCAACGGCGAGACGGTTTCCGATCCCGCCACCAATCTGTTCGTCCCCCCGCATGAGCGCGATCTCGGCATGGTGTTCCAGTCCTATGCGGTCTGGCCGCATTTGACGGTTGCCGAGAACGTCGCGTTTCCGCTCACCGTGAAAGGCGAGCGCGACGTCGCGGCCGGCGTCAATTGGGCGCTCGACATCGTCGGCATGGGCAAGCTCGCCAAGCGCCGCCCGTCCGAATTGTCGGGCGGACAACAGCAGCGCGTGGCGCTGGCGCGGGCGATCGCCGCGCGCCCGCGATTGCTGCTGTTCGATGAGCCGCTGTCAAACCTCGACGCCCGCCTGCGCGATCGCACCCGGCTGGAGATCAGCCGGATCCAGCGCGAACTGAAAGTGCCCGCGCTTTACGTGACGCACGATCAGACCGAAGCGCTGTCGATGTCCGACCGTATCATCGTGATGGAGACGGGCCGGATCGTGCAGGAAGGCACGCCGCGCGATCTGTACCAGCAGCCGGTCAATCGCTTCGTCGCCGATTTCATCGGCAACGCCAATTTCCTGCATGTGCAGCGCGTCGGACGCGAGTGGCAATTGGAAAACGGCTCGCCGATCAGTGTTGATCCGGCCACCGACCGGGACGACGGCCGTTCCAAGATCGCGCTGCTTCGTCCCGAGGCGATCCGGCTCGACGAAACTTCGTCGCCGAACGTCGCCGGGCAAAACCGGCTGACCGGTCGCGTCGTCGGCGGCATGTATCTCGGTCCGCATGTCGAATACATCGTCGAGGTCGGCGCCGACCGCCTGCGGGCCTATTCGCGCAGCGCGCTCGCGCCCGGCAGCCCCGCCATTCTTTCATTTGATGCCCGCGACTGCCGGCTCGTGGACGACATGGCTCAAACCGAAGCGAGATTGCAGCATGCTGGATAAGACATCCGTCTCAGCCGCGGCGACCAAGCCGGCGCGAATGCTGGCCGAGTTTGCCGCTGGCTTGACGTTCGAAAATATTCCGGCGCCGGTGCTGCATCGCGCCAAGCTCTTGATCCTCGATGCGCTGGGCTGCGGACTTGCGTCGAACGCCTATGATTTCGCCGACGTCGCCGTTGCCGGCGCTACGGCGCTGGGCGGTGAGGGGACCTGCAGCGTGATCGGCCGCGATGTTCGCCTGCCGGTGCGCGACGCGGCCCTTGCCAACGGCATGCTGATCCACGGCCTCGACTTCGACGATACCCATCTCAACAGCATCATTCACGCCACGGCGGCCTGTCTTCCCTGCGCGCTGACCTTCGGCGAATCCCGCGGCATCGACGGCAAGGCGCTGCTGGTCGCCTACGCCGCCGGCATGGAGACCGCGATCCGCGTCGGCGCCGCGGTCAAGGGCGGCTTCCACCATGCGGGCTTTCATGCCACCGGTCTCGTCGCGCATTTCAGTTCGGCCGTGGTCGCCGCGCGCATCCTCGGCCTGCCGGCTGACGGCATCGTGGCCGCGCAAGGCATCGCCGCCAGCACCGCCTCGGGCGTCCAGGTCTTCCTCGAGGAAGGCGCGTGGACCAAGCGCATGCATCCCGGCTGGGCTGCGGTCGCCGGCATCACCGCTGCCGTTCTAGCAGAGAAAGGCTTCAAGGCCCCGACGCGTCCCTATGAAGGCCGCTTCGGATTCTTCGCTACGCACATTCAGCATCCGCCGGCGCCGATCGATCTTAACGCCGAACTCACCAATCTCGGCGAGGTCTGGGAATTGGCCGAGACCGCGATCAAGCCCTATCCGGTCTGCCATTTCATTCATGGCTGCGCCGATGCCGCGATCGAACTGCATGCCGGGATCAATCCCGCCGACATCGCCCACGTCGAGGCGTACCTGCCGCGCGATACCATGCCGATCGTCGCCGAGCCGGCCGCTGCCAAGACCCATCCGACCAATGAATATGAGGCGAAGTTCAGCGCGCAGTTCGTCATCGCCACCTGCCTCATCAAGGGCGCATTCGGTCTCGCCGATCTGATGCCGGCCGCGTTGGCCGATCCGGCGGTGCTGGATCTGACGCGGCGCGTCACCTGCGCCATCGATCCCGACACGGCTTTCCCGGCCTACTTCTCGGGCGGGGTCCGCGTGACGCTCAAGGACGGACGCAGCTTGTTCAAGCATATCCGCGTCAACAGCGGTGCGGGCGAGCGCGCGCTCGATGAGGCCGCCGTCTCCAGGAAATTTCTCGCCTCTGCCGTCCTGTCGATTCCGCTGGCTCATGCCGCGCGCATTCGCGAGGCCGTGCTGAAACTGGAAGCCCATTCCGCCACCGAGATCGCCGCGTTGCTGCGATCCCAGAGAACCTGAGTTGAATTAGGAGAGAGAAGTCATGAGTACGTATGATGTCATCGTCGTCGGCGCCGGCAACGCCGCGCTGGCCGCCGCGGTTTCCGCCAAGGAAAACGGCGCCGAGCGCGTCGTTGTGATCGAGAAGGCGCCGCGGGAGATGCGCGGCGGCAATACCCATTGGAGCGGTGGCGTGCTGCGCTTTGCCTTCGACGATCCCCGCGAGATCGGTGAGTTGTTGCCTGACGTCGAAGAGGAGTTCGAGAACTTTTACGACGGCATATCGCCATACCCGAAGGAGGACTTCCACGGCGACCTGATGCGCGTCACCAGCGGGCGCACCGATCCGGTGCTGTCGAAGTTGCTGGTGCACAATTCGTTCGACACCGTGAAGTGGATGAAGAAGGTCGGCGGCATCAAGATGGAGCCGGCGATTACGCTGTCCGCGGTCAAGAAGGATAACGTCATGGTGTGGGCGCGCGGCCTGGTCGTGCGTGCCGAGCATGAAGGCGTCGGCCTGTCGCGGAGCTGGTTCGCGACCGCCGAGCGACTCGGCATCGAAATTCGCTATGGCACGGCGGCGACCGAACTGCTGATCGGTGACGACGGCAGGGTCAACGGCGTCAAGGTGCGCGACGACGACGGCATGTCGGTCCTGAACGCCCGGTCGGTCGTTCTCGGCTGCGGCGGCTTCGAAGCCAACGTGCAGATGCGCACCCAGCACATCGGCCCGCTGGTCGGCGCAGCGAAGGTGCGGGGAACGCCACACAACCAGGGCGACGGCCTGCGGATGGCGATGAATGTCGGGGCCATGCCGTGGGGACAATGGAGCGGTTGCCACGCCACGCCGATCAGCGCGGACTGGGGCGAGTTTGCGCCGCGCGAACTCACCGATCGCAGCAACCGGCTGAGCTATGTCTACGGCATCATGCTCAACCGGAAGGGGAAACGGTTTGTCGACGAGGGCGAGGATGGTGCGCTGTTCACCTATGCCAAGTTCGGCCGCGCGATCCTGGCCGAACCCGGCGCCAAGGCCTGGCAGATTTTCGACTCGCGGGTGATCCATCTGCTCGAGCCGCGCTACCAGACCAGCAAGCCGATCACGGCCAATACGCTGGAAGACCTGATCGACCAGCTCGACTTCGACGACAAGGCGCAGGCGCTGAGGACGGTCGACGAATACAACGCCCACGCCCGCGAGATGGACGACGGCTTCGATCCGACCAGGAAGGACGGCCTGTCCAGCAAAGGGCTCGATCTGGAGAAAACCAACTGGGCACTGAAGGTCGCCAAGCCGCCGTTCTACGCCTACAGCGCCACCGGCGGCATCACCTTCACCTTCGGCGGGCTGAAGGTGAACGAAATCGCGCAGGTGATCGGCACCGACTGGCGTCCGATCAAGGGGTTGTTCTGCTGCGGCGAAATGGTCGGCGGCCTGTTCTACGACAATTATCCGGCAGGCACCGGTCTGGTCTCGGGCGCGACGTTCGGGCGGATCGCCGGGCGTAGTGCGGCGGCGGCGGACTGAAGCGAAGGAACGGGAGAGGCAACATGAGTGACGCATCTTTGGCGACGGCGAAAGCAAATCCGGCGACTACGCTGGGCGATTCTCCCGGGATCACGCTGCTCCAGGCTCTGGCGCAGCATGTCCTTGCCTTTGATAAGCGTCAGCTCACCAAGGGAGCGATCGCGCAAGCGAGAACCTGTATCCTCGATGCGATCGGCGTAACGCTGGCCGGGTATCCGGAACCCTGCACGCAGATCCTGCTCAAGACCCCGGGCGTCGCGACCGCGCCCGGACCCTCGCTGGTGTTCGGCTCGGCGCGGCGTACCAGTGCGCTCGATGCCGCGCTGATCAACGGCACCGCGTCGCACGCGCTCGATTTCGACGATTTCAGCGGCATCATGGGCGGCCATCATTCGGTGCCGCTGGTTTCGACGCTGCTGGCGCTCGCCGAGGAACGCGGCGGCACCGGCCTAGATATCGTGGCCGCCTATGTGATCGGCGTCGAAGTCGAGATCAGGCTCGCGCGCGCCGTCAATTTTCACCATTACGACAAGGGCTGGCACCCGACCGCGACGCTCGGCGTATTCGGCGCCGCGGCTGCCGCCTGCCATCTGATGAAGCTCGATCATTCAAAGACCACGATGGCGC
Organism: Bradyrhizobium ottawaense; assembly: GCF_900099825.1. Taxonomy (NCBI): domain Bacteria; kingdom Pseudomonadati; phylum Pseudomonadota; class Alphaproteobacteria; order Hyphomicrobiales; family Nitrobacteraceae; genus Bradyrhizobium; species Bradyrhizobium ottawaense. The sequence goes on along the minus strand of NZ_LT629693.1, from coordinate 2,110,994 downwards.
TGTGTATCGCAGCGTCGCTCGCCAGCGGCCTGAAAGCAAATTTCGGCACCATGACCAAGCCGCTGCATATCGGCCAGTGCTGCCGCAACGGCCTGCTGGCGGCGCTGCTGGCCGAGGGCGGTTTCGATGCCGCCACCGACGCCTTCGAGCATGCGCAGGGCTTCCTCAACGTGTTCAACGGTCCCGGGACGTTCGACACCGCAAAGCTGTTCGAGAACTGGGGCCAGCCCTGGGAGATCGAGGCCAAGTCGATCGGGCTCAAGCAGTTTCCCTGCTGCGGCAGTACGCACCCCGCCATCAACATGGCGCTGAATTTACGTCGCGAGGAGAAGATCGACGCCGCCGATATTGCACGCATCGAAGTGATGCCGCATGGCCGGCGGCTGCGCCATACCAACACGCCGCATCCGCAGACCTCGCTGGAGGCCAAGTTCAGCGTTCAATATGTCGTCGCACGCGCGCTTCGCTATGGAGTCCTGCGCTTGAAGGATTTTGAAGGCGACGCGCATTTCGATCCCGAGATCGTGCGGCTGCTGAACCTGACAACGGCCAGTCCGCATCCCGACATGGCCGACGATGCCGAAGAGCAATGGGGCGCGGAGGTCATCGTGGCATTGAAGGACGGCAGGCGCCTGGCGCGGCGGATCGACAATCTCGTCGGCCGCGGCGGCGATAACCCGATGAGCAGCAGCGAATTGTGGGACAAGTTCAGCGATTGCGCGGCCCGCAGCCTGCCGCGCGAGCAGATCGCGCCGTTGTTCGAACGGCTCGAGACGTTCGAAAAGATCACCGAGGTCGCCCAGGTCACGCGGCTACTGGAAGTCAGTGAATTGCACAAGGCGCCGGCCAAGAAGGTTGTCTTTGCACCCCGCGGCGCGCAGGAGGCTCCCGAGACGACCTGGGTGCCCTGACGGGACAACGAATTGCCGCGCCCGGAATGTATCCGTGACGCGGCAATTCAAAGCAGGATTACTGCAGGTCGATCGCGGCGCTACCCAGCGCCAGCAGGCGCTCGCCACATACGACGCGCACTTCGAAATGCGCGCGGCCTTCGACCGTCTCGCCGACCACCATTTCGAGGGTTACCGTCTCGCCAATCCTGGCGGGATCGAGAAATTTGGCGGTCAGTCGGCCGGTTCGGCTCCATGTAGCTTCGCCGAACAGCTCGCAGAGCCAGGTTTCGTAGCAGGCCAGCAGCAGCGGGCCTTGCGAGATGACGGTGCCGTATTGGGTTTTCGCCGCATACGCAGCGTCGTTGTGAATGGGCGCGTCGGTGCCGAGCAGGGCGCCGAAATCCGTAAAGGCCTGAAGGGTGAGGGGCGGACCCGGGCGCGTCAACCGCTGTCCTACTTTGAAGCAGTGATCGGTCAGCATGGCCAGTACAGTATGTGTTTGATCGTCATGATGGATCGCTGGTCGGTCGCGCAGCGCACGTGCTGATCGAACACGATGAAGCGCTTGTCGTTGCGGATGTACTTGTTGGTAATCGTGATCGAAACCATCAGCGGCTCGCCGAGGCGGGCGGCGCTGTGCATCTCGATTTCCTCCTGCGCGTGCAGCACGCCCGGTGGAAACTTCATCTGCTTCTTCAGCGCGCGTATTTCATTGAGCAGGAACGCCGGTATGCGGGTGCCGATCTCGGGCGCCGGCCGCATTTCTCCGATGCTGCGGTAGAAGCGGGCCACATCGTCGGCTAAGACCGGGAGCGGCTGCGGCGGATAGGTCCGTCCCACCTCGATGTCGTCGTAGCCGACGCCGGTCCATCCGCCCATGCGGCGGTCGGGTTCGGGCATGCTCATGCGCCGCGGCCGGTCTTGGTCTTGATCGTCGTCGACCGGCGCATTTTTTCCTCTATCCCGCGTCCGAAGGCCGCAACGTATGGGTCGCGGCCAATATGTCAACAGTTTTCAGATGACACAGCCAGATGGGCCGGGTAACAAGCCATGAAACGATCCGGCTGACGGCCGGACAAAAAAGTGCCGAGAAGGAAACGAAATGCCGCTGTTCAACGCTTTTGGCTTCACCGACGAACAAAAACTGATGCGCCAGAGCCTGCTCGCTTTGGCCGAGCAGCATCTGCCGGTGGAAAAAATCCGACAGCTCGACCGCGACGCCGGCTGGCCGACCGAGGCGTATCAGGCGCTTGCCAAGGGCGGGTGGCTGGGTCTGCCGTATCCGGAAGAATACGGCGGACTGGGCGGCAGCTACAAGGACATGGCGATCCTGCTCGAGACGCTGTCCTATCACTATGCGTGCCTTGGCACGACCTACATGACGAGCGCGATCTACGCCGGCCTGCAACTGCTCTACAACGGCAGCGAACATCTCAAGCAGACCTACATGGTGCCGATGATCAAGGGCGACATCTACATCGCCTTTGCGCTGACCGAGCCGCAGACCGGATCGGATGCCGCGTCGATCAAGACCAATGCCGTGCGCGACGGCGACGACTACGTCATTCGCGGCCAGAAATGGTTCATCACTTCGGCCCATGTCGCCGATTACATTGTGCTGGTGGTCAAGACCGATCCGTCGGCGAAGCCGGCGCATGACGGCTTCAGCATGTTCCTGGTCGACGCCAAGGCAAAGGGCGTCTCGATCCGCCCGATCGAAACCATGGGGCGGCACACCACCCATACCAACCAGATATTCTTCGACGAGGTGAGGGTGCCCGCGCGCAACCTGATCGGCGAGCAGAACCGCGGCTGGAAAATTCTGATGCGCGGCCTCAATCTGGAACGGATGGCGATTGCCGCCTGCGGCGCCGGCAATGCGCAGAAGGCGATCGATATCGCGCGGGATTATGCGACGCAGCGCATTCAGTTCGACCGGCCGATCAGCAAGTTCCAGGTGATCTCGCACAAGCTGGCGGACATGCGGATCAAGGCCGAGATTGCCCGGCTCGTCACCTACCGGACCGCGGAGATGATGGACGCCGGCTATGACACGCGGATGGAAACCGCGATCGCCAAAGTTGTCGCCACCGACAATGATTTCGAATGCGCCCATATCGGCATGCAGGTGATGGGCGGCGCGGGCTTCTCGATGGAGCACGACATGCAGCGCCTGTTCAGGGACTCGCGCCTCGGTCCGATCGGCGGCGGCAGCAATGAAATTCAGCGCAACATCATCGCCAAGCTGATGGGGCTCTAGGCCTGGACGCAACGGAGACCGCTGCCATGACTGACGTTCCCGCTCCGCGCGGCATGTATTTCGAGGATTTCGAAATCAACCAGGTGCTGCGCACCGGCCGCCGCACCATTACATCGACCGACATCGTCAACTTTGCCTGCCTGTCCGGCGACTTCAACGACGTCCACACCAACCACGAATACTGCAAGACCACGCCGTTCGGCGAGCCGATCGCGCACGGACCGCTGGTATTCGCCGTGGCTGCCGGGCTGAACTACGCCTCCGGGATCAACGACGGCACGCTGGTCGCGCTGCTCGGCATCGACAAGTGGCGGATGAAGAAGCCGGTCAAGCACGGCGATACCATTTACGTGCGCACCACCGTCATGGGCAAACGCGAGACCAGCCAGGCCGACCGCGGCGTGGTCACCTTTGCCCGGGCCTTCGTCAACCAGCACGGCGAAGAGGTGCAGGAGATGGAGGTAACGATCATGTACCGGCGACGGCCCAAGGGCTGATCCTCATCGTCGTCACCTCCACCACAAGCAAGGAAAAGGGAAGAACGAGATGGGGAAGAGTGGGTTACTCGCGGCGTTACTGTTGATATCTGTTGTCACCGGTGCAGGCGCGCAGGATTATCCGAACAAGGCCGCCAAGATGATCGTCGGCTTCGCTCCCGGCGGCACCATCGACGTCGTGGCGCGCATCATCGGCGACAAGCTCGGCAGTAAACTCGGCAAACCCTTTGTGATCGAGAACCGTAGCGGCGCCAACGGCATGCTGGCGGCGACGGCGGTGGCCCAGTCGGAGCCGGACGGCTATACGATATTTGTCAGCAACAGCTCGACCATCACGCTCAATCCGACGCTGTTCAAGGACATCAAATATCTGCCCGAGCGCGACTTTGCGCCGGTCACGACGGTGGTCTCGGTGCCGCTGATTCTCGCGGTCGATACCAGCGATCCCAAAACGGCAGGGATTAAAACGCTCGCCGATCTGGTGACAATGGCCAAGGCCAATCCCGGCACGGTGAGTTACGGCTCGGCCGGCAACGGTAACATTACTCATCTGGCCTTCGAATTGCTAAGCCAGCGGGCTGGCATCCAGATGCAGCACATTCCCTATCGCGGCGCGGCGGCGGCGCAGGTCGGTTTGCTCGGTCATGAGGTGATGGTGGTGTTCGACACCCTGTCCGCCGTTCAAATGGTGAACTCTGGCAAGTTCCGTGCGCTGGCCGTGTCGTCGGCGGAGCGGCTGCCGGCGCTGCCGGATGTGCCCACGATCGCCGAACTCGGCTATCCCGGTTTCGACGTCACGTTCTGGGTCGGGGTGTTCTTGCCGAAAGCTACGCCACCTGCGATCGTCGAGCTCCTGAACAAGGAGATCGTGGCCGCAGGGAAAGATCCTGACGTCCGCGCCAAACTGGAGCCGCAGGGCAATGTGCTGACGCTCTCGCAGGCTGCGTTCGCCGAGAAGATTCAGAAGGAGACCCGGGAACTCGCCGACGTGGTCGCCAAGGCGAATATCAAGGCCGAGTAGTGCATCTGGCGGCCGGCTGAGCCGGCCGCCAATGTTGGCCGTTCTTCAGTTTTTCGGCTTGGCCCAGTTCTGGTACATCGCAAGAAGTGAGACGATGTCCTGGCCGCGAAACCCTTCGGCGAGCGCCAGCGCATACATTTCGCGCGTTGCCGAAGCCGAAGGCGTCGGCATCCGGGTCATGCGCCCGAGTTCGACGCCGAGCGCGAGATCCTTTTCGCCGAGCTCCATCTTGAATCCGGGCGAGAAGTCTCCCTTGATCGCGTTCGGGAAGCGCTTGGTAAAATGGTGAGAGCGGCCACCGCTCACCGACAGCACGTCGTAGAGCTTTTCCGGCTCGACGCCGGCGGCGACGCCGAGCGCGAACGCTTCGGCCGCGACCAGCACGTTGCCCATCGACATCATGTTGTTGACGATCTTGACGACCTTGGCGGTGCCGACCGCGCCGGTGTATTTCCAGTCGTTGCCGAGCAGTTTCAGGATCGGTTCGGCGCGGGTCACGTCGACCCTGTCGCCACCGGCGATCAGGATCAGCTTGCCGGCGCGCGCCTCGTTGGGGCTGCCGCTGACCGGACAATCGACCACCGCAATGCCGCGCGCGGCGGCGGCTTCGGCGGCCTGCCGCATCGTCTGCGGATCGATGGTTGAGAGCTCGATGCACAGTGTGCCCTTGGCGGCGTGGGCCACGATCCCCTCGACGCCGAGCCAGGCTTCCGTCACCGCTTTCGGATCAGGCAGGCTGGTCAGCACGATGGTGCGGCCGGCGAGCGCTTCGGCGATGCTTGACGCCATCGCAAAGCCGTCTTTGGTGAGGCGTGCGCGCTGTTCGGCGTTGACGTCGTAGCCGACGACGTCGAGGCCGGACTCCTTGAGCCGTCCGGCCATCCCGGATCCCATCTGCCCCATTCCGATCACCGCGACCTTCTCAGACATTATTTTCTCCCGTTCTTCATTGTTGCAAGGCCGTGTCGACCCGCCGAAGCTTGTTCGCCGGTACTCTCTATACAGACAGGACCGGCGTTAAGCGACGCCGCAGCCCCGCTGGTTGCGCAACGGCGTCCGCCGGTGTCGCATAATGAAAACTGTAGACAGTTTGACGGGGCAGCGATACGGTCTGCCGCAATTCGACCGACCGCGTCCGAAGGCCGCAGGCCGCCGGGTCGGCCGGTCAGACACGCACATGAAGGGAGACGCACGTGAGAGAATATGACGTTGTAGTGGCCGGTGCAGGAAACGCAGCTCTCTGTGCGGCGATCTCCGCGCATGAAAATGGCGCGCGAGTGCTGGTGCTCGAACGCGCGCCCGAAGCCGAGCGGGGCGGCAACTCCTATTTCACCGCCGGCGGGTTCCGCTTCGTCCACGAGGGAGCGGAAGATGTCGCCTCCGATATCATCCCGGACATGACGGCGGAGGAGCGATCCAAGATCGTGCTGCCGCCGCACAGCCGGAAATTCTTCTACGACCAGTTGATGGAAGTGACCCATCACCAGTCCGACGAGGACCTGGCCAATCTCCTGATCGATCGGTCGCGTTCGACGATGGCGTGGCTGCGCAGCCATGGCATCCGCTTCGTTCCGATGTATGGCCGCCAGTCGTTCCTGGTCGATGGCAAGCACCATTTCTACGGCGGCGTGAACATTGAAGCCGTCGGCGGCGGTGCCGGCCTGGTCGAGGCCGAAATGGCGCGCCTTGAGAAGCTCGGCATCGAAATCCGCTATGGCTCGGCGCTGATCGGCCTGGTGCAGCGGCCCGACCGCGTGGTCACCGGCGTCAAGATCCGTACCCCACAGGGCTATTCCGAAATTGCGACCAAGTCGGTCATTCTCGCCTGCGGCGGCTTTGAATCCAATCCGGAAATGCGGGTGCGCTATCTCGGATCGGGCTGGGATCTCTGCCGCGTTCGCGGCACCCGCCACAACATGGGTGAAGGCATTCTGGCGGCGCTCGCGATCGGCGCGCGTCCGTTCGGCAACTGGTCAAGCTGCCACGCCTGCGAGTGGGACATCTCGGCGCCGCCCTATGGCGACCGCTGGGTGCTGGACAATTTCCAGAAGCACTCCTATCCGCTCGGTATCATGGTCAACATCAACAGCAAGCGTTTCGTCGACGAGGGCGAGGACTATCGAAACCTCACTTACGCGAAGTTCGGCCGCGAGATCATGAACCAGCCGCGCCGGACCGCGATCCAGATCTTCGACCAGCAGACGGTCGCGATGCTGCGCGACGAATATCGCATCAAGGAAGTCACCAAGGTCGAATCGGACACCATCGCCGGCCTCGCTGAGCAGCTCGAGCTCGATCCGGCGGAACTGGAGAAGACCGTCAGCGAGTACAACGCCGCCTGCGGTCCCGAGCCGTATAATCCGGCGATCCTGGACGGCAAGGCCGCCCGCGGCATCTCGCCGCCCAAATCGAACTGGGCGTTGCCGATCAACAAGCCCCCTTATGTCGCCTTCGTGACCACGACCGGCATCACCTTCACGTTCGGTGGTCTGCAGATCAACACCAGCGGCGAAGTGCAGGACATGACTGATCAGTCGATCCCGGGGCTCTATGCCGCCGGTGAACTGGTGGGCGGCCTGTTCTACGAAAACTATCCCGGTGGCACCGGCCTGATGTCGGGTTCGGTGTTCGGCAAGCTCGCCGGCGAAAGCGCCGCCGCCTATGTTGGGGCCAGCGACAAGCGTTCGGTCGCCTGATCCGCCACGGACATCCGAAGGGCGTTCGCGCCCTTTCGGATGTCATGTCCGCGCTCGCGGATATCATCGATGGGAGCCCGCCCCCCGGGCTTCCTGTTTGCCGTGAGCCGCGGCGTTGTTTGCGAAAGACTGTGAGCCTCCATGAAGATCGCCGAAGGAAAGTTTGTCGTCACCGGGGGCGCCAGCCTGATCGGTTCGCACGTTGCGGAACAATTGCTGAGCCAGGGCGCGCGCGAAGTCGTGCTGCTCGACAATTTTGCGCTGGGCAATCCCGAGACCGTCAAGTCGCTGCTGGGTGATCCCCGGGTCAAGCTGCTGCGCGGCGACATCCTGCGCATCAATGAGCTCTACGACGCCTTTGAAGGCTGCGATGGCGTGTTCGCGATCGCCGGCTTCCTGACGCTGCCGCTCAGCCAGAACCCGAGCCTTGGTCTGGCGGTCAATGTCGAGGGGCAGGTCAATATCTTCGAGGCGTGCCGCTACCGCAACGTCAAGAAAGTGGTGTTCTCGTCGTCGGTCGCGGTCTACGGCGATCCGGCGCCGGGCCTGGTCGACGAACGGGCTCCGGCCCAACTCAACAGCTTCCAGCCCGCGGCCGCGCTGTATGCCTGCACCAAGCTGATCGGTGAAAACCTCTGCAAGCTCTACAGCGCCAAGCACGGCATCCAGGCGATCGGGCTGCGCTACTCGACCGTCTACGGCGAGCGCCAGCACTATCGCGGCGTCAACGCGCTCTACATCATGGAAAATTACGACCGCATCGCGCGCGGCGAGGCGCCGGTCATCACCGGCGACGGCAGCGAGGTGCATGACTACATCCATGTCGCCGACGTGGCGCGGGCCAATGTCATGGCAATGTCCTCCGACGTGACGGCCGAGAGCTTCAACGTCGTGACCGGTGTTGCGACCTCGCTCAATCGCCTGGTCGAGATCCTGCTGTCGATCACCGGCAGCAGCCTCAAGCCGGTTTTCAAGACCGGTGGTGGCAGTGTGCGATCGAGCGTGACCGACCAGCTCGACTTCAGCCGCGCCAAGATCGAGAAAATGCTGGGATGGGTGCCGGAAGTCTCCATCGAGGAAGGCATTCGCCGGTTGCTCGAATGGCGCAAGGCGCAAGAAAAAGCCTGAGACAAGGCCGCAAGCTAGACGCCGGAACGGAGCAAACCATGTCGGAATACGAAATTCTCGCGATCCGCTACGCCCACAACGCCGAGCGTAAAACGGCGGAGAATTTTCTCGGTGGCGATCCGCATGACGGGCCGATGCCGATGGATTTTTTCGTCTGGGTGCTGAGAGGCGGCGGCCAGACCATCGTGATCGACACCGGCTTCGATGCCGACATGGCGAAGCGGCGCGCGCGCAAGCTGACGCGGCCGGTGGCCGAAGGCCTGAAGGCCGCCGGTATCGATGCAGCCGGCGTCAAGGACGTGATCCTGACCCACATGCATTATGATCATGCCGGCAATCACGATATGTTTCCGAACGCGAAGTATCACGTTCAGGACCGGGAAATGGAGTACTGCACCGGCCGTTGCATGTGCCATTCCAGCCTGCGTCACCCGTTCGAGGCGGAAGACGTCACCGCGATGGTGCAGAAGCTGTTTCAGGGGCGCGTCGCGTTCCACAACGGTTCGAGCGAAATCGCCGATGGCGTGTCGGTTCATCTGGTGGGCGGTCATTCGCGCGGCCTGCAGTTCGTGCGGGTCCGGACCCGGCGCGGATGGGTCGTGGTCGCCTCGGACGCTTCGCATTATTACGCGAATTTCGAGCAATAACCGGCCATTCCCGGTCGTGGTCGACGTCAGCGAGACGCTCGAAGGTTATGATACGATGCGGCGCATGGCGACGTCGCAGTCTCACATCGTGCCCGGCCACGATCCGTTGGTGCTAAAGCGTTATCCGGCGCAGCCGGGCGGGCCTGCGGATATCATCCGCCTCGATGCCGAGCCGTTGAAGTAAGGACGAGAGGGACCCTCCATGGCAAATGCTCGACTTCGTGCGGTATTCATGCGGGGCGGCACTTCCAAGGCGGTGATGTTCCGAAAGGAGGATCTGCCCGCCAAGCCTTCGGATTGGGATCCGATCTTCCTGCAGGTCATGGGTTCGCCCGATCCGAACGGCCGTCAGCTCGACGGCATGGGCGGCGGCATTTCCTCGTTGTCGAAGATCTGCATCATCGGCCCGCCGAGCCGCCCGGATGCCGATGTCGACTACACCTTCGCGCAGATCGGGGTGCACGACACCTTCGTCGATTACGGCGCCAATTGCGGCAACATGTCGTCGGCGGTCGGACCGTTCGCGCTCGACGAGGGCATGGTCACCGGCCCAGCTAACGGTGAAGCGACCGTCCGCATTCACAACACCAACACCTCGAAGATCATCGTCGCCCGTTTTCCGGTCGAGCAGGGCGCGCTCGCTGCCACCGGCGATATCGAGATCGATGGGGTGGGCGGCAAGGCAGCACCGATCCGGCTGGAATTTCTCGAGCCGGGCGGCGCGCGGACCGGCAAGCTGTTGCCGACCGGACGCGCCGTCGACGAGTTCGACATCAAGGGGCTCGGGATCGTCAAGGCATCCTGCGTCGACGCTGCCAACCCTTGCGTCTTCGTCGAGGCGAGCGCGGTCGGACAATCCGGCGATGAACTGCCTGACGCGCTCGACCGCGATGCGGTCTTTCTGCAGCACATGGAAGCCATTCGTTGCGCGGCATCGGTGAAGATGGGAATTGCGCCGGATCTCGATACGGCGCGCCGCATGACCGGCATTCCCAAGGTCGCGATGGTGTCGGGCCCGCGCGCCGGGCGGACCTTGTCGGGCCGCGAGATTACGGCCGCGGATGCCGACATCTGGGTCCGGATGATCTCGGTCGGTCAGCCGCATCGCGCCACGCCGATCACCGGCGCGATCTGCCTGTCGGTCGCGACCCGGGTTCCCGGCAGTATTCCCGCGCAGTTGAGTAACGCGAACGGACCGATCCGGATTGCGCATCCGTCCGGCGTCACGCTGGTCGATGCCGGGGTCTCGATTTCCGCAGACGGTATCGCGAAGGCCGATTATGGCGCGGTCTATCGCAGCGCCCGCCGCCTGTTCGAAGGCAACGTCGTCTATCGAACGACCGAATAGTCCGTATCCATAGCCTGGTGAGTGTGCCGATGTTTCCGAAACTATTTGCGCCGGGCAAGATCGGTTCGCTGGAATTGCCGAACCGGGTCGTGTTCGCGGCTACCAGTTCGGAACTTGCGGACAAGGACGGCTTCGTCGGCGACGATCTCGTCGAGTACTACGCCGAGCGCGCCCGCGGCGGCACCGGATTGATCGTTGTCGAAGCCACTTATATCGAGCAGGAAGGCAAGCGGCTGCATCACAACGCCATGCTGAATGACGATTGCTTCATTCCCGGCCTGCGGAAGGTGGTTCAGGCGGCGCATGCCGAGGGCGCCAAAATGGCGCTGCAGCTCAATCACGGCGGCCGCGAATCCATTCCGGATGTTTCTGGCTCGGTGCCGCTGGCGCCGTCGCCGATCCCCTCGCAGTTCACCGGCGTCGGCGACGCCGTGATTCCGAAGGAACTGACCGTCGGCGAGATCGACCGCATCGTCGAACGCTTTGCGGAAGCGGCGCGGCGCTCGCGCGACGCGGGCTTCGACGCCGTCGAATTGCATGGCGCGCACGGCTATCTGATCGGTGAGTTTCTGTCGCCGGATTCGAACAAGCGCGAGGATGACTACGGCGGCAGCGTGCAGGGCCGCGCCTATTTCTGTGTGCGCCTGATCCGGGCGATCAAGGCGAGACTCGGCGCGGACTATCCCGTCATCGTTCGCATGAACGGCCGGGATCACGTCCAGCATGGCCTCGAACTCGACGACGCCATCGAGATGGCCGTCATGTTCGAGGCGGCCGGCGCGGATTCGATCAGCGTGTCCGGCGGCGTGCATGCGTCGCGGCCCTACATGGTCGTTCCCGGCATGTCGGTCGATCGTGGTTGCTACGTGAGCTACGGCGATGCCATTCGAAAACGGGTCAAGGTCCCCGTGATGGTGGTCGGGCGCATCAATACGCCTGAACTTGCCGAGCAGATCCTCGAAGACGGCCAGGCTGATTTTATCTGCCTGAGCCGCGCCTTGATCGCCGATCCGCATTTCCCGGCCAAGGCCAAGGCCGGCCGTGTCGAGACGATCGCCCCCTGCATTGCCTGCAACGAGTGCATCGCCACGGTTCACCGCCACAAGGGTCTGGCCTGCACGGTCAACCCGATGGTGAGCCGGGAACTGGAGCTGAAGCCGCTGCTCGCGCTCAAACCGGATTCGAGGCGCGTTGTCGTGATCGGCAGCGGGGCGGCCGGGCTATCCGCGGCGGTGACGGCGGCCCGGCGCGGGCATGATGTCCATCTGTATGAGAAGGAGGGCGTGATCGGCGGGCAGCTATTGCTGGCGCATCAGCCGCCGCATCGCGGTGAGATCAAGAACGCGTTGCGCTATTTCACGTCCGAGATCGCGCGCCTCGGCATTCCCGTCAGTCTCAATCGGTCGTTTTCGGCGGATGATGCACGCGCGCTCAGGCCCGAGGCCATCATCGTGGCCACCGGCGCCTCGCCGGTTCAGCCTGATGTCCCGGGATCCGATCTGCCTCATGTTTTGAGTGGGTGGCGGGTGATCGCCGGCCTCGAGACGGCGGGCCAGACCTGTGTCGTCGTCGGGGGCGGCCTGGTCGGCATCGAGGTTGCGGATTATCTGGCGGACCAGGGCAAGAAGGTCATCATGATCGTGCGCTCGGAAATGCTGAAGAAGGCGGTCCACGCCGACCGCGTCTACTATCTCGACCGGGTCGCGGAGCTGAACATCGAGGTGCTGGCGAATATGGAGTTGCTCGCGGTCGGTCCCGATTGGGTCGAAATCAGGCCGGAAGGCCGGGTGCGGCGCACGCTGCACGACATCGACAGCGTGATCTTCTGCACCGGCTACGCATCGCGGAAGGCTGAAACCGACAGCCTCGAGGGCCTCGGCATTGCCGTGCACTATGCCGGCGATGTCGGCGGGCCGAGAAAGTTCTTCCAGGCGATCGAGGAGGGGACGCTCACGGCGCTCCGGATCGTTTAACTGTAGACAGTTGATGGAACAGGTATTTCTACGATTGATTGTTTTCCGGGAAGAGACATATTAATGGGCAAGAGGGCCGATCCGGCAATGTCGCGTGGACCAACAGGATCGTCGTTTCCTCCGCGTCGGGCCAGGGCAGAGGCGTCTGCGCAGGCTCCTGAAGGAGTGGTCCTCGGAAGGTTTTCATGAACGGCATTTTGAGCAACAAGGTTTCAGCGCAATCATTGGTGGACGCGCTCGCGGAACGGATCGAAGCCGCGATCATGAGCGGCGATCTTCAGCCGGGCAGCAAGATCAGCGAGCAGGCGCTGGCCGCGTCGCTGGGCGTCAGCCGCGGCCCGTTGCGGGAAGCCATCCGCAGGCTCGAAGGCCGCAAGCTGTTGCAGCGGACACCGAATATCGGCGTCCGCGTCGCCAGCCTGTCACCCAGCGATCTCTATGAAGTGCTGCAGGTGCGCGAAGCGCTGGAAGGGCTGGCATGCGGGCTTGCCGCCAAGAACATGACGGACGAAGAACTGGAGGCGCTTTCCGAGCTGCTCGATCAGCACCAGCAGCAGAAGAGCGTGCAGGAGGGAACCGGCTATTATCAGGAGTCAAAGGACTTCGATTTTCACTTCCGGATCGTGAAGGGCAGCCGCAATGCGCGGCTGGTCCAGATGCTGTGCGAGGACCTCTACTATCTGCTCCGGGTCTACCGCTACAAATCCAGCACCAAGCCGGGACGGGCCAAGCAGGCCCTGCGTGAGCACAAGGATATCGTGGCGGCGCTGATGCGGCGGGATCCGGTGGAAGCCGAACGGAAAATGCGCCTGCATATCGGCAATGCGCGCCTCTATGTCGAGGAGCAGATGCGGGAAGCGGCCAGCCGGCAGGACGTGGCCCCGGCTGCCCCGGTGCGGAAGCCGAAGACGGCGACCACCTTGTCCGGCAAGGGCGGCAGGGCCGCAGCACTGGCGCGAAGGTAGTTCCCCGCGCTTGCGTCGCCGTTACCTGCCTATTGTCACTTACTTGTACTCACTTGCCGGTTGACCGCTGCGGCATACCCTCCGGGGTCACCGACGTGATGATTGATGAATCCAGCGCTTCGTATTCGTGGTAGCCGATGGTCGCGTAAAGTTCCGCGCGCGTTTGCATGCGATCGATCAGGCGATGGGTGCCGCCATCGTTCCGGATTCCCTCATACAGATCGGCCTGCGCCTTGGCCGCCATGCGCAGCGCACTGACCGGCCAGATCACCATCTTGTAGCCGAGCGCCTCGAACTCGGAGGCCGTCATGAACGGTGTTCGCCCGAACTCGGTCATATTGGCCAGCAGCGGCACTTTGATGGTCTCGGAAAACTTGCGGAACGCCTCGGGGTCATGGAGCGCCTCGGGGAAGATCGCGTCGGCGCCGGCCTCGACATAGAGCCTGGCCCGGTTGATCGCGCTGTCGAGCCCCTCGTCGGCGGCGGCGTCCGTGCGGGCCACGATATAAAGGTGCCGGCGCGCCTTCGCAGCGGCCGCGATTTTCGCGGCCATGTCTTCCGGCGCGATCAGCTTCTTGTCGTTGAGATGGCCGCACTTCTTCGGCAGGATTTGATCCTCGATCTGGACTGCCGCGGCGCCGGCGTCTTCGAACGCGCGAACCATGTTCATCACGTTGAGCGCTTCGCCGAATCCGGTATCGCCATCGACCAGCACGGGAAGCTGCGATGCGCGAGACACCTGACGGACGAAGAAGCAGACGTCCTCGATGGTGAGGATGCCGAGGTCCGGAAGTCCCATCGAGGCGGACATCGCCGCCCCCGACAGATACAGCGCCTCGAACCGTGCGGCCTTGGCTTGCAGTGCCGCTAGGCCGCAATGGGCTCCGGGGATCTGCAGGATGCCGGGCCGCTGCAACAGCTCTCGAAAACGCTCGCCGGCCGGAAGCGTCGGCAAATCATGGGCGACCAGATAGGTCATTTGGTCTTCACCTGTGCTGTGTTTCTTCTTTTCATATAGCGGCCCGGACTCCCCAGTTGAATGGGTTTAGGCCGGAAACGTCTTGCTCTCCGCACTGTTTGTCCACTGGCCGTCGGTCATCAGGCTCCTCAACAGGTCGCTGCGGCGCTACGCCGCGCCGGATGTTTCCGACATGGCCGTTAAACTGTCAACAGTTGACTTTGATCGATACGACAGGCTAGGTTCAGCGCTGCCCGTCGCCGGTTTGGGCCGACGGAAGCCATCAACAGCGAGATCATGAGGGGGCGGCTTTGACCGCTCTCCGACATTAGGGAGGTAACCATGCGTGGATTTCTGAAGGTCGCGCTTCTGTCGTCGGTCGTCGCTGCCTCTTCATATGCAGCCGAGGCCGAGACCTTGAAGCTCGGTGTGCTTGCGACGCTTTCCGGCGCTGGAACGGCATGGGGGATCGCCATGCAGGGCGCGGCCGAACTCGCGGCGGAGGACGTCAACAGCAAGGGCGGCCTGGAAGTCGGCGGCAAGAAGTACCAGGTCGAAGTCGTGGCCTATGACGATCACTACAAGGCAGCCGACGCCCTGACCGCGTTCAACCGCCTCGTCTTCGATGACGGCATCAAGTACGTGGTCGGCCCGCTCGGCTCGGCGCCGGCGCTGGCGTTGCTTCCGGTCTCGACCGAAAACAAGGTCATCACGATGACGATGGCGTTCACGCCGAAGGCGTTGTCGGCGGAATACAAATACAGCCTGCGGCCGGTGATTCCGTCGGACGTGTTCTCCGATCCGCAGATCAAGTGGGTGGTGCAGAAGCTCGGCGCGAAGCGGGTCGGCGGCCTGTTCCCGAACGATGAATCCGGGCAGCAGGTCGGCGCGGCCAACGAGGCCGCCTATCAGGCGGTCGGCGCCAAATTCGTGGCCAAGGAATTCTTCGAACGCGAGCGCGTCGACTTCGTGCCGTTGCTGACGCGCGTGCTGGCGCAGAACATCGATGCGTTCGAACTCGACGGCAATTCGCCGCAGACCGCGGGACTGCTGGTCAAGCAGCTTCGCGAGCTCGGCTTCAAGGGCCCGATCATCCGTACCGGCGGTGACGCCACCGCCGACCTCCTGAAGATCGCCGGCAAGGAGGCGACCGAGAACGTCTACGTGCATCAGCCGATCAATCCGGAGCTCGCCTCGATCAAGGAGTACACTAGGCGGTTCGAGACCAAGTACAAGGTTCCGCTCAACGCCTTCAGTCCGTTCTTCTATGCCAACGTCCAGATGCTGTTCGCCGGCATGCAGAAGGCCGGAACGGTGACCGACGTGGACAAGGTCCGCGAAGCGGTGCTGGGCCTGAAGGATTTCGACAGCGTGCTCGGAAAGGTGAACTGGATCGGGCAGGCGCAGTGGAAATCGAACCAGCAGCTCGATGCTCCGTTCTACGTCGCACTGCTCAAGGGCGGCGAAGCCCATGTCGTCGCCAAGTGTACCCCGGCGGTGTGCGAATAGCGCGGGTTTCGCAACTGATCGGTGCGGCCTGACGCGGGAGAACGGACTTGGACTATTCGATACTTCTGGCGCAGGCGGCGCTGAACGGTCTCGTCATCGGCGCGATGTACATGCTGATGGCGGTCGGCTTCACGCTGGTGTTCGGGATCATGCGCGTGGTCAACTTCGCGCATGGCGAGTTCTATATGCTCGGCGCGTTTGCCGGCTTCTTTACCTATGTTCAATGGGAACTGCCGTTCGTCGTCTGCCTGGCGATCGCGGCGGTGACCGTCGGCATTCTCGGCATGCTGATCGAGCGAACCCTGATCCAGCCGTTTCGCTCGGATGAAATGTCGGGAATGATCGCGACGCTGGCGATTTCCGTCATCATTCAGAACGGTGCCGTGCTGCTGTGGGGACCGGCGCCGCGCGCGATGCCCGATATCGTCACCGGCACGCTGGCGATCGGCCCCTTCAGCTTTCCGTGGTCTCGGCTCGTGGTTATCGCGGCGGCGGCGCTGATCTTCGTCGCCTTCTGGCTCTTCATGCAGCGAACCCGCCTCGGGCGCGCGATGCGGGCGGTCGCGCAGGATACCGAAACCGCACTGCTGCAGGGAATTCGCGTCAACTACATCTATCCGCTGGCGTTCGGGCTGAGTGTTGCCCTCGCGGCGCTGGCCGGCGCCTTGATGGGCCCGGTATTCTCGGTCTCGCCGTTTGTCGGGCTCACGCCGATGCTCAAGGCGTTCGTCGTCGTCATTCTCGGCGGTCTCGGCTCGGTGCCGGGGGCGGTGGTCGGTGGACTGTTGCTCGGCATGATCGAGAGCTTTACCGCCACGATCTTCGGGTCGCTGGTGTCTGACATCCTGCAGCTTCTGCTCGTCATCTTGATCCTGCTGGTGCGGCCCGCCGGCCTCTTGGGACAAAGGGAGGCCTGAGTTGGAGGGATCATCATCCGCCATCGGCCGCGACAAGCCTGCGCTTGCGGCTCGTACCCGCATGCTGCGGCGCGCAGCCGTTGTCATCCTGCTTGCGGCGGCGCTCGTCCTGCCGCAGCTCACGGCCAACCAGTTCTATATTCACCTGGCGAACCTGATGTTGCTCAATTCGATCTTCGCGGTCAGCCTCGGCCTGATCGCGGCGGTCGGACAGATATCGCTCGGGCACGCTGCGTTCGTCGCCGCCGGCGCCTACATCTCGGCGCTCGCCGCCCTGACATTCAAGATTCCGCCGATCCTCGGCATCGTTCTTGCCGGATTTGCAACGGGGCTGGCGGCAGCGCTGCTCGGCAAGATCCTGCTGCGTCTGCGCGGGGTCTATTTCGTGCTCGTCACGTTTCTGGCAGGGCAGGTGTTCACGCTGATCGCGCTCAATTGGGAAAGCGTCACCCACGGCGCCAACGGATTGCTCGGAATACCCGCCATTTCGCTGTTCGGCTTTCCGCTCTCGACGCGGCTGCGGTTCTACTATTTTGCGCTTGTCGCTTTCATCATTGTCCTGACTTTCGTCTGGGCCTTGATGCGGTCGCAATACGGCCGGGCGTTCCGTTCGATCGCGGAGAACGTACGACTTGCCGAATCCAGCGGCATCGACGTCAGTCACTATCAGGTCATCGCCTTCGCGCTCGGCAGCGGCATCGCGGGTGCTGCCGGTGCGACGATGGTGCATTACATCCGCTTCCTGTCGCCCGACAGTTTCACCTTCAACGACTCGATTGCCTATATCACCATGCTCGTTGTCGGCGGTCGGCAGACGATGCTCGGCGGGGTGCTCGGCGCACTGTTCCTGACGCCGTTGCCGGAGCTGTTGCGCGGTCTGGTCGGGGCGCAGCATATCGTCTACGGCGCGATCCTGCTCGCGGTATTGCTGTTCCTGCCAAACGGGCTGGTCTCGATCGGACGCTCTCTTTTCAAGCCTTCCAGGGCGGAGGCGCCAAAATGACCGCCTTGCTGGAAGTAGACGGCATCAGCCGGCGTTTCGGCGGGCTGAATGCGCTGAAGGATGTCTCGTTCTCGGTGAACAAGGGCGAGATCGTCGGACTGATCGGCCCCAACGGCGCCGGCAAGACCACCTGCTTCAACGTCGTCAGCGGGGTCATGCCGCCGACGGCCGGCGCCATCCGGTTCAAGGGGCACAGCATCGTCGGAAAGAAGCCGAGCGCCATCGTCAGCGAAGGGCTGGTGCGGACGTTTCAGGCCACAACGGTGTTTCCGGACGCCACCGTCATCGAAAACGTCATGCGCGGCGCGTTCGCGACTACGTCGGTTTCGATGCTGAGTTCAGTCTTCAACACGCGCGCCGCACGCGCCACCCTGGCGGCGACCGGCGAACGCTGCGACGTCTTGCTCGGTCGGTTGCAGCTCACGCCATACCGTGAATGGCGCGCCGGCGAGTTGTCGTACGGCGGTCAGCGTCGGCTCGGCGTTGCCATTGCGCTCGCTGCCAATCCCCAACTTCTGATGCTCGATGAGCCGGTCGCGGGGCTCAATCCGGAGGAGGCGGCCGAGTTCGGTCGCCTGATCAGGGAAATTCACGAAACCGAAGGCGTCGCCGTGCTGCTGGTCGAGCATCACATGCGGCTGGTGATGGGCTTGTGCCATCGCATCGTCGTGCTGGACCACGGTGAGTTGATCGCCGAGGGCGTGCCGGCCGACATTCGCGCCAATCGCAAGGTGATCGAGGCCTATCTCGGCTCCGAGGAGGTCGGATGAGCAAGGGGCTTTGTATCAGGGATATCCACGTCGAATACGGCAGCCGGGTCGCGCTCAGCGGCATCAGCCTCGACGTAGCACCTGCGCAGATCGTGTCATTGGTGGGCAGTAACGGCGCCGGCAAGACCAGCACCTTGCGCGCGATCATGGGGCTGAGGTCGCCGAGCAAGGGAGAAATCAGCTTCGGCGGCGCACGGATCGACGGGATGTCGACACCCGAAATCGTGGCCCGGGGCATCGCGCTGTCGCCCGAGGGACGGCGGGTATTCCCGCGCATGAGCGTGCACGACAATCTGTTTGTCGGCGGCTATCTGCAGCCGCAGGGCGCGCATTTGCACAAATCGGTCGAACGGATGTTCGACTTCTTCCCAAAGCTCCGGCAGCGCCGCAGCCAGATGGCCGGCTCGTTGTCGGGAGGCGAACAGCAAATGCTCGCGATTGCGCGGGCGCTGATGGCGGCGCCGAAGGTGCTGTTGCTGGATGAACCCTCGCTCGGTCTCGCGCCGATCATGGTGCAGGAGATCGGCCGCCTCATCCAGACCATCAACAAGGAGCAGGGCCTGTCGATCGTGCTGGTCGAGCAGAATGCCAGCCTCGCGCTCCGGCTCTGCCACTATGCCTATGTGCTGGAGAATGGCCGCATCGCGTTGAGCGGTCCGGGGCCGGAACTCGTCAAGAGCGACTACGTTCAGCGGGCCTATCTCGGCGTCTAGCATCGCAACAAGGGGACCGTCATGGGAGCCAAAATGAAGCTGATGTTCCGATTGGCGGGGCTGCCGGTGGTGTTGCTGATGTTGACGGCGAGCGTCGCAGTTCCCGCGCAGGCGCTCGAATTGCGGGTGGCGGACTCGTTCCCCGCCGGGCATTACCTGGTGCGGCTGATGCTAAAGCCCTGGATGGACGAGGTTACCCGAAAAACCAACGGCGCCGTCACGTTCAGATATTATCCCAACCAGCAACTGGGCAAGGCGACCGACATGCTCAGGCTGACGCAGTCCGGCGTCGTCGATATCGGCTACATCGGTCCCTCCTATGTCTCCGACAAGATGCCGCTGTCGGAAGTGGCGCAGTTGCCGGAAGCTTTCGACACCAGTTGTCAGGGCGGCCTCGCTTACTGGAAGAGCGCGCGCCAGGGTGTTTTGGCGACCCAGGAATATGCACCGAACAAGATCCGGCTTCTGATGGAAGTCGTGCTGCCGCCTTATCCGGTATTCACGACCAAACAGAAGATCGAGACGATGAAGGACATGCAGGGATTGAAGCTGCGCACCACCGGTGGCGCGCAGGACCTGACGTTGCGCGCGCTCGGCGCGGTGCCGGTGCGAATGGCCGCGCCCGATGCCTATGAGTCGCTGACTCGCGGCACCATGGACGGCCTGCTGTTTGCGATGGAAAGCGTTGTCGCCTACGGGATGGACTCGCTGATCAAATACACGACCGACGGTGTCAGCTTCGGCAGCTTCATCGTCGCCTACTCGATCAACCAGTCGGCCTGGGATCGCCTTCCCGACGACGTCAAGAAGGCGATGGACGAGGCATCCGAGGCCATCGTGCCGAAAGTCTGCGCCGAGGTCGACAAGGAACTGATCGACACGCGCGCGCACATGCAGAAATCCGGCGTCACCTTTGTGTCGATTCCAGACGACACCCGCGCTCAGATGAAGGAGAAGCTCAGAGGCGTCGGGCAGGAGTGGGCGACGACGCTCGATGCCCGCGGCAAGCCGGCGTCCGCGGCGCTGAAGGAATTCAACGACCTACTGGCGGAAGCGGCGGCGAAGAAGTGAAGCAGACGTAAGCCGCGACGGTCGATGCCTGGACGTCAATTCCGGATCGCGTAGAGCGGAGTTCGGAGCGTGAGCTGATAGGAGGGCTTCGGCGTCCATGCGATCTGCGCCGTGACGCCGAACAGCCGGTTGTCATTGTCGTCCATGCGGTCGAGGTCGAACCGCACGATCGGCTGGGTGAAGGCCTGGAATGGCGTCAGGTTCAGAAGCTGGGCGCCGCCGAAGGACTGCACGCCGAGCCGGCTGGTAAATTTCCAGTTGTTGTCCCACTGATAGTAGCCGCCGACATATCCCATGACATCGGGTTTGACGTTCGCAAGCGGGGTATCGACCAGGACCCTGGTGTATTGCACGCCGGCCAGTAACCCCCGCGTTTCGTCGGTATTCAGCGCGTAGTCCGCTTCAAGGATCGTGTTGTAGGCCGTGGTCGCCAGCGGCGCGTCGGAAATCGATCGCGTCACATTGGATTGAAGCGTGAGCGTCGGAAACATGCCGCCGTTTTGCTGGTAGACGTCGGCCTGGAAGCCAACGGTAAAGCTGGTGATGGTGAAGGCGGTCCAGGGATCGGTGCCCGATTGCGAGGCGCTGCCGCTGACGCCGCCATAGACCGAGAGCCGGTCGTTGACATCGACCGTCACGGGAAGGTCGACCGCGATGCTGCGACTGGACGGCGACGTCAGGGTCGTGAGCGACGAGAGGTTCGACAGCGTCGACAATAGCGGAGGTGTGCTGAACCCGATCGACAGCGCGCCGGCGGGCAGGGTGGTGTAGATGGTTCTCATATCGAGGTAGATGTTCGGCAGCGACGGTTTGGCCGGGGCCGAGCCGTCCTCGTCGTCGCCGTTGTCTTTGGCGAGCGCGAGACCGGAAAAGCACATCGATAGCAGCGCGCCGAGCACTGCGCGCCTGGCGGAACGCGTCAGCCGAACCCGCAGGCCGCTCGGCGGATTCGCGTCGGAAGCGTGCGGTGGCGCAACCTGGCTCGACACAGGGTCTCGCCTACATCGAACGGGCGGGGGAGGTCATCGCTTCCGGGCGGAACAGACGCTCCATCTGCTGCTGCGTCAACAGCTTCTCCTCCAGCACGATGTCGGCAACCCGGCGCTTTTGCGCCAGTGCCTGCTTGGCTACTCGCGAGCATGTCTCATAGCCGAGAACAGGCACGAGCGCGGTCACGAGCCCGATGCTGTCCTCGACCAGCGCCCGGCATCGTTCCCGGTCGGCCTCGATGCCGACCACGCATTTCTTCGTCAAGGTGTTGATTGCGGCCGTCAGCGTACGCAGCGATGACAGCACGCAGTAGCCGATCGTGGGCTCGAAGGCGTTGAGTTGAAGCTGTCCCCCTTCGGCGCACATCGTCACGGTGAGGTCATGGCCGATCACCATATAGGCGACCTGGTTGACCACCTCTGGAATCACCGGGTTGACCTTGCCCGGCATGATCGAGGATCCCGCCTGCACCGTCGGCAAGCGTATTTCGCCAAAGCCCGCGCGCGGTCCACTGGACAGCAAACGCAGATCGTTGCAGATCTTCGATAGTTTTACTGCGACACGCTTCAACACGCCGGAGAACAGCACGAAGGCGCCCATGTCGGAGGTCGCCTCGATCAGGTTGCTGGCCGGTACCATCGGTTCATGGGAAGCCCGCGCCAGTTCCTCGATCGCGAGTGCGGCATAGCGCGGATCGGCGTTGATGCCGGTGCCGATCGCCGTGGCGCCGAGATTGACTTCGCGAAACAGCGCCGCCGCTTCCCTTATTCGCGCGACGTCTTCCTTGATGGTGGCAAAATAGGCATCGAATTCCTGGCCCAGCGTCATCGGCACCGCGTCCTGAAGCTGGGTGCGGCCGATCTTGAGGACATCGCCGAACTCGACGGCCTTCGACTTGAAGGCAAAGGCGAGCTCGTCGAGCGAAGCGATCAGGGGGCCGGCTGCGAAAATGATCGCAAGCCGCAACGCGGTCGGATAGGCATCGTTGGTCGACTGCGCCATGTTGACGTCGTCGTTGGGATGAAGTGCGGCGTAGTCGCCTTTGTGTTTCCCCATCAGTTCGAGCGCCACGTTGGCAATGACCTCGTTGGCGTTCATGTTCGTCGAGGTTCCGGCGCCGCCCTGAATGGCGTCGACCACGAACTGGTCGTGAAAGCGTCCGTCCTTGGCGATCAGATCGCAGGCGCGGTCAATGGCGTCGGCCTTCGCCGGCGCCAGATGTCCGAGACGCCGGTTGGCGCGCGCCGCAGCCTGCTTCACCAGCGCCAGCGCCCGCACCAGGTCGGGATAATGTCCGACGGGAACGCCGGTGATGGGGAAGTTATCCACGGCCCGCAAGGTGTGGACGCCCCAATAGGCATTGGCGGGCACGTCGGCGTCGCCGATCAGATCGTGTTCGCTTCGGGTCGCGACCTGGGTCAGCTCGATCGACCGGGTGGTGGCAACGGCGACGGATTGCGGAGGATCCACATCGATCTTGGTTTCGGCCATCGTCGCTCTTTCCCTGTTGGAAACTGCTGATCCGGAGACGGACGCTAACATTCCATGGGAGCATCAGGAAGCTGAAAGCCCGATGTCGCAGGCCATTGGAGCCGGCTAAAGTGGGGGCGGGTGCCGGATATCAGACGGCCTTGCCGGCGGCCTCGATGGCGACCGACAGCGCCAGCTTGGTCTGCTCGACGATCTCCTCGACCAGCTCTTCGCGGCTGATCTGGCCGACCTCGCCGGTGAGCAGGCCCTGTTCCGCCAGCATGACCACGCCATGCAGCGCGGCCCAGATCTTCAGCGCGCTACGCTCGCGCAAATATCCGATCGCCGGCGCTTCCAGCGCTTCCAGCAGCAGATCGAAGGTCTCCATCGCAGCACTATGAAGCTCGCTGCCCTTCGGTACGCACGCCATGATGCGCGAGGCGAACATCAGGCGGTAGATGCCGTTGCGGCGCAGGCCGAAATCCAGCGTGAGTTGCGCAAAGCGCGACAGCTTGGAACGCTTCGACGGCTCGACGATCGACGCCCGCAGCATGGCGCTGAACTGCCGGAAGGCTTCCGCCGTGACGGCGACCAGCAATGTCTCCCGGTCGGCAAAATGCTTGTAGGGCGCCGGCTGCGAGACGCCGAGCTTCTTCGCCAGCGCACTGATATTGATCGCTTCCGGGCCGCCGAGTTCGACTTCCTGCAACGCGGCCTGAACCAGGGCATCGCGGAGATCCCCGTGGTGGTAGGCGTTCAGCGCTTTGCGTGCGGGGCGAGGCGGCATTTGGTCCGACGATCTTATAACAGTTCTACTATTCGCTTGACAGCACTACCATGGAACGAATGTAATAGGCCATAACTTCGAGGTGCACCAGCCGGCGGCTGGCGACGTCCGAAATCAACAAACAGTACACGCGCAGCCAAGCGCGCCACAGAGGGAAACGCTTGCCATGGCCGGAAAGCTGAAAATCCGCGTCGACCAGGACAAATGTCAGGGCCACGCGCGCTGCAAATCACTGGCACCTGAGCTGTTCAATCTCGACGAATTCGGCAACGCGCACGAAATCGGCGACGGTACGGTGCCGGCTGGCCTGGAAGACAAGGCCTGGCTCGCCCAGACCAACTGCCCGGAAATCGCGATCGAAGTGAGCGAGGAATAGTCCGGTCCCCGAATCAATTTCGCTCATTTGAATTTGCACGAACGAAGCAGAAGGAAATCACCCGGATGTCCGATACCGTCAGCGTCATGCCCGAGCATCCCCCGGTCTCGGACTGGGTCCACGATTTCGACCATACCGATCCGCGCTGGACCGAAGATCCGTTTCCGATCTGGGACGAACTGCGCAGCGAATGTCCGGTCGTGCATACCAAGCGCTTCCTCGGCTGCTACCTGCCGACCACCTATCAGGCGGTGAAGGAAATCGCCTACGACACCGAGCATTTCTCCTCCCGCCGCGTCATCGTGCGCGACGTCCGGCCGCCGATCACCAATACGGCGCCGCCGATCACATCCGATCCGCCGGAGCACAAGCCGGCCAAGCAATTGCTGCTGCCGCCCTTTACGCCCGACGCGATGAAGAAGCTGGAGCCGCGGGTTCGCGCCATCTGCAACGAACTGATCGACGAATTCATCGCGGACGGCAAATGCGACGCCGCGGCGCGCTATACCAAGAACATTCCGGTTCGGGCGATCGCCCACATGCTCGGCATTCCCGAAAAGGACGGCGATCTCTTCATCAAGTGGATTCACGAAATTCTCGAACTCGGCATCAAGGATGACGCCGCGCTGATGCGCGCGGTGCATGAAATGACCCATTATTTCGCCGGGCATATCGAGGCGCGCAAGAAGAACCCGACCGACGACCTCATTTCTACAATGATGAACGCCAGGGACAAGGACGGCCAGCCGCTGTCGGACATGCATGTGCTCGGCTCGCTGCGGCTGCTTCTGATCGCCGGGATCGACACCACCTGGAGCGGGATCGGCGCCTCGCTGTGGCATCTGGCGAAAACGCCCGCCGACCGCGACCGCCTGATCGCCGAGCCGGAATTGATGCCGACCGCGATCGAGGAATTCCTGCGGGCCTATTCGCCGGTGACGATGGCGCGTGAAGTGATCGGGGAAACCTCCATCAGCGGTTGCCCGGTCAAGCCTGGCAATATGGTGCTGCTGTCGTTCCCGGCCGCCAACCGCGATCCCGCGATGTTCCCGGATGCCGACAAGGTGGTGATCGACCGCAAGGAAAACCGCCACGCCGCCTTCGGCCTCGGCATTCACCGCTGCGTCGGCTCTAACCTCGCGCGCATGGAGATGACGGTCGCGATCGAGGAATGGCTGAAGCGGATTCCTGATTTCAAGCTCGATCCGGCCGGCGAGGTCAAATGGTCGGAAGGCACCGTGCGCGGCCCGCGCCAGCTTCCGGTGCTGTTCAAGGGCAAGTGATCGCCCTTCATCACGTTTCGAAAACCGGAGCCCGGTTCTGACCCAGTCAGAACCGGGCTCCTGGCGTTTCAGCGCATATAGGCGCCGCCGT
The DNA here is from genome assembly GCF_900099825.1 of Bradyrhizobium ottawaense. NCBI lineage: Bacteria > Pseudomonadati > Pseudomonadota > Alphaproteobacteria > Hyphomicrobiales > Nitrobacteraceae > Bradyrhizobium > Bradyrhizobium ottawaense. Next base: position 2,085,628 of record NZ_LT629693.1, on the reverse strand, counting down.
TGACGTCGAGAGTCACACCGGTGACGTAGGACGAGAGATCCGAAGCGAGGAACAGGCACGCGCCGGCAATTTCGGCGGGATCGCCGGCCCTTCCCAGCGGCCAGTCTTTGGCAATGGCGTGCTTGGATTCATCCGTGGCCCCGGATCGCGAGAAGTCGGTCAGGATCAGGCCGGGCGTGATCGCGTTGGCGCGGATGCCGTCCGGTCCGAGCTCCCGCGCCATCGCCCTGACAAGGCCGAGGACGCCGGCCTTGGCCGCGCAATAATGCGCGCCACCGAACACCCCGCCACCTTGCTGCGCCGACATCGACGAAATGCAGATGATGCTTCCCGCGCGCTGCGATCGCATCGCGGGCATCACAGCCTGCGACAGCCGCAGGGTGCCCGCGAGCACGACCTCGGTGATGCGGCTGTAGTCTTCAAGCGAGATATCCGCGACCCGTTTCCTTTGGGTAAGGCCTGCATTGTTGACGAGGATGTCGATCCGGCCCCGACTTTTCGGCCACGCCAGCACGCGCTCGATCGCGGCCCGGCAGGAATCGGGTTGGCTGACGTCGCAGGTGATGCCGATGGCGTTCGCGCCCGCTGCGGCGAGATCGGCCGCCGCGGTCTGAACTTCGGCCTCATCGAGATCGAGCAGTGCGACGCTGGCGCCGTGCGCTGCAAACAGTTTTGCTGTTGCCTTGCCGATGCCGCGCTCGCGCCCGGCCCCCGAAATGACGGCGACACGCCCTTCGAGCAAGGCGCCGACGCGATGTCCGTTCGGCATCGCGATGACGGAAGGATCTGGTGAAGATGACGTCATGGCGTGAGGCCCTACTTGATTTCGATCTTGGCTTCGACCGCGACCTTCTTCCAGGCCTCGATGTCACGCGCGTTGATGTCGCGCTGCTGATCGCCGGGAACGAAGTCGGCGGTCACCCCAAGCGCGAGCAGTTTTTCGACGATCTCGGGATCATCGACCGCCTCCTTCAGCGCAGTCGATAATTTTCGCGCGACGATGTCGGGAATGCCTGCAGGCGCGTACATGACCCAGGACAGGCTGCGCTCGAAGTCGACGCCCTGGTCCTTGTAGCTGCCGACTTGCGGCAGGCTTGGCGATCGCCCCCCGCACGCGGCCAGCGCCTTCAGCTTGCCGTCCTTCACGAACGGCGTTGCCGTCGCCATATCGAGCATGCCGAGTTTGATGTGTCCGCCCAACAGGTCGTTGGCGAGCTTGGCTGCGCCACTGAACGGAACATGCTCGAGGCGGACGCCCGCCTTCTGGGAAAGTATTTCGCCGCAGAAATGTCCGGTCGAGCCGACGCCCCAGCTCCCGTACAGGATCGGATCGCCCTTCTTCGATATCTCGGTTAGTCCGCGAAGGTCGTCGGCGGCAAAGTCGTTGGTGGCCACCAGAAGGATCGACGACGTTCCGATGCGCCCGATGGTCGTGAAATCCTTGATCGCGTCGTAGGGAAGGCTGGCATAGGAAGCCGGCGCGAGCACGTGGGTGGTCATGCCGCCGATCGTGATGGTGTAGCCGTCCGCCGGCGACGTCGCGGCCTGTTGGGTGCCGATGGTTCCCGCTGCGCCGGTTCGGTTTTCGATGAAGATGGTTTGGCCGAGGCGCTTGCCCATCTTGTCGGCCAGCAGCCGGCCGATGACGTCGCCACCGCCGCCAGCCGCGAACGGCAGCAGCATCCGGATTTTCCTGGAAGGATAGTCGGTCGCATCGTCGGCGCGTGCCGGCATCGTTACCAATGCCAGCGTCAGCAGCGACAGCATCATCGTACGGAATTTCATTTTCTCTCCCTGGGGGTTCCCGTGTTTCTTTTTTATTGGCGTGATTTTATTGGATCGCTTCTTGCTGGATCACTTCGGGCGGCCTTTTGGTTCGGCGCAGGAGTGCCGAAGGATGAACCTGGTCGGCAGATAGACCGGCCGTGTATCCGGCGGGGTATCCTGGACCTCATCGCCGTCGCGCATCCGGTCGAGCAGGATTTTTGCAGCGATCCGGCCGATCTCGCTCAAATCCCATGTCAGTGAGCTGATCGCTGGCGTCGCGTGGCGAGCAAGGTCGGTGTCGCCGACGCAGACCAGCGAGATATCGTCAGGATACCGAACGCCATGGCTGGCAAGGGCATCCAGGACGCTCGCCAACATATGCGTTCCGAGCGTGATGATCGCGGTGGGCGGAGCTGGGCTCTGCAGCAACTGGCAGACGTCGCTGAAGGCGATGCCCGATCCATGCACCTGCGGCCGCACCAGATCGAGATCGATTTCAAGTCCCGCGTCGAAATGTGCCTGCCGATAGCCGGCGAGCCGCTCCGTACTTGGCAGCAGCGAGGCCGGCCCCGTCAGCAGCGCGATGCGACGATGGCCGAGCCCAATGAGGTGGCGCGTCACTTCCAGGCCGCCGCCGCGATGATCCGCACGCACCGACGGGACTCCTGGCACTTCGCGATCGATCCCGACACAGGGCAGGTCGAGCGTCGCCAGCGCGGCGGTGAAATCCTTGTGGGTGTTGTCGCCGGCAAACAACAGCAGTCCATCCATCCGCCGCCGCCGGACGGCAGACACGAATGCGGTTTCGCGAGCCTCCGCGTGTCGCGTCGTGCCGAGCATCAGCACGTAGCCGGCGCGCTGCAGTTCATCCTCCGCCGCGTTGACCATCTCGCTGTAGAGCGGGTTCGAGATGTCCGACACCATGCAGCCGATGGTGTTGGTCGCGCGCGACCGCAGGGCTTGCGCCGCCGGATGGGGCTCGAATCCCAGCCGATTGACCACGCGCATGATTTTGCCATGCAGCTCCGGGCTGGTGTGCGGGCCGCCGTTCAATACCCGGCTGACGCTGCTGACCGATACGCCGGCCTGCGCGGCGACGTCGCGGATCGTCGGGCGCGCATTGGGCTGGGTTCGGGCCATCGCGCCTCCATGGATCAATTCTCATATCGATTTAGGCATATAAGCTTCGTTAAATCAAATACTTGGATAAATTATCTCCAAGACATTGAAAACGTTTCCAGAAACGATATAGCCTCGCCTCGAGCATCTGCAGGTGACCTCGGCGGCGGCAATCCGCTTCGAACTCCACCAGCGGCCAATAATATCGGGATGAAACTGGCGCGCGGCCCCCGGGGGGGCGGATGCCGCCGGTAAAGGAGGCAACATGAGTCGTGTTTTCGGAGCGGTCGCCCAGAACGGCTATGTGATCCGCGACATCCGCGCCGCCATGGATCACTGGATCAACGTCATGGGTGTCGGGCCCTGGTACTACATGGATCGGGTCAAGACCGACTATTTTCGTCACCGCGGAAAAGACTCCAGCGTCGAGATGAGCATCGCACTCGCCAATTCCGGCGATCTGCAGATCGAGTTGATCCAGCAACGGAACGATGCGCCGTCGATGTACAAGGAGTTTCTCGACTCCGGCCGCGAAGGGCTGCAGCACATGTCGTATTGGTCGAAGGATTACCAATCGCTCTACGACCGGGCGCTCTCGCTCGGTTACAGGGTCGGGCACGAAGGCCAGATCGGCGGCGAGCAGGGCCGCTTCGCCTATTTCGATACCCAGTCCCATCCCGGCACCGTGATCGAAATATCCGACATCAGCGGAGCCAAGGGAGCTTTCTTCGAGCGGATCAGGCGGGCCGCTATTGGCTGGGACGGTTCAAGGCCCATCCGCGAGGTCGGCGGGCGCTGACGGACGCATGCATTGACCACGCCTCAGGTTGCAGCGATCATCGCGGCCGGCATTCGAAGCGGCGATGGCGTGGAGCGGATGACATGACCGGTACACCCAAGGCGGGTCCGCGATCGACGGACGAGATCGCGAGCTATCATGCCCATATCTATTACGATCCGGCGACGACGCGGGCCGAGGCCGAGCAATTGCGCAGCTGGATCGGCGAACGCTTCTCCGTAACGCTTGGACGCTGGCACGACGTCAAGGTCGGGCCGCACGACCAGGCCATGTATCAGGTGGCTTTCGCCAGGGAGATATTCCCCGATCTGGTTCCCTGGCTGATGCTCAACCATGGCAAATTGAGTGTTCTGGTGCATCCGAACACCACCAACCCGCGGCGGGACCACCTTGCCGATCCGATCTGGATCGGGGAGACGCTGGCCGTGCACGCGGAAAAGCTGCCGGAACAGGCCGAAATGGAGCAGGCGCCCGCCCCGAATACGGCTCCGGTTCGCAGGCCCTGAATTGTGGCAGATATTTCAAGCCGCGGCCCGTTTACCATGACATGGCCTGGAGCCGTGGATTGGGCCGGTGGCGATGGCGGCCATCGCCTGTCTCGATTATGCCTTGTTTTGGTTTGCATTATATTGGCACTTATTCGGTGAATCCCTTACGAATCAGGGGTGATTTCGGAGCGCCGAGCCGGGGACGGATGGATAGCTTCACGAAGAGAAATGCCAGGCTTGAGTCGAGCCGCGGCGCCCCATTGTTCGCCAAGGCGGCATTCGCCTTCGCCGCGATTGCAATGGCGTCAGTGCTGGCCGCCTCGATCACCGATTTCGACCTCGTCGGCTGGATCCACAAACCGGCATCGGCCAATATCGCCAGCGCGAACTCGTTCGTCGCCGGCGCGAACTCGTCCGTCGCCGGCTCGATCTCGTTCGATGACCGGTTCGGCTCGGGCGCGGCCCGCAATGGGTCCGTGATCAGCTATCCCTCGCGTCCGGTGGCCCGGTCGTTGCGCGCCGATTTCGATGCCGAGTTCGGCCACATCGAAAGCCTGTTGATCGGGAAGCTGCGCGACGGCAGTGGCGCGTCCACTCCGCCGGCGCCATTGGCTGAGACCGCGTCGGTGCCGATGCCGAGGTCGCGGCCGGTCGAGGCCAATCTGCAGGCGAGAAACGATCCACCACCGCCGGCGCCGTCGGATAGCCGCACCGCGTTCCAGAAACTGGCCGACCTGGTGCCGATGCGTTTCACGCTGGCGTCACTGACGCCCGGCGACGGGTTGTTTGCCGAGAAGCCTGACCTCGGAGCGCTCGGCTACGACAACCTCACCGCCGTCTACGACATTTCGGCGCGCGCGGTGTATCTGCCGAACGGCGCGAGGCTCGAGGCGCATTCCGGCCTCGGCAGCCTGATGGACGATCCTTCCCATGTGAACCAACGCATGGTTGGGGCGACGCCGCCGGCCGTCTACGACCTGAAGCCGCGAGAGAAGCTGTTTCACGGAGTCGCGGCGCTTCGCATGACTCCGGTTGGCGAAAGCGACACGCTCGGCCGGTCGGGCCTGCTGGTGCACAGCTACATGCTCGGCCCCAACGGCGATTCCAACGGCTGCGTCTCGATCAAGGATTACGACAGGTTCCTGAAGGCGTACAACAACGGTGAGGTCACGCGTCTGGTCGTGGTGCCGAACCTGCGCGAGGGCCTCACCGCGTCGCGGCGCTCGACGTCTCCGTCATGACGGCGGTCGCGGGCGAAGCCTCCGATTCCGACACACCGCTGCGGGCGATTTTCAAGATCAATCTGAACGGCAAGACGGTGTCGATCGGCACGGTCGGCCAGGCGTATCAGTTCATTACCAATCTCAGCAGCATCGAGTGGATCGAATTCCGCGCGCTGCACGCCGATGCCGTCGGCGCCCTGCAGCGCGCCGCCGGCAATGCGATGCTGACGGTGCAGGCGACCAACGCGCTGCGCGCGCTGTTCGTCCGCGCCAAGCTGCTCTGATCGCCATAGCGTTTTCGAGCGAAGTGGGATCCGGTTCGCGTGAAGAAAACGCGTAAGACAAAAAGGCCTTCGGTCTAGCTGATCTCCCTGCGCACCGTTGCGGCCGCGTCGCACATTGCCTTCAGCTTTCCGAACGCGACTTGGCGCGGCATGTATTTCATGCCGCAGTCGGGCGCGACGACAAGGCGATCGGCCGCGACATGCTTGAGGCCGTTGCGGATGCGGTCGGCCACGACCTCCGCCGTCTCGATCTCGGGATTGCCGAGGTCGAGCACGCCGAGCATGATCTTCTTCGACGATAGATCCTTCAGCACGCCGAGATCGAGCTTTGGCTGCGCCGCCTCGATCGAAATCTGTTCGGCGTGGGTGTCGGCGAGTTCGGCGAGGAACGAATAGCCGGCCGGCTTGGTCGAGCCCGGCACGACCGCTGCATAGCCGAAGCACAGATGCACGACGGTCGGCACCGTGAGGCCCTGCAGCGCACGGTTGATCGCCTTGACTGCATAGCGCCGCGCAAGATCCGGATTGTTGCGCACCCAGGGCTCGTCGAGCTGGATCACGTCGGCGCCGGCTTTCTGCAGGTCGAGTGCCTCGGCGTTGACTGCGGCGGCGAACGCCATCGCCAGCTCCTCGTCGTCCTTGTAGAATTCGTTCTTGGCCTGCTGGCTCATTGTGAACGGGCCGGGCAGGGTGATCTTGGCAGCGCGGTCGGTATTTTTGCGCAGGAATTCCATGTCGGTCTGTTCGACCGGGCGGCTGCGCTTCACCGGTCCGACCACGCGCGGCACCGGCGTCTGGGTGCCGTTGCGCGCCGTGATAATGGCGGGATTGTCGGCGTCGATGCCGTCAAGCGCTGTGGCGAAACGGTTCGAGTAGCTCTCGCGGCGGATTTCGCCGTCGGTGACCACGTCGATGCCCGCGCGCTCCATGTCTCGGATAGCAACGATGGTGGCGTCGTCCTGCGCTTCTTCAAGATGCTCGGCCGGCAGCCGCCACATCGCATGCATGCGCGTGCGCGGCACCACCTTGCACAGCATCGCGCGGTCGACCAGCCATTCCGGTTGCGGATAGCTGCCGACCACCGTGGTCGGCAACAGGTGCTTTGGCAGGTTCATGATCGTCTCCTTGCTCTTGTTATTCTATTTTTTGCTTAGGCCGCGCGCGTCGCTGCCGCCGCAACCTCGTCCTTGACCGGATTGCGCAACACACCGATGCCGGAAACCTCGACCTCGACCACGTCACCCTCCTTCATCCAGAGCGGCGGTGTGCGGTAGGCGCCGACGCCGCCGGTGGTGCCGGTGACGATGACGTCGCCGGGGACGAGTTCGGTGAAGGTCGAGCAATAGGCGATCAAGGCAGGGACGTCGAACACGAGGTCGGAGATTGGTGCTGCCTGCACCTCGACGCCGTTGAGACGGGTCGCAATGGTCTGCTTGGAGATGTCGGGGATTTCGTCTGTTGTCACCATCCACGGTCCGAAGCCGCCGGTGGCGACGAAATTCTTGCCGGGCGCGAATTGCGAGGTGTGGCGCTGCCAGTCGCGGATGCTGCCGTCATTGTAGCAGGCATAGCCCGCGACGTGGCCGAGCGCCTTCTCGCGGGAAATGCGGCGGCCGGCCTTGCCGATGATGACGGCCATCTCGCCTTCATAGTCGAAGCGCTCGGATTCCAGCGGCCGGATCATCGGTTGGCCGCCGCCGACCTGGCTGTTGGCAAAGCGGGTGAAGATCATCGGATGCGGCGGGGTGGGGTGGCCGCTTTCGGCCAGATGCGTGGAGTAGTTGACGCCGATGCAGAAGATCTTGTCCGGGTCGGGCACGGTTGGCAGCAGCTCGATTTCGGCCAGCGCGTAGTCCGCCCGCTCGCCCTTGAGCGCCTTTAATTCGTCGAGCGATCCCTTCGCCAGCAAGGCCTTCAACGTCGGGTAGGCCTTCAGCCGCTTGCCGGCGTCGATGATCCCGGCGTCGGTGACAAGGCCCCAGGTTGCGGTGGTACCCGCCTTGAAACTTGCAATCTTCATGGTGTGACACTCTCTTCGATGTTGGAAACATAGGCGTGGATGGGCAGCACGATCTCGCCCGAACGGATCGGGACGCAACCGGGCGGAAAATCCTGATGAAAGCGCGCGCCGGCTTCGGTGGCACGGTCGAGAAAACGCTCGAGATGGTTCATCGCACCGGTCGGCAGGTCGTGCAGCACCATCAGGCTCCACGGCTGCGACCGGCATTGCTCCAGCGCGCGGTCGACCCAGCCATCTGGATCGGCCCAGTCGCGCGGGATCGCGTTCCACAGCACGCAGCTATGTTTGTGGCCGGTGAGATAATCGACGACGGACGGTTTTAGCAGCCGCTCGTCGAGATTGCCGCCGCCGCCGAACGGCCGGAACCAGCGCGCGGTGTGCGCGAGATCGCCGATCGTGGCTTGCGTTCGACCAATTTCGTTTTGCGCCGCCGCGGGGTCACGCTGCTGCCCGAGCGGAACGGTGTGCGTAAAGGTGTGATTGCCGATCCAGTGCCCCTCGTCATGGGCGCGCACGGCGAGTTGCCTGCGCACGGGATCGCCGAGCTTTTCCCCGATTACGAAAAAGGTGGCCTTGATGCCGCGCTCGCGCAAGATGTCGAGCACGCGCGGCGTCACGCCGGGCTCGGGGCCATTGTCGAATGTCAGCGTCAGGTCGAACACTTAAAATACTCCACTAGGTCGCCGGCTGCAGGGTGCCGGCGGTAAGTTCGTCGGCGGCGCGCTGGCCGGCGCGCGATCCGGTCTGCCAGATCGCGGCCTTGCGCTCGATCCACTTGATGCCGGCGTTGAAGGCGATCGCCATCGCCAGTACCAGCAGCACGCCGGCAAAGACATGCGCGCTGTCGAGAATGGTGCGATAGCGCGAGATCAGGTAGCCGATGCCGGCGGAAGAGATCAGCATCTCCGACACCACCACGCCGACGATCACGAGCGCGCCGCCGACGCGCAACCCAGACAGCACGGTCGGGATCGCGGCCGGAATGATCACCCGCACCAGCCGCTGGCTCAGTGTCGCGCCCATGCTGCGGGCAGCGAGCAGCAACTGCGGATTGATGGTCTGGATCCCGGCGGCGGTCGCCAGCATCGTTGGCAGGAAGCCATAGATCGACGCGAACGCGATTTTGGATTCCGAGCCGATGCCGAGCCACACGGTGAAGACCGGATAGAGAATGACCAGCGGCACCGCGTAAAGACTGGATACCATCGGCATGATCAGGATGCGCGGCCGAGGCAGGCTGCCGACGACGGCGCCGAGCAGGATGCCGCCGCCGCAGGCGAACGCCATCGATATTGCGACCTCGTAGAGCGTCACGACCAGCGCGTGGCCATACTCGGCCGCCTCGCTCCAGCCGGCTGACAACGTCGAGGACAGCGACGGCAGAAACAATTCGGGAACGAGGCCTGCGCGCGGCAGAATTTCCCACAGCGCGATCAGGCCAATCACGATCAGTCTGCGGAGCGTTGTTGCGGTCATCGGAACCTCACGCCGATTTGCGGATGTGCCGCCAGATGCGGTCGCGCAGGGTGCCGAAGGCGTCGCCGCTCAGCATCTCGTAGGTGCGCGGGCGGGGCAGCGAGACCTGCAGATGGTCGACGATGCGCCCGGGCCGCGGCGACATCACGATCACTTCGTCGGCGAGATAGACCGCCTCAGTGAGGCTATGGGTGACGAACACCACGGTCTTGCCGGTCGCGGCCCAGATCCGCAGCAACTCGTCGCCCATGGTCATGCGGGTCTGTTCGTCGAGTGCCGCGAACGGCTCGTCCATCAGCAGCACCGGCGGGTCCTGCACCATGCCGCGTGCGATCGAGACGCGCTGCTTCATTCCGCCGGACAATTCGTGCGGATGACGCTTGCCGAACCCGTCGAGCCCGACCAGCTTCAGCGCATCCTGCGCCTTGGCGCGGCGCTCGTCCTTGGCAACGCGGCGCAGCGCCAGCGGGAATTCGACATTCTCCTCCGCCGTCAACCACGGAAACAGGCTGGCCTCCTGAAATACCACGCCGACGCGATTTGGATCGGGCTCGGGGATCGGCGCACCGCTGATGGTGATGGTGCCCGACGTCTGCTGGCGCAGGCCGGCCATCATCATCAGAAGCGTCGACTTGCCGCAGCCGCTCGGGCCCACCAGCACGACGAAGCGGCCGGGTTTGACGTCGAGCGAAACGTCCTCGAGCGCGACGACGTCCTGCGTCGTGGTCTTGAAGATCTGGCCGACATTGCGGACCTCGATCGCGCCGGCCGGCTTCAGCGGGGTTATGTTCGCCAATGGCTGCATCGTGTTTCCACCCATCTGACCAGTTCGTTGAAGGTGATGGCGACCGCGGCGATCATGATCACGCCGGCCAGCAACTGCTTCATCTGAAAATTCTCGCCCCAGGTTGCGATCTGGTGGCCGATGCCGTCGCGTGAAGCGTACATTTCGGCAAGGATGACCCCCGTCAGGTTGAAGATCATCGAAATCCGCAGCGCCTCGAGCAGCACCGGCAGCATGCTCGGCAGATAGACGCGGAACTCGGTCTGCATCGGCGTCGCGCCATAGGAGCGGGCGACCGTCAGATGTTCGACCTTGACCGACTCCACCGCCGTCGTGGTCGACATGATCACGATGAAGATGGTCGAGAAGAAGCCGAAGCCGACCTTCTGCGAAAAGCCGACCCCGAACACCAGGATGAACATCGGCAGGAAGATCGACTTGGGAATGCTGAAAGCGAAGAACAGCAAGGGCTTCGCGACGTCGGCAAAGTAGCGATTTTCGGCAATCAGGAAGCCGATCAGCGTACCGAAGGGAACGGCGAGCGCGAACGCGGTCAGCACCTCGGTCGCCGTCACCACCAGATCCTTGCGGACGCTCGCGCGCTGCAGGAGGTCGGCGAGCGTCGACAGCGTGTCGGACGCCGAGGGGAGCAGCCGCGGATTGACGAAGCCGGTCCGCGACAGGATTTCCCATATCGCAAACAGCGCCACCACAATCGCGACCCGCGCCGCCTTTACGCCGACACCTTGCATCGCTGTCGCCTCAGGGTTTGGTTGGGACCGGCTTGAACTGGGTCGAGATGACCTCGGCCGCTGGTGCCAGATCCTTCATGCCGCCGGCCTTGGCCATGTCGAGCGCCAGCTGAACCTCTTCCGGTATCTTCGTCCCGCTCATGCTGCCGTCGGTTTCCAGCTTCAGAATCGTGTTTTCATATTCCAGCGCGGCGATCTCGGCGGGAATCTCATAGAGTTCGGCGATCAGCTTGACGGTGACATCCTTGTTGTCGCGCATGAACATCAGCGCGCCATAGAGCGCGTTCAGCGTCTTCTGCACCAGAGCCGGCTTCTCCTGCGCGTATTTGTCGAGCACGATCCAGCCGGCAGCGAGATTCGGCGGCACTTCCTTCGAATAATCGAGAATGGTCTTGGCCTCACCGGACTTGGAAATCTGGAAGCTGAGCGGCGAATAGACCACCGCGGCGTCGACATTGCCGGCGAGCAGGTTCGGCACCAGGCCGCCGCCGCCGACCGGCACGCGGGTGAAGTCGATCTTCTTGTCCTGAATGGTCCACAGCGCCAGCAGGTCGGAGCCCGAGCCCGCCGACGTGATCGCGACCTTCTTGGTGTTGAGGTCCTTGACCCCGGCCGTCGACTTGGCAAGCACCATCAACTGCCAGCCGTAATAGCCCATCGCGGCATTGGCGACCACTTTCGACATCACGCCTTTCTTGCGCCCAGCCGCAGCGAGCGACGTCGCGTCGAGGATGACGTCGGCGGCGCCCGCGGCCATCGCCTCGAACGTCTCGGCGCCGCCGCGATAGATCGTCAGTTCCGCGGTGATGCCTTCCTTCTCGAACAGCTTCTGCTTGACCGCGGTCTCCGCGATCGTGGTCGGCCAATAGGTCTTGGTCGGAAGGCCGATGCGGACCGTATCCGCGGCTTGCGCCATCGCCGACGTGCCGAGCAGGGCGGCTGCGGCAATCGTGGTCAACACGTGACGTCGTGTGAAGCTCATTGTGACGTTCCCTTTGCTTTTTTTGATTTGGATTGGCGTTTTCGAATTTTCGATCAGGCGGTGTCGACAATCCCCAATGGTTTGGGTGTCGCAAGTTCGACCAGATGCATGGTCGTCAGGAAATGCTTCGACAGCGCCGCGACGGCGGCGTCGGCATCACGCTTGAGCACGGCGTGAACGATCGCGGCGTGTTCGGCCTCGACATTGCGGGACTTTTCGGTGTTGCGCCGGATCGACAGCCGGCGATAGCGTTCGCTCTGCTCGTGCAGGATATCGCGAAAGCCGAGCAACCAGGGCGAGCCGCAGGCATTGACCAGCGTGCGGTGGAAGATGCGGTGAAGTACTACCCATTCCTCGTAATGATGGGTCGGATCATCCGGATAGGTATAGGGGACGGCAACGAGCGCCGCGAAGGATTGCTCTACCGAACCGAGCCATGCGCGGTCGCCGTTCTCGATCGAGCGCCGCAGCGCCAGTCCCTCGATATCGACGCGGGTCTGCGTGACGTCCCTGAGGTCCGCCGGCGAGACCGGGCTGACCCGGAAGCCGCGCTGGTCCGAGGCCTGCACCAGCCCGTCGGCGACGAGGCGCGACAGGGCCTCGCGGACCGCGGCGAGACTGACGGAAAACTGCTTGGCGAGGCCCGCGATATGCAGCTTCTGGCCAGGCAGCAGCCGTGTCGAAAGGATGTCTGTCCGCAGCCGTTCCTGAACGGCCGACGTCAGGCTTCTGGGCCGGTCGCCGGCCAGATCGTCACCAAAACTCAACCCGATACTGCTCATCAAAGGCAGATTGGCGGGCTATTCCGGTGTCGTCAATCGAAAATCGATTTTTTCAGGCTGGGCTCACTGCGCCATTTGACGCGGATCGTAGAAGAAACGCTCCTCGATCAGCTTGTCGCCGCGCCAGGTCTGCCAGGCGATTTCCTCCAGCGACCGCGACGATCCGTCGGCGCCAGTGAAGGTGAACTTCCAGCGCGCTGTCACGGTGTCGCCCTCGATCAGCACTGGGCCGATGCGCGAAGCCTCGATCTTCCGGAACCTGGCCATGACGCCGCGCTCCTTGGCCATCAGCACGTCGCGGCCGACCACGGCCTCGCCGGTGTTCTCCCGCGTCGATGCATCGGGCGCATAGAAATGCTCGATCGCGCCGACATAGTCGCCGGCTTCCACCAGCGCGACAAAAGCTTCAACGGTTTGACGGCTCGGCATAGCGTGACCTCGTGCGTGATATAAACCGACTATAAGTCGGTAAATACCGACCAAGGGTCGGAAAGTCAACTGGCCGCCGCGGCAAATTTCGACTAGACAAAACCGATGGCGAAACAGGCTGAACGACGCGCGGCGACAACGGAGGCCATCCTGAAGGCGGGACGCCGCCTGTTCGGCGACCGCGGTTTCGCCGCCACCACCATCGACGATATCGCGGAGTCCGCGCAGGTGGCGAAGGGCGCCGTCTATCATCACTTCGCCACCAAGGAGGCTGTATTCGAGGTGGTGTTCGATGCGGTCTCGCGCGACCTCGTCGCCGATATCGATCGTGCGGTGCGGACGGAAAGGGATGTGCTGGCGGCGATGGTCGCAGGCACGCAGCATTATTTCGCCGCGTGCGCGAAGGGAGCGACCTGCCAGATCATCCTGCGCGACGGCCCGGCGGTGCTGGGCTGGGAGCGCTGGCGTGAAATCGACGCGCAGCATTTCGGCGGAAAATTTCCGCGCGCACTCGCGGCGGCGATGGATGCCGGTCTGATCGCGCGGCAGCCGATCGAGCCGCTCGCGCGTCTGCTGCTCGGCGCCGCGACGGAAGCGGCCGTCGCCTGCGCCGGCCGGTCGGACGTGCTCAAGGCCGGCGGTGAATACAGCCGCGCTTTCAAGTCGCTGATCGAGGCGCTTCGGCTGCGCTGAAGGCCGCTTGACCGCCTGTGGTGGCCCCGCTACCTCTCGTGGCGCGGGAGGAAGCCAATGAACAATAACAACAATGACGCTGCCGAATTCGATTATATCGTCGTCGGTGCCGGTTCGGCCGGCTGCGTGCTCGCCAATCGCCTGAGCGCCGACGGCAAGCATTCGGTGCTGCTGCTGGAAGCCGGACCCAAGGACACCAATCTCTGGATCCACGTGCCACTCGGCTACGGCAAGCTGTTCAAGGAAAAGACCGTCAACTGGATGTACCAGACCGAGCCCGAACCGGGACTGAACGGTCGCCAGGTGTTTCAGCCGCGCGGCAAGGTGTTGGGCGGTTCGAGTTCGATCAACGGACTGCTTTACGTGCGCGGGCAGCACGAGGATTACGACCGATGGCGTCAGCGCGGCAATGCCGGCTGGGGCTATGACGACGTACTGCCCTATTTCAAGAAGGCCGAGAACCAGCAGCGCGGCGAGAGCAAATATCACGGCGCGGGTGGACCGCTGCCGGTCTCCGACTGGCGGCACGCCGATCCGGTGTCGGAGGCCTTCGTGGTCGCCGCCGCCGAGGCCGGCATTCCGACCAATCCCGATTTCAACGGCGCCACCCAGGAAGGTGCGGGATTTTTCCAGACCACGACCAAGCGCGGACGGCGCGCCTCGACTGCGTTCTCCTATCTGCGGCCTGCATTGAAGCGGAGCAATCTGCACGTCGAGACCTCGGCGCTGGCGCAGCGCATCCTGTTCGAGGGACGTCGTGCCAAAGCGGTCGAATACAAGCAGGAAGGCCGCGTACGCACGGCGCGGGCGCGCAAGGAAATCCTGGTTTCCAGCGGCGCGTATAATTCGCCGCAACTGCTGCAGCTCTCCGGCGTCGGACCGGCGGACCTCCTGAAGAGCCACGGCATTGATGTCGTGCTCGATGCGCAAGGCGTCGGCAACGACCTGCAGGATCACCTGCAGGTACGGCTGGTGACGCGTTGCGCGCAGTCCGTGACGCTGAACGATATCGTCAACAATCCCATTCGCAAGATGCTGGCCGGCGCGCAATACGCGGCGTTCCGAAAGGGACCGCTGACGATTGCCGCTGGCACCTCGGGCGCGTTCTTCAAGACCAATCCCAGATTGGCGAGCCCCGATATCCAGATTCACTTCCTGCCGTTCTCGACCGACAAGATGGGCGAGAAACTGCATGCGCAGTCCGGCTTCACCGCCTCGGTCTGCCAGTTGCGCCCGGAAAGCCGCGGCTCGCTGCGCATCAAGAGCGCCGATCCTTCGGTGCCGCCGGAAATCCGCATCAATTATCTTGCGACCGAAACCGATCGCCGGGCCTTCATCGACGGCATCGGGATCCTGCGCAAGATTCTGGCGGCGCCTGCGTTGAAACCCTATGCGGTCGGCGAGGTCGATCCGGGGCCGAAGGTGGCGAGCGACGACGAGTTGCTGGATTTCTGCCGCCGCACCGGCAGCACAGTCTATCATCCGACGTCGACCTGCCGGATGGGCAACGATCCGCTGGCGGTTGTCGACCAGCGGCTAAAAGTTCGCGGCATCGAAGGCCTGCGCGTGGTCGATGCCTCGGTCATGCCGGATTTGATGTCGGGCAACACCAATGCGCCGACGATCATGATTGCCGAGAAGGCGTCGGACATGATCCTGGAAGATGCGCGGTAACTGTCATCATCCGCCTTGTGCGCAATTGCGCACTGGGGCGGATGATCCAGTACGCCCTGACGTCTCGGCTCGAATCCGGGCCAGTGATTACTGGATACCCGCCTTCGCGGGTATGACGGCGCGTGGTTGGTTCAGCCTTTATATCCTCGCACGCGCTTCAGCATCTGCTCGACATGCGCGATCGGGGTTTCCGGCTGAATGCCGTGGCCGAGATTAAAAATGAACCGGCCGCCGGCGTAATTC
The DNA here is from genome assembly GCF_900099825.1 of Bradyrhizobium ottawaense. Taxonomy (NCBI): domain Bacteria; kingdom Pseudomonadati; phylum Pseudomonadota; class Alphaproteobacteria; order Hyphomicrobiales; family Nitrobacteraceae; genus Bradyrhizobium; species Bradyrhizobium ottawaense. The sequence goes on along the minus strand of NZ_LT629693.1, from coordinate 2,070,113 downwards.
GCCAGTACGTCGTCCACCGCGCGATCGAGCGCGGCGCCACCTGCGATCAGCACCAGCGGATCGAGATTGCCTTGCACGGCGACTCGGTTTTGCACGCGCTCGCGGATCAGTGACGGTTCGGCTGCCCAGTCGATGCTGACGGCGTTGACGCCGGTTGTTTCGACATATGCGGGAAGCTGCGCGCCGGCGCCGCGGGGAAAGCCGATGATCTTGGCGTCAGGCACCTGTGCGCGCACGCCGGCGACGATGCGCCTGGCCGGCTCGATCGACCAGCGCTGAAATTCACGCGGCGGCAGCACGCCGGCCCAGGTATCGAAAATCTGCAGCACGTCGGCGCCGGCCTTGAGCTGGTCGAGCAGGTACTGAATCGAATTCTCCACCAGCACGTCGATGATGTCGGCGAACGCCTCGGGATGCCGGTAGGCCATCATTCGTGCCGGGGCCTGGTCCGGTGTGCCTTGCCCGGCGACCATGTAGGTCGCGACCGTCCATGGCGCACCGCAGAAGCCGATCAAGGCGATGCGCGGATCGAGCTCGCGGCGCACGCGGCGCAGCGCCTCATAGACCGGCTCGAGTTTGCCGAAGTCGGCATGGCGCGCCAGCGTTGCCACTTTCTCGGGCGTATCCAGCGGATCGAGCCGGGGGCCTTCGCCGGCTTCGAAGCGGACGGATCGGCCGAGCGCGTAGGGGATCACCAGAATGTCGGAAAAGATGATCGCGGCATCGAAGTTGAAACGCCGGATCGGCTGCAGCGTCACTTCGGCGGCGTATTCCGGCGTGAAGCACAGATCGAGAAAACCACCCGCCTTGGCACGCAGCTCGCGATACTCCGGCAAATAGCGCCCCGCTTGCCGCATCATCCAGACCGGGGGCACCGGCTGGCGGTGGCCGGACAGCACTTCGATAAAAGGTTTGACGGCGGATTCCTGGGTCAATCGAAAAGTTCCTGCGGCCAGCTGATATTTTCGAGTTCCTGATACACGCAGGCCGCGGCTTAGCCAAGGCGAGACGCGGAACAACACGGAATACGGGGCGTTGTCTTCCTGAATGGAGGCCCCCTATGGCTGAGAAATTTGATCCCGCGCCGCATGACAAGCACGCTGCCAATCCGGTTGCCGCACTTGCCGCCGACAGGGAGATCCACGCCAGGCTCGAAACCGGCCTGATGGACAGCTTTCCGGCGTCTGATCCGGTGAGTGCCACGCAACCGGCGCCATCGAAGCCTGACGGCGATATCGACAACGAAACGCTCTGGGAAAAATTGCGCGCCGTCTTTCGGTAGCGCAGGCGGGTGAATCGATGCAAACCGAATTCAACCATGCTGCCAACGACTCGCCGCGCAGCGGCAGTTCGAAGTACGTCGTGCCTGCGGTTTGGGCGGTGATCGTGCTTGCGATGATCGTCGTCGCGATCTGGTTTGGCATGCGCGTGTGATGTCCTTTCATGCGTGACGCATGATCGGAATGTCTGAAGCGGAACAAATCACATTTCCGCGAATTGCTTTAGCGGTAATTAAATCCAAGAGGAGCAAGCGATGATCAAGCATATGGTATTGGCTGCCGTCGCAGTGGCCACAATTTCTATTGCGATGCCGGCGAGCGCGGAAGAAGTCGGTATGGGTGTTGGCCCGGTGGGCGTCACCGTAGGTACCGGTCACGGCGATCGCGACCGCGATCGCGACCGTGAAGTAGTTCGTGAGCGTGACCACCGTGATCGCGGCGAAACGGTTGTCGTGCGCCCGGGCCATGACAGGGACCGCGACTACGATCGTGACCACAAGACGGTTATCATCGACCGCGATCGCTAATCTGTTCGATTGAACTGACGAAGCGGCCTCCCTTGCGGAGGCCGTTTCTGTTTGTCGTTTTAGTCTTCTCTATTTCCCGGCGACTAGTAGTGCGGCGGCGGCTCGTTCGCCGGTCCCGGCGCATGGCTTTCGGCTTCCTGCAGACGTTCTTTCATCTCGGAAAGCTGGCGCTTCAGCCGGTCGATCTCGAGCCATTGCTTCGTGATCGTCTGATTCAGCGTTTCGATGGCCTCGTCCTGATAGGTCAGCCGCATTTCCAGGGCGTCGATGCGTTCGATCAGCGCGTTGCCGTCACTCATGGGAGCCATCGTTCGTTTTGTACTCGCGCAGGTCCTTGTGTTCGCGCAAGTCCTTTTGTTCAAGTAAGTCCTTTTGTTCAAGTAAGTCTTGGCCGAGCGCGACACGTTCGTCGAACACGAAGCATTCGCCGCGCCAGAGGCTTTCCGCCTCGGGGACGCCTTCCAGATAGCGCAGGATGCCTCCCTTGAGGTGATAGACTTCGTCGAATCCCTGCGCCAGCAGATAGGCGCTGGCCTTCTCGCAGCGGATGCCGCCGGTGCAGAACATGGCGATCTTGCGGCGCTTCTCCGGATCGAGCTTTTGCGCGGCGAATTCCTTGAACTGGCACTCCTTATTCCCGGATCGACCGCGCCGTCGAATGTGCCCATCGCCACCTCGAACTCATTGCGGGTATCGATGACCAGCGTGTCGGGTGCGGCAATCAGGGCGTTCCAGTCGGCGGGGTCGACATAGGTGCCGACCTGCCGCGTCGGATCGACGGCGGCGCCGAGCGTGACGATTTCCTTCTTCAGCCGGACCTTCATCCGCTGAAACGGCAGGTCAGAACTTTGCGAGAATTTCAGTTCGAGATTGTCGAGCCGGCCGCCGAACAGCGCGCCGCGCTGCAGTTCGGCCACCAGCGCGTCGATGCCCTCGGTGGGACCCGCCACCGTGCCGTTGATGCCTTCCTGCGCCAGCAGCACGCTGCCTTTCAGCCCGAGGCCCACGCAGATCGCGCGCAGCGGCTCGCGCAACTCCCGGAAATCCGGCAGCGCGGTGAATTGATAGAAGGCGGCGACTTTTAAGGGCATGGCGACCGTTTATCAGGCGGGCAGGGGTGGGGAAACCCCGCAAAACCGCGTGTATTCCGCGCATTTCCCCCAGGCCATTCCCTGGTATGCCAGCCATTGCCCTTCCCGGGATGAATATGCCAAGAAACGCCAGTAAACCTTCAAGTAAACCTGCCCATGCCGGTGGGGTGCCCAAAAATACGCTCATAAAGAAAGACTAGCGATGAGGAATTTCCATTTCGCCGGCCGCTCGACGGTCCATGCCCAGAACGCGATGGTGGCGACGTCGCACCCGGCGGCCGCGCTGGTGGCGGTCGATGTGATGCGCGCGGGCGGCACCGCTGCTGACGCGGCGATCGCGGCATCCGCGCTGCTCGCGGTGATCGAGCCGCAATCGACCGGCATCGGCGGCGATTGTTTCGCGCTGATCCAGCCGAAAGGCGAGGGCAAGATCGTGGCCTATAACGGCTCCGGCCGCGCGCCCGCGGCGGCCACGGTCGAATGGTATCTGGAGCGCAAGATCAACTCGGTGCCGCTGACCTCGGCCCATGCCGTCAGCATTCCAGGCTCTGTCGATGCCTGGGCGACCATCCTGCGCGATCACGGCAAGATGGGGCTCGACACTCTGCTGCAGCCGGCGATCAAGGCGGCGGAAGAGGGCTACATCGTCGCGCCCCGCATCGCGTTCGACTGGAAGAACGGTTTCGACAAGCTGAAGAATGGTACCAACACCGAGCGCTACCTGCTGCCGCATGGCAAGCCGGCGGCCGCCGGCGACGTGATCCATCAGCCTGAACTGGGCAAGACGCTGCGCGCGATCGCCAAGGGTGGCCGCGACGCGTTCTATTCCGGCGCCATTGCCGAGGACATGGTCGAGACGCTGCGCGGTATCGGTGGCCTGCACACGCTGGAAGATTTCGCCAGCCATGCCACCGAGACCACGTCGCCGATCGGCACGATCTACAAAGGCCACGACGTCTGGCAATGCCCGCCGAATGGTCCGGGTATCACCATGCTGGTCATGCTCAACATTCTCTCGCGCTTCGACCTGACCAAATTCCCGGCGCTCAGCGTCGAGCGCTTCCACCTTGAAGCGGAGGCCGCGCGCATCGCCTATATGATGCGCGAACAATATATCGGTGATCCCGCCCAGGTTCATGTCGACGTCGCCGGCATCCTGGCCAAGGAATTCGCCGAGGAGCACATCAGCAAGATCCGCATGGACGGACTGCTCGACCTGCCGAACGTCGCGCCGCCGATGAACCCGTCCACGGTCTACATCACGGTAGTCGACAAGGACCGCAACGTCTGTTCGTTCATCAACTCGATCGCGCATTCGTTCGGGTCGGCGATCGTTTCCAACAAGACCGGCGTGCTGCTGCAAAACCGCGCCGGCGGTTTCCGGATTCAGCCCGGCCATCCCAATTGCATCGCCCCGCGCAAGCGGCCGCTGCACACGATCATTCCGAGTCTCGCGACGAAAAACGGCCGCGCCGTGATGCCGTTCGGCGTGATGGGCGGCCAGTATCAGCCGGTCGGCCAGACCCATGTGCTGACCAACATGCTCGACTATGGCTGCGACGTGCAGGAAGCCATCGATATGCCGCGTGGCCTGCATTACGAGGGCGTCTACCAGCTCGAGGACAGCGTGCCGGCCGCGATCGTCGAGGGCCTGAAGAAGATCGGACACAAGACCACCAGCGTGGTCGGCCCGCTCGGCGGCGGCCAGGCGATCTGGATCGACTGGGACAAGGGCACGCTGGCCGGCGGCTCCGATCCGCGCAAGGACGGTTGCGCGCTCGGCTATTGAGCAACTGGTTTCGCAAGCTACCGGTCAGGCTGGAGCAATTAAGCATCTAGATTTTTTGGCGGGCGACGGGAGCTCTCCGTTTTCATCCTCGATCGCGAATTGCCCAGATCTCCCAGGCCGTCTGATCCAACAATAACGTTTGCTTGAACGCCGGGCTGGAGCTATCAGCCCGGCGCTTTTGCACGCGTCAAATGGGGTAGCAACACCGGTTTCCTTGCGCTAGACACGTCCGGCTCTATCGAGGAAAGGTATTTTCACAGATGCGATCTTCCCGACGCACCATCATCCAGACCGCGTTTGCCGCCATGGCGGCTGCGGTTGCCACGCCCGTTGCCTCCAGGATGGCATCGGCCCAGACCGCAGGAAAACCTATGACGACAGCTTCAGGTTTGCAGATCATCGACAACGCGGTCGGTACCGGCGCGTCACCGAAGCCCGGCCAGACCTGCGTCATGCATTACACCGGCTGGCTCTATGAAAACGGCCAGAAGGGCAAGAAATTCGATAGTTCCGTGGACCGCAACGAGCCGTTCGAGTTTCCGATCGGGCAGAAGCGGGTCATTGCCGGCTGGGACGAGGGCGTTGCCTCGATGAAGGTCGGCGGCAAGCGCACGCTGATCATTCCGCCCGCGCTCGGTTATGGCGCCCGCGGCGCCGGCGGCGTCATTCCGCCCAATGCGACGCTGATGTTCGACGTCGAATTGCTGGCGGTGAAGTAACCGCCCGAACGACAACTGACGGGGGAGCGCATCGTGAAAGTCTCGATCCTCGACGATTACTTCGACACGCTGCGCACCCTCGACTGTTTCCGAAAATTGGCCGGACACGACGTCACGATCTGGAACGACCACGTCCAGGACGTCGATGTTCTCGCCGAGCGCCTGCGCGATACCGAGGCGCTGGTGCTGATCCGGGAGCGGACGCAGATCCGCACACCGCTGCTCGAACGGCTGCCGAAGCTGAAGCTGATCAGCCAGCGCAGCGTCTATCCCCACATCGATATCGATAGCTGCAGCCGGCTCGGCATCGTCGTGTCGTCGAGCCAGCATGCGGACACACCGTCCTATGCGACGGCGGAATTCACCTGGGGGCTGGTGCTGGCAGGGATGCGCGCCATCCCGCAGCAGGTCGCTAATATGAAAGCCGGCAAATGGCAGATCGGCGTCGGCCAAAGCGTCGGCGGCAAGACGCTCGGCATCTATGGTTATGGCCGCATCGGCGCCGTCGTCGCCGGCTATGGCAAGGCGTTCGGCATGAAGGTGCTGGTATGGGCGCGAGAGCCGGCGATGGCAAAGGCACGCGCCGACGGCTACGCAACCGCGGCCAGCAAGGCCGAATTCTTCGAACAATGCGACGTGCTGTCGCTGCATATGCGCCTGGTCGACGCCACGCGCGGTATCGTCAAGGCCGAGGACCTCGCGCGGATGAAGCCTTCGGCGCTGCTGGTCAATACCAGCCGGGCGCCGCTGATCGAACCGAACGCGCTGGTCGCCGCCTTGCGCGCCGGCCGGCCCGGCATGGCAGCGGTGGACGTCTACGAGAAGGAGCCGCTCCGCGATGTCAACGATCCCTTGCTGAACCTGCCTAACGCGATCTGCACGCCGCATATCGGCTACGTCACCCGTGACGAATATGAGCTCCAGTTCACGGATATTTTTGACCAGATCGTTGCTTACGCTGCCGGCGCGCCGACCAACGTGGTCAATCCGGATGTGATGGCGAAAAGGCGGCAGTAGGCTCCCTCGCCCCGCGCTTGCGGGGTCGAGACGAGCGAAGCTCGCTCTTAGAGGGTTGGGGTGAGGGGCTCTCACCACGCATTCGGACTTGCGGATAGTCCCCCTCACCCGAATTGCACTGCGTGCAATTCGACCTCTCTCCGCAAGCGGGGCGAGGTAAGAAGCAGCCAATGAAAAAGACCGGCCCAATGGGCCGGTCTCTTCCATTTCAGATCGTATGCCGATCAGAGATTTTTGTTCGCCGACGCGGCCGCCTTGTTCACGGCATCCTTGGTGGCGTCCTTGGCGTCGCCGACGGCCTTCTGGCCCTTGCCCTTCAGTTCCTGGATCACGCCTTCGCCCTCCAGGCGCTCGGAACCGGTGGCCTCGCCGACACCCTGCTTGGCCTTGCCGATCGCTTCGTTGGTCGTGCCCTTGATCTTGTCTGCCGTTGCACCCATCGGAATTTTCCTTTGCACGCGGTTAAGCTTCGCCAGGACAAGTCGCAGGTGGGCCCGAATGTTCCGCTATTTGACTGGTTTGCGATCACGGTTTTATGTACGTTGCGGAACTCAAGGAAGATTTTCGGAAAGCAACAAGATGACCGGTCCTCACGATCACACCCATTCCCATCACGATCACGATCACGATCATTCGCACGGCGATGCCGAGCGCTGGAAGCATGACGGCGTTCGCGTCATTCCCGGCAACCAGCTCGATCCCAACGTGCCGTCGACCGCGGGCATGGACCGCAAGGCCGCGATCAATTTCGCCCGCGTCGGCGCGCAGAAATTATGGGCGGGCACCGTCACCATCCGGCCCGACGCCAAGACCGGCGCCCATCATCACGGCCATCTCGAAAGCATCATCTTCGTCGTCAAGGGCAAAGCGCGGATGCGCTGGGGCGAGCAGTTGCAGTTCACCGCCGAAGCCGGTCCCGGCGATTTCATCTTCGTTCCGCCTTACGTGCCGCATCAGGAGATCAACGCCAGCCGCGACGAGGTGCTGGAATGCGTGCTGGTACGCAGCGACGGCGAGGCGGTCGCGATCAATCTCGACATCGAGCCGGTGGAAAAGCCGGAGACGGTGCTGTGGATCGATCCCGTGCACCGCGATCCCGCCGAAAAGAAATAATAAGCGCAAAAATTGCGTGATACGGGAGGCCCCATGAAGCTCGTTCGCTACGAAAGCGCCGGCCACGTCGCTACCATCACGATGGATCGTGCCTCCGCCCATAATGCGCTCAACCCCGCTTTGTGCGAAGAGCTATGCGAGGCCTGGCGGCGGTTTCGCGACAGCGACGACCGCGTGGCGGTGCTGGCTGCCGCCGAAGAAGCGTATTTCTGTGTCGGCGCCGATGTGAGGGATTTTCCCGCCGACATGTGGCGGGCCGTTCCCGGATTGGGTGTCGAGCTGGACAAGCCGGTGATTGCCGCGACGTCCGGCTGGGTGGTCGGCGGCGGCTTCGTTCTGGTGCAGATGGCCGACATGTGCGTGGCGTCGGAGACGACGCGATTCAGCTATCCCGAGGTCAAAGTCGGCACCACCGGTGGCGGTGTCTCGTCGGTGCTGGCGCGTATGCCGCACAAGATCGCGATGGAGTTTCTTCTGGTTGGCGAAGAAATGTCGGCACAGCGTGCTTACGAGATCGGCTTCGTCAACAAGATCGCGCCGAAAGGGCAGCACGTCGTGCTCGCCCAGGAGATGGCTGCCAAGATCGCCGCCGCCGCTCCACTGGTGGTTCAGGCGCTAAAGCGGCTGGCGCGCGAGGCGATGCCGAAGGGGCCGCTGGAAACGGTCGCCGAAGTCCGCCGGCTGCTCGACCCGGTCCGAACCAGCGAAGATCTCAAGGAAGGCGTCAAGGCCTTCAGCGAAAAGCGCAAGCCGCAGTTCAAGGGCAGGTAAATAGCCCGACCTCTTCGCACCGTCATTGCGAGGAGCGCAGCGACGACTTGTCCGCCGTAGCTCCTGAGCGAAGGCGGAAGCAATCCATCCTTCCTTGTGGCGCCATGGATTGCTTCGCTTCGCTCGCAATGACGGCGGAGGCGACCCCCTGTTACTTTGCATGGGGTTGTTTTCGATATTTTAGTTAGGACGACCTTACACGAACACGCTGTGATCCATCGGCTTGTTCGGTACCACATAGCCATAGCGGATGTTCGACGGCTCTGGCCCGGCCTTCTCGTATTCCGCCTTCATCAGCGCAAACCGGTCGCCCTTGAGATCGAGCATCGCGCGCTTCGGCTGGATATTGTACAGCCGCGCATTGTTGTCGCCGAAGATCGCGGTCTTCACCGGACCGTCGGCGGCCCCCAGCGGCGCGTAGCCGAATTTCTTCTGCATCGCTTCGGGAATTTCGAGACGGCGCAGGCCTTCGATCTGCCACTGCGGTGCGCCGGTCCACAAGGCGTCGGTGCCCCAGCAAACGTGGTCGACGCCGAGCCCCTTGATCAGCGTGCCCATCAGCGCAGCACAGACATTGGGTTCGGCGACCAGCGTGGTCGCGAACAACTGTCCGACATCGCCATAGACATTGCTGACGCCGTATTGCGCAGGGATGTCGGCGAGATCGCTGGTCCAGGAGATGCGCCCGGTCCGGTCGAATTCGGCCAGCGCCTGTTTCGGATCGCCGCCGACATGGCGATAGGCCGAGTGGTAGACGATGAAATTGAGCTGCGGCCAGTCCTTGGCGGCCTGCCCGACGTCAGCGACATCGGCGAAGCCCCGCAAATTGGGATACTGCTTTTCGATTCCGGGCGGAAACAGTCCCTTGTGCACGCAGACATTCTTGATGCCTGCTTTCACCATCTTCTCGTAGCCCTTGTAGGCGACGTTTTCGTCGTCCATCCGCCACGGATAGCGGCTGATTTCCTTATGGGTGTTGTCGCCGACCGTATAGCCCTTGCAGGATTCCGGCTTCAGCGCGAGCCCGGCGTCGAGCTTGTCGAGCCAGCCGGGCTGCCCCGGCGTAAAGATCATGTGCGAAAACACCCGCCGCGAACCGGCCTCGTCGTTGATCTTCCTGCGGGCATCGGCCATCTGCTCGTTGGTCAGGAACCAGTCCTGCTCGATATCGGATGGCGCGGACGAGATCAGCGAGATCTTGGTGTCGGAGTCGAGAAACATCTCCTTTTTGTAGTTGTTGAATTTCAGGTCCTCGATGGTCTGCTCGTGATCGCTGAGCTGCTTGTTCCAGCCGGCCTTGCCGACCGCGGCGCGCATGTTGACGAACGTCATGATGCGGGTGTCGTCACGCAGGAAATGCGTGTGCATGTCCATGATGAACTGGTCTTTCAGCGCGGCGGCACGTTCCTGCGCCATCGCCGGCGTGGCGGCCTCCGCCTTCGTAACGTCGAACAGCGGTCCATAGACCTCGTTCATCGCCACGAAGGACGCGGCCATGCCGGCGGCGGTCTGGAAAAACCGGCGGCGGTCAAGGCCCTGCTTGCCGCCGAGATCGTCGGCCATCGCCAGCAGCCGCGCCTCGACCTCGCGCTGCCGTTCATTCTGCGGGTCGGGGTAAAATTCGTCGCTGGAGACGATCTGCGTCGGGATCGGCGTCTGGTACTGGCACAATTCGGACGGCATCAACGCGGCGAGTTCTTCTTCGGTGAGATTGCTGCTCATGCGTTCGCTCCCTGGCCTGATTGGCTGGCCAAGGATAAGCCCCGCAACCCCCGGCTGTCAGCCTGTTCCGCGCGTGATCGCGCGATGTTGTTTTCGCGGTGCAGCGCACACCTGCTTTCAAAGCATCGGGCCCGTGTTAGAGTTTGCCCGAAGCAAGACGTCACGCGAGGAGAGAGACCATGACCGATTCCGGACATCCGTTGGCGCGGCGTACGGTGCTTGGGGCCATCGGCCTCGGAGGGCTTGGTGCCGCGGCGGCTGCCGCGATGCCGGCGCAGGCCGCGACGGCAGTCGCCTCGGAAGGCGGCGAGATCTGGAGCAGCGAGTATTGGACCAAGAAGGGCGACATCCCGCTGTGGATATTTCGCAAGCGGATCGGCGCGCCGAAAGCGGGCGAGCCGGCGCGGCCGGTAGTGTTCTTTGTCCACGGTTCGTCGGTGACCTCGCGGGTGTTCGATCTCAACGTGCCCGGCAAGGGGGAATATTCCGTGATGAACGAGTTTGCCCGTTACGGCTTTGACGTCTGGACCATGGACCACGAGAATTACGGCAAGTCCGGCCGCACCGCGGGCAATGCCGACATCGCCAGCGGCGCCGAGGATCTGAAGGTCGCGGTCGAGCTCATCGCGCGCGAGACCGGCCAGCAGAAAGTGCATTTCGTCGGCGAGTCCTCAGGCGCGCTGCGCGCCGGGGCCTTTGCGATGCTGGCGCCCGACCGTGTCGACCGTCTGGTGTTCGCCGCTTTCACCTACAAGGGCCAGGGTTCGCCGACGCTGACCAAGCGCGCCGAGCAGCTCGCCTATTATCGCTCGCACAACATGCGTAAGCGCGACCGCGAAATGATCCGCTCGATCGCGACCCGCGACAAGCCCGGCACTTCCGATCCCGCCGCGATCGAGGTGCTGGCGGATGTCGAGATGCAGTTCGGCGACCAGATTCCGACCGGCACCTATCTCGACATGACCGCCAACCTGCCGGTGGTGCATCCGGAGAAGGTGCTGGCGCCGGTGCTCTTGGTCCGCGGCGAGTATGACGGCATTGCCACCGTCGCCGATCTCGAGGAGTTCTATAACAAGCTGCCGAACGGCGATCGCCAGTTCATCATCCTGCCCGGTACCGCCCATTCGGTGGCGCTGGCGATCAACCGGCAATTGTTCTGGCACGTGACGCGGGCGTTCTTGACGATGCCGACGCCGATTGCGACGTGAGGGGAGCGCAAGGTCCCAACAGCGTCATTGCGAGCCAACGGGGCGCGCGAATGCGCGCCCGATGACAGGCTCCGCGAAGCAATCCATCTCGCCGCGTAAAGAAAGAATGAATTGCTTCGCTGCGCTCGCAATGACGGTTGGGTGAACGGACGCCGCTAATAACTGATCCGCAATCCGACGCCGCCGTGGATGGTGTTGCCGACCGGTTGCGGGCCGGCGGTGCCGTTGAGGAAGAGATCGGCGACCCAGCCCTTGGTGATCCGGAAGCCGAGGCGGCCGCCATATTCGAACCAGCCCTGGTTGCCGATGGTCGGCACCACGGTGCCGTCGCCGGTCACGGTGGCGATGATGCCGGAGCGCGTCGCAAACGACTGCACCCAGCCGCCGTTGACATTGGCTTCGACGTTCGAGCCGAACAGATGTGTCCACTGTCCGCCGACCTTGACGAGGCTGGTACGGTCGGTGCCGCCGGCGATCGAGGCGTCGAACGGATTTAACGGTACGCCGGCCGGATCGGTGTAGCCGTTGACCCGTTGCCACAATTGCCACACCTCGACGGAGGCCGCGACTTCATCGCGCGGCGACAGCCGGCTCATCCAGCCGGCGCGGCCGTACACGGCGTAATTGCTGGCGGTGGTCTGGCTGTCCAGCGATACCGCGCCGAGGCTCGTCGTATAACTGCGGGTGTAACGCACCTTCTCGTAAGGCGTCAGGATAGTGCCGATATCGAAGAACGGCCGCGACGATCCCCAGTCGACGAAATCATAGCGCAGCGCGAAGGCGCCGATCGGCGCGCTGGTGACGCTGTAGCCGCCCTCGCTGTATTGGGTATAGGCGATGCCTGCCAGTAGCGACAGGTTGTCAGTCAGGCTCTTGCGGCCGTGAATGCCGGCCGAGAACGAGCCCGCCGAGCCGAACGCGCTGACGCAGTCGCTGCAGTTGACCTGCTCGTTGACGCCGAGCAGCACGGTGCCGAGCACGCGGTTGGTGATCATCTGGTTGAAGCGTTGCTTGGCCAGATCGTTGACCGAGTTGCCGCTGGAGTCGGCGCCGGTGGTTGTCGGCGTTGGCGTCGAACTCGAAGTCGATGTTGAGGTAGAACTCGAAGTGGACGTCGAGGTGCTGCACCCGGTCCCTGCCTGGGACTCCGAATTAACGCTGTCCGAATTATAGGTGCCCGTCGACGTCCCGCAGGAAAGGGATTGCGCGTGGACAATGCCCGACTCGTCGCGCAGAAAAAACAGCGACACCGCGACCAGCATGGTGCCGAAGACGATCCAGCCTCGTGAGGGGTTTGCCATCGTCAGCGCCCGCACAGCATGCCGGTGGGGTCGCTGCCGTCATCGACGGTAGGCACCACCGTCGGCGTCGCGTCCGCATATTGCGTGGTGCTGCAGAGGCCCGCGGCCGCGCTGCAGGTCTTGGCGAAGGTCCACGGCGAATTATTGGTCTTCTTGATCGTCGTCTTGCCACCGCTCACGGTGATGATGGCGGTGTCGCCGGGCTGCGTCAGCTGAATGCAGTCAAACGCGAGCGTGCAGACCGAGGCTGCGCCTTCCTGCAGGTTGACGATGGTCGGGCCGCGCGGCTGCGACAGGATATCCAGGATGGTGCCGCGGACGCCGATGGTCGCCAGCGGCGTCGTGATCTTGTAGGCGGCCTTTTCCGAATGGCCGGTCACGAAGCGGAAGGCGCCCGACGTCAGCCGTACCGCGACGTCGCGATAATGGTGCTCGTCGTCGAACACGGCACGGTCGAGCTTGAGCGTCGCATTCGGACCGAGCGACAGATTGGTGCTGTCGGCCATCACCAGCCGCGTCGCGCTGTCGAGGCCGGTGCGCACGACCTCGTCGCGCAGCAATCCATCGCCGACATTGATCTGGCTGGTCGAAGACGCGGCGACGCGGAGAACTTCATTTTTAACGACGGCGGCTTCGCCGACACGCGTGGGAGCTTGAGCCGACGCTGAATCGATGCCCGCCACAAGGCAGATTCCCAGCACCGCAAAAATGTAGTTACGCGCAATCATTTCCCACCGTACAATCTATGCCGGTCATCGTACCGGATAGTGCGGGCCGGCGATGTTGTAATTTTATCACAAGCTTGTCCCACTTTACCGGCCCGTCGATTAGTGACCTCCAGACGAAAAAAAGTTCAACGCGATCGATCGCAAAGTGCTGCTCCTTCCACAGAGCTGCGCGCGACGGAAGATTCGGGTGGAGCCGCTGTCGAATCGCCGTTTGTTCCGCAAAATCAGGCGTGGAAGATCGTGGCAATTTCTGTCGCGATTTTCGTCGTCGCGCATCTTGCCTTGATGATCGGATTAACCACACCCGACAAGATCAATTTCGACGAAGTACATTACGTGCCCGCGGCAAAGCAGTTGCTTGAACCGGGTGTACCGAACCCGTTGCTCAACCCGATGCATCCGCCATTGGCAAAGCAGTTCATGGCGTTGTCGATTCGCGCCTTCGGGGATAACTCGCTCGGCTGGCGCTATCCCAGCGTCGTGTTCGGGGCGCTGGCGATTGTTGCGATGTATCTTTGCGGGCTGGCGTTGTTTGCAGCCCAGGGGCCGGCGCTCGCGACCGCGCTGCTGACGTTCCTCAACCAGATGGTGTTCGTGCAATCGCGTATCGCGATGCTGGATATTTACACGCTGGCATTCGATCTGCTGGGTGTTGCGGCGTTCATCCATGGAATCAGGAAGCAGAAACCGGAGATCGCGTTCGCGCTGGCCGGCCTCGCTTTCGGCCTCGCGACAGCCTGCAAATGGAGCGGGTTGTTTCCGCTCGGCGTATGTATCGCGATCGTTGCCGTCATCCGCCTGATGCAGGGCTGGCGCACCTCATTCGCGGACGCCAATGCCGACGACTGGTATCAACCGGACCGCTGGCCCGAATTCAGGTACTACCACTTTGCCGTCTGCCTAGTGCTGGTTCCGGCGCTTGCCTATTACGTGACCTACATTCCCCTATACGGATTGTCGATCGGCGATTTCATCGAGGCACAGCGCCGGATCTTTGTCGAGAACTCAGGTTCGCATCCGCCGCATCCCTATATGAGTTCGTGGCCGTCATGGCCGCTGTTGATGCGGCCGATCTGGTTTCAGTTCGACAAACTTGCCGACGACCGGTTTCAGGCGATCGTCTTTCTCGGCAATCCGCTGATCCTGTGGCCCGCATTGGTGGCGCTCGGCATCTGCCTGAGGGACTGGATCGTGAGGCGTCGCGCCGATGCGTTTCTGATTCTGGCGTTTTACCTCGGCCCATGGTTGGCGTGGGCGGCGCTGCCGCGTACCATCGGCTTCATCTATTACTATCTGCCGTCGGCGACGATCGCGACGCTCGCGCTGGTCTATGCGTTCACGCAAGGCGAGCGGGCGCCGCCGCGCTGGATGTTGTGGACGTTCGTCGCGGCGGCATCGTTCGGATTCGTGGCGATGTTGCCGATCTCGGTGGCGTCCTTGGGTACGTCGATGGAAACGTATCGTCGCCTGATGATCTTCCAGAGCTGGATCTGAGGCGAGGTCGCCTCGCGCATAGTGCCGATGAGGGCGCGGTGCTTCGGTTGCAGCCGGGCGGTGAGGCGGGCGCGGCGGCCCTCGCTTCCCCAAAATGAAATCCGCCTGCCGGAGGGGGCAGGCGGATCAATTTCTAGGCGTCACTTTGACGCGGTCTTGGTGTCCATGTTGACGACCTGGACGCGGCGGTTGGCCGGATCCATTGGCGCGTTCGGATCCTTCGGCTGGGTCTTGCCGTAACCGACGGTCACGAGGTTGGCGCCGACGATGCCGTATTTGTCGGTCAGATACTTCTTGATCGTATCGGCGCGCCGCTCGGAGAGGTCCTGATTATAGGCCTCGCCGCCTATCGCATCGGTATGACCGGCGACCACGAAGGTCGAACCCTTCAGGCTGGCGTTCGCGAGCGCCTTGCCGAGTTCCTGCACCGACGGCATCGAGTCCTTGCTGATGTCGGCGGAGTTGTAGTCGAAGTGAATTTCGAGATCGATCTTCGGCTTGGTCGCGGCGATCTCGGCGATCTCCTGGCGCTCGCCGAGCGAGAGCGACCGGGTCTTCCGGTTGCGCAGCGTATTGACGAAGCCGGTTTCCTTGGCCTGCGTTGCGGTGTCCTCTTGGGTGCCGGTCGAAAGGCCGCGGGTCAGCGGCTTCGGCTTCAGCGCGCTCAGGAGCTGATCGGCCGAGACGGTGTCGCCTGCAAAGGCCAGGCCCGCCGTCATCGACAGCGCGGCGCCGATCGTCACGATGGAAAGTCCATTAAGGCGGGTCATTGTCGTGTTCCTCACGGGTTCCGCCAGCATGGCGTGCATGGCGTTTTGATGCTCGAAACATAGGACGGGTTCAAAGCCTCGAATGTGATTTAGGTCACGCTAGGACGTCCGGCTTCGGGCCGGGCGAGGGCGCCCGCGTCCCGGCGTCGATGTTTTGAGGCGGTCCTTGCGTCGTTCGCCTGATTTTGCGGTCACGTCGCTGCGTTGTTGGATCGGGTGATCGCAGCCAGCGCCGCGACGTGCAGCGCCGCCTGACCAGCCTCGGCTTCGACACCAAGGTTTCCGGCAAGTTCGACGACAACACCCGCGCGCCTTCTTCGGCGGCATGATGGGCGGATTGTTCCGCCGCTGAGCCCGCACTTCGAACGACAATAATAAGTGGCCAGCGGACCGTCTTTTTGATTCAAGTTACGAAGCGGTCTCAATGCCGTCGCGCAAGCGCCGATCTGTGGACAACAAATCGGCCAGATGGCGATCTAGCAAGACAGCTCACAAGAAAAGTCGAAGAATAAATCGTTCGAGACAAGCGAGACGGGCGGGGCGGTGTTTCAGTCGGTAAAGCGTCAGCGCGAGTATCAGGGCTATCGCCCCAGCACACCGGAGCCGGAAAGTTCCGGAAGTTCGATGCCGATCCTGATCGGCGCAGCCATGATCGCGGCGGCTATCCTGTTGTCGACACTGATCAATGCGCTCGGCAGCCGCTATGTCGGCGTCGAAAGCCCTACGGAAGAGACTGCCTGGCTGGTCGATCGCCTCACCGGCAGCGTCTATCGATGCCAGGCGACGGAACGTGGTCGGGCCTCCTGCGATGCCACGGTCACGACCGGCAGCATTGCGGAGCGGGCGAAGCATTGAGGTGACTCGCACGGCAGGTGCCTGTTTCCCGACTTCTCACGCGCGCGAATCCGACTACATTGCGCTGCAATGCCCCGCGCGACTGAACCCCATCCCCTGACCAAAGCCTGTGCCCGGCGGATCTGGCTCCGCGCCCAGCGGCTCGATACATCAGCGCCATTCGGCGCCGGGCCGCAGGCGACCGCGGCGGCGGTCGAGCATCTCGGCTATGTGCAGATCGACACAATCAACGTGATCGAACGCTGCCACCACCATATTCTCTATAGTCGTATCCCTGCCTATACCCGCGCGGATTTGCGCGTGGCCCAGAGCGCCGACAAAAGCGTGTTCGAATACTGGACGCACGCGCTGTCCTATGTGCCGGCGAAAGATTTCCGCTTCTTCGTGCCGCTGATGAAGCTGCACAAGCGTGAAGGCCACCGCTGGTTCGCTTCCGTCAAGCCGGAGGACACCCGCAAGGTGATGCGGCTGCTGCGGCGCGACGGCGCGCTCACCATCCGTGACATCGAGGACGATGTGCTGACGGAGAAGGAGCACCTGTGGCAGAGCCGCAAGCCGTCGAAGCGTGCGCTGCAGCTCGCTTTCTATACCGGCGAGGTGACGATCTCCGAACGCACCGGCATGCTCAAGACCTATGAACTGACGGCGCGGCATTTCGGCTGGGACCGACCGCCGAAGCCGGCCTCGTCAGCGGAGACCACGGCCTATTTGCTCGACCGCGCGCTGCGTTCACAGGGGGTGGTCAGCCTGGATTCGATCTGCCATCTCGATGCGCCGAGCAAGGCCGCGATCCGTCGCCTGATCGAGGCGCGGGTGCGGCGCAAGGAATTGACGCCGGTCGCACTCGAAGGCGCCGGCAAGCAGGAGCATTGGGTGCGGCCCGAGGTGCTGGAGCCGGACGCCGCGGCACCGGCAGGCGAGGGCGATGCCGGTCTCGTGCACATCCTGTCGCCGTTCGATCCCCTGATCATCCAGCGCAAGCGCACCGAATTGTTCTTCGGCTACGGCCACCGTTTTGAGGCCTATGTGCCGAAGGAGAAGCGTGTATTCGGCTATTTCGCATTGCCGGTGCTGGTCGGCGACGATATCGTCGCCGCCCTCGATCTCAAGACCGACCGGCAGAACCAGAAATTGCTGATGCAGAAATGGAACTGGGTCGGCAAGGGCGCCGCGCGCGGTGGCGCCAAAATCTACAAGCGCCGCATCGAGGAAGAGCTGGATCGGTTCGAGCGGTTTCAGTTGGCGGAGTGAGACGCCCGGTGCTCCCTAACTTATGCCCTTGATCAGCATCCGGCAGGTATCGGCGATGAAAGCCTTCTGCTTCGGCGGCGCGACCTTGAGTCGGTGCTAACGCTTCGCAAACGTAGTCGTCCGCGGACGTCGTTTCCTGCGTAGTTCTACGGGCATGCCAGCCCCCCCACCAACGGAATGCCCGCGTTGCGCCAGCGCGGGCATTCGCCGTTGCCAGACGTGAAAGCACTCGGTAATCCTCGACCCACAAGAAACCTCGGGGGAAACCAATGAGCCAATCCAGTACGCTTGCCACCACGCCTGTGAAGAGCGAGGTCGAGACGTCCACCATACGCACCATTTCGTGGCGGCTTATTCCGTTCCTGGTGCTGGCCTATTTCTTTTCCTATCTCGACCGCGTCAATCTCGGCTTCGCCGCGCTGACGATGAATGCCGAGCTGAAGTTCACGCCGCTGATCTTCGCCTGGGGCGCCGGCATCTTCTTCATCGGCTATTTCATCTTCGAGGTGCCGAGCAATCTGGCGCTGGAAAAATTCGGCGCCAGCCGCTGGATCGCCCGCATCATGGTGACCTGGGGCATCATCTCGGCGGCGATGGCGCTGGTGAGCGGCGAGACGAGCTTCTACGTGCTGCGCTTCCTGCTCGGCGTCGCCGAAGCCGGCTTCTTCCCCGGCATCATCCTGTATCTGACCTATTGGTATCCGGCGGAATATCGCGCGCGGTTTCTCGCGGCGTTTGCGATTGCCGTTCCGGTGTCGACCGTGATCGGTGCGCCGGTCTCCGGCCTGCTGCTCGGGCTCGACGGCGCGATGGGGTTGAAGGGATGGCAGTGGCTGTTCATCATCGAGGGCATTCCCTCGGTACTGCTCGGCATCGTCACCTGGTTCTATCTCACCGACAAGCCGGAGAAGGCTGACTGGCTCACCGCCGAGCAGAAGGCTTGGCTCGCGGCAAAGCTGCAGGCCGAGACCGCAACCAAGCAGGCGGCCAGCCACATGTCGCTCGGGCAGGCGCTGTCCTCGCCAAAGGTGATCACGCTGAGCCTGGTCTATTTCGGCTTCGTCGGCGCGCTCTATGGCATGCAGTTCTGGCTGCCGCAGATCGTGAAAGCGTTCGGCCTCAGCAACGCGCAGACCGGTTTCGTCACCGCGATCCCCTATCTGTTCGGCACCATCGCGATGATCCTGTGGGCGCGGCATTCCGACGCCAGCCGCGAGCGCGTCGCCCATGTCGGCGGGCCCTTGCTGCTCACCGCGGTCGCGCTCGGCGCTTCCAGCTACATCACCGACCCGACCACGACCATGATCGTGCTGACGGTGGCGGCGATCGGCGTGTTCTGCACCTTCGCGGTGTTCTGGACGCTGCCGACTGCATGGTTGTCCGGCACCGCAGCCGCCGGCGCGATCGCGCTGATCAATTCGATCGGCAACCTCGCGGGTTTTGGCGGACCCTACATCGTCGGCTGGATCAAGGACGCAACCGGCAGCACGTCGACGGGCCTGCTGGTGCTGTCGCTGTTGCCGCTCGCGGCCGGACTGCTGGTATTTCTCGGCGGCCACGACACCAAGACCGAATTCGCCACGGCGAAGTGACCGGCGGTTAGCCGGTCATTCCGGGGCGCGCGAAGCGCGAACCTCAGATGCGCAATTGCGCATCGGGGAATCTCGAACTTCCGGGTTCGATGCTGCGCATCGCCCCGGAACGACGGTGTCGTCTGGCCCCTGCGAACGCGGGTCCCATACGCCGCGGCTGTCGTGAGGGACACACGGACAGACACCTTCCTTCATCACCGAAGCCGGTGGCTATGGGTCCCCGCGTTCGCGGGGACGACAGCTAGTATGAGGCCCGCGAACCACCCCTTAACCCCGTTTCCCATCACGAATTCATGATCACTGACGAATATTGACATTCATCAGTTAGTATTCGACACTCTTCATCAGATCCGCGATGGAGAGTCCGATGTTCGCCCGTTCCATTTTTTCTAGCTATTACAGGCTCTTGACCGGGGCCGCGTTGGCGCTGGCAGTATTTGCGCTGACCGGCTGCAATGAAAAGGCGGCCGAGGTGGCTGCTCCCGGGCGCCCGGTTCTGGTCGCGACCGTGCATTACGAGGCGGAGTCGCCCGAGCGGAGTTTCGTCGGCACCATTAAGCCCCGGATCGAAACCGACATGGGTTTTCGGGTTCCCGGCAAGATCGAAAAACGTATGGTCGAAGTCGGCCAGACCGTCGATGTCGGCCAGCCGCTCGCCACCCTCGATGAGGTCGATCTGAAGCTGCAGGCCGAGCAGGCCGTGGCCGAATTCACCGCCGCCACCGGCGTGCTGGCGCAGGCCGGTGCCGCCGAACAGCGTGCCAAGGATCTGAGGGTCAAAGGCTGGACCACGGATGCGCAGATGGATACGAGCCGCGCCGCCGCCGATGAGGCCCGCGCGCGCCTCAACCGTGCCGAGCGCTCGGTCGAGCTGACGAAGAACTCTCTCTCTTATGCCACGCTGGTGGCCGACACCCGGGGCGTCGTCACCGCGACCCTGGTCGATCCCGGCCAGGTCGTGGCTTCCGGCCAGACCGCGATCCGCGTCGCGCGCTTTGCCGAGAAGGAAGCCGTGGTCGCGATTCCCGAGACGCTGGTCGGTCGCGCCAAGGAAGGCGTCGCCACCGTGACGCTGTGGTCGGATGCCGACAAGAAGTACGCCGCGAAGCTGCGCGAGGTGGCCCCCTCGGCCGATCCGGCGACGCGGACCTATCTCGCCAAATTCTCGCTGCCCGAAGCCGGCGACAAGGTCTCGCTCGGCATGACCGCGACGCTGACCCTGTCCGATCCCGCCACCGAGCGGGTGGCAAGGTTGCCGCTGTCGGCGCTGTTCAGCCAGGGCAGCGATCCCTCGCTCTACATCGTCGGAGATTCCGGCGAAGTGGTGCTGAAGCCGATCACCGTGAAGTCCTATGAAAGCAATTCCGTCGTGATCACCGGCGGCGTTCCTGAAGGCGCGAAGGTCGTAGCCCTCGGCGTACAGAAGCTCGATCCGGCCCAGAAGGTCCGGGTTGTTTCGTCGCTGTCGTTCTAAGCCTGACTAGCATTGGAGAGTGACATGAAGCGCTTCAATCTCTCGGGCTGGGCGGTAAGCCATCCGACCCTGATCCTGTTCCTGATGATCGCGCTGGGTGCGGCCGGCTTCGTCTCCTACCAGAAGCTCGGCCGCGCCGAGGATCCGTTCTTTACGGTGAAGGTGGTCAACGTCTCGGCGATCTGGCCGGGCGCTACCGCCCAGGAAATGCAGACCCAGGTCGCCGATCCCATCGAGAAGAAGCTGCAGGAACTGCCGTTCTTCGAAAAGGTGCAGACCTATTCCAAGCCGGCGTTCACCGCGATGCAGGTCACCTTCAAGGATTCGACCCCGCCAAAGGACGTGCCCTATCTGTTTTACCTGCTGCGCAAGAAGCTTGCCGACGTGCAGGGCCAGATGCCGGCGGGCCTGCTCGGTCCCGTCGTCAACGACGAGTTCTCCGACGTCGATTCGATCCTCTACATGATGACCGGCGACGGCGCTGATTACGCGCAGTTGAAGAAGGCCGCCGAAGGCATGCGCCAGCGGCTGTTGAAGGTGCCGGGCGTCACCAAGGTCGATCTCTACGGCACCCAGGACGAGCGCATCTACGTCGAGTTCTCGCATGCCAAGCTCGCCACGCTCGGCATCACGCCGCAGGCGCTGTTCGATTCGCTGGCCAAGCAGAACAACGTGACCCCGGCCGGTACGGTGGAAACCTCGTCGCAGCGCGTGCCGCTGCGCGTCACCGGCGCGCTCGACGGCGTCAAGGCGGTGGCCGAAACGCCGGTCGAAAGCAACGGCCGTGTGTTCCGTCTGGGCGACATCGCAACCGTCACGCATGGCTATGTCGATCCGCCGACCTTCATCGCCCGCCAGGAAGGCAAGCCCGCGCTCGGTATCGGCGTGGTCACCACCCGGGGCGCCAACATCCTCGAACTCGGCAAGGACGTCGAGAAGGCGGTCGCGGAATTCATGGCTGCGGTGCCGCAGGGCATCAATGTCGATCAGATCGCCGACCAGCCGAAGGTGGTCGAGCGCGCCGTCGGCGAGTTCGTGCATTCCTTCATCGAGGCGCTGGCGATCGTGCTGTTCGTTTCGTTTGTCGCACTCGGCTGGCGTACCGGCATCGTGGTGGCGGCCTCGGTGCCACTGGTGCTGGCGATCGTCTTCATCGTCATGAATGCGATGTCGCTCGATCTGCATCGGATTACGCTCGGCGCGCTGATCATCGCGCTCGGTCTTCTGGTCGACGACGCCATCATTGCCGTCGAGATGATGGTGGTGAAAATGGAACAGGGCTGGGACCGCGTGCGCGCGGCGTCCTTTGCCTGGGAATCAACTGCGTTTCCGATGCTCACGGGGACGCTGGTCACGGCCGCTGGCTTCCTCCCCATCGGCTTTGCCAATTCGGCGGTCGGCGAATATGCCGGCGGCATCTTCTGGATCGTGGCGATCGCACTGGTCGCCTCCTGGTTCGTCGCTGTGATCTTCACGCCCTATATCGGCGTCAAGCTGTTGCCGAACATCACCGTCAGCCACAACCACGATCCGCACGCGGTTTACGAGACGCGGATGTATCGCGGCCTGCGCCGCGTGGTGCAGTGGTGCGTCGATCACCGCGTCAAGGTGGTGCTGGCGACCGTCGGCGTGTTCGCACTCTCGATTGTTGGCTTCGGCCATGTCCAGCAGCAGTTCTTCCCGCTGTCGGAACGCCCCGAACTGTTCCTGCAGCTGCGCCTGCCCGAGGGCACCGCCTTCAATGTCACGGAAAAATCCGTCAAGAAGGCCGAGGCGCTGCTGAAGGACGACAAGGATATCGCGACCTACACCTCCTATATCGGCCAGGGTTCGCCGCGGTTCTGGCTCGGCCTCAATCCGCAACTGCCGAACGAGGCTTTTGCCGAGATCGTGATTGTCTCCAAGGACGTCGAGGCCCGCGAGCGGATCAAGGCGCGGCTGGAGAAGGCGGTCGATGACGGCGAACTGACCGAGGCGCGGGTGCGCGTCGATCGCTTCAATTTCGGCCCGCCGGTCGGCTTCCCGGTCCAGTTCCGCGTGATCGGCCCCGATCCGAACACGGTGCGCGACATCGCCTACAAGGTGCGCGACGTGATGCGGCAGAACGACAAGACCAAGGACGTTCAGCTCGACTGGAACGAACAGTCGCCTTACCTGAAACTGGTGGTGGACCAGGACCGCGCCCGCGCGCTCGGCCTCACCCCGCAGGACGTCTCGCAGGCGCTCGCCATGCTGATCTCGGGCGCGCCGGTCACCACCATCCGCGACGGTATCGAGAAGGTCGGCGTGATCGCGCGCGCGGTGCCGTCCGAACGGCTCGATCTCGGCCGCGTCGGTGACCTCACTGTGACGTCACGCAACGGCGTTGCGGTGCCGCTGCAACAGATCGCGAAAATCGAATACGCGCATGAGGACCCGATCCTGTGGCGGCGCAACCGCGACATGGCGATCACCGTGCGCAGCGACGTCGTCGACGGCGTGCAGGCACCCGACATCACCAGCCAGATCTCGCCAAAACTGCAGGAAATCCGCGATCACCTCGAGCCGGCCTACCGGATCGAGGCGGGCGGCGCGTTCGAGGAATCCGCCAAGGGCAATGCCTCGATCTTCGTGCTGTTTCCGCTGATGGTGCTGGTCATGCTGACGCTGCTGATGATCCAGTTGCAGAGCTTTTCGCGCCTGATCCTGGTGTTCCTGACCGCGCCGCTCGGCATCGTCGGTGCTTCGCTCGGGCTCAACGTCGCCAACCAGCCGTTCGGCTTCGTGGCGCTGCTTGGGCTGATTGCGCTGGCCGGCATGATCATGCGCAACGCGGTGATCCTGGTGGATCAGATCGAGTCCGACGTCGCCCACGGCCTGACGCGCCGGGAAGCCATCGTCGAAGCCACCGTCCGGCGCGCCCGGCCGGTGGTGCTGACGGCGCTCGCCGCCATCCTTGCCATGATCCCGCTGTCGCGCTCCGCCTTTTGGGGCCCGATGGCGATCACCATCATGGGCGGTTTGTTTGTTGCAACCTTCCTGACCTTGCTGTACCTGCCGGGCCTCTACGCCCTCTGGTTCCGCAAGAGCCTGGAAGAAAGCGGCGAAATCGAACAGCCTGATCTTGCGCCGCAGCATCCGGCCAAGGATCTGGTGACGCCTCCGCTCGCATTTCCGCTTGCCGATGCGGCGGAATAATTGAAGATTGTGTTCTGACATGACGCTGATTTCGGAAAATATCGAAACCGACACCCGGGAACGGATTCTCGTGGTGGCGGAGCGTCTGTTCCGGCAGATCGGCTACCAGAAGACCACGGTGGCCGACATCGCAAAGGAACTGCGGATGAGCCCGGCCAACGTCTATCGCTTCTTCGATTCGAAGAAGGCGATCCACGAAGGCGTGGCGCGCGGCCTGATGGGCGAGGTCGAGATCGAGGCGCAACGGATCGCCGACCGTGCGGGGCCGGCAGCGCCGCGCCTGCGCGAGCTCATGACGACCATCCATCGCATGAACTCGGAACGCTATGTCGGCGATTCCAAGATGCATGAGATGGTCGAGATCGCGATGGAAGAGGATTGGGGTGTCTGCGTCGCCCATATGGAGCTGATCACCCGGACCATCGGCAACGTCATCGCGCAAGGCGCCGCGGCCGGCGAATTCGAGGTAGCTGACCTGCAGGTGGCTGCGTTGTGTTCCTGCTCGGCCATGATCAAGTTCTTCCATCCGCAAATGATCGCCCAGACCGCCAACAAGCCGGGCCCGTCGATCGACCAGATGATCGACTTCATTCTGGCAAGTCTTTCGCCGCGTGCTAAAGGAGCGGTCCGGAAGTAAGCCATAAGGACCGCCTGCCGTGACGAGCAAAGACCTGCACAGCTACGAACCGAAGAACGGCCACGGCCTCAAGCACGATCCCTTCAACGCCATCATCGCGCCGCGCCCGATCGGCTGGATTTCCTCGCGGGACGGCAAGGGCAACGTCAATCTCGCGCCCTACAGCTTCTTCAACGGCTTTTGCTATACGCCGCCGATCATCGGCTTTTCTTCGACGTCCTGGAAAGACACCGTCCAGAACGTGAAGGATACGGGCGAATTCGTCTGGAATCTCGCCACCCTGGACCTGGCGAAACACATGAACGCGACGGCCGCCCATGTCGCGCCCGACGTCAGCGAGTTTCAGATCGCCGGATTGACGGCAGTGCCCGGCAAGCTCGTCAACGTGCCGCGGGTCGCGGAAAGCCCGGTGTCGTTCGAATGCAAGCTGACCCAGATCATCCAGTTGCAGGGCGCCAACGGCGAGAAGGCGAATGCCTGGCTGACGCTGGGTGAAGTGGTCGCCGTCCATATCGACAAGGCCATGATCAAGGACGGCGTCTATATTACTGCACTGGCTCGCCCGATCGTGCGCGCCGGCCGCCGCGGCGATTATTTCACCGTCAAGCCGGAAGACATGTTCGAGATGATCCGCCCGGATTGATCAATTGTCCTTGCCGAATGCGTCGTAAACCAGCTTTTTGAAAGCGGGCACGATGCGTGCGCGTTCGTTCTGGGTCTGCTCCAGCAGGATGTAGATCATGTCGAGATTCGGATCGACGCCGAAATAAGTGCCGCTGCCGCTGTCCCATTTAAGTTCGCCGATCGAGCCCGGCGGCGGCGGTCGGGCATTGCCGGGATCGGTGCGCACGGCGAGGCCATAACCGTAGCCAAAGCCATCGCCCGGAAAATAGTAATAGTCCCGCGCGACACCGGAATCGGCTCCGACATGGTCCGATGTCATCGTCTTGAATGCCGCCGGGCCAAGATACCGTTTCCCGTCAAGCTGGCCGCCGTTGAGCAGCATCTGCGCAAAGCGGGCATAGTCGGTCAGGGAAGATACCAGTCCGCCACCGCCGGATTCCCATTCCGGATGGGCGCGGCGTTCGGTCTCGGCGTCTTTCAGGATAGTGTCGCCCGGCAACGGCTCCGCCATTCGTGCGCGTTCTCCAGCGTCGTCCAGGACGAACTTGGTGCTGGTCATGCCCAGCGGATCGAAGAGGTGCTGCTTTTCGAACTGATACAGCGTCTGTCCGGATACGATCTCGATAATGCGGCCGATGACGTCGGTCGAATGGCCGTAACGCCAGAGCGTCCCGGGCTGCCGCGCCAACGGCAATTTTGCAATGCGATCGGCAAACGTCTTGTTGTCGTAACGCCCGTTGAAAAGCCCGGATTCGGAATAGGCCTTCATGATCAACTTGCCGCCGATATACTGGTAGGTGATGCCCGACGTTTGGCGCAGCAAGTCGGCGATCGTGATCGGCCGGTCCGCCGGAACGAGTTTCAGTGCAGCCGCTCCATCTGCCGCGACCCCGACCTTCACATCGGCAAATCCCGAGATGAACTTGGATGCCGGATCGGAGAGCGACATCTTGCCGGCCTCGATCAACATCATCGCCGCGAAGCTTGTAATCGGCTTTGTCATCGAATGCAGTGCAAAGATCGTATCGGGAGTCATCGGCGCCATGGTCGCGACGTCCTGGACGCCGAAACACTTCAGATAGACCGGCTTGCCGTGCTGCTGGATCAACACGACGGCGCCGGGCAATTTCCCGGAGGCAATTTCGTGGTTGAAGAATTCGGTGATGCGATCGAGCTTGTCCGGCGATGGGGCAGGCGTGTCGGCCGCACGGCTGGTCCCGACGGCGGCCCAGATCGCCGCCGAGACCGCCGCAACCCCGATTGATCGGGCGTACGACGCTCGGGGTCGGAAGATCGTATGATGAGCCAACGTCACCATGAGGCTTATTCGTTTGGTGATCGAATTGATCGATCTGGCGGAGATTTGGACCGGACAAGGTGAGCCATATCATAGCAGTGTTCTCAGCCGATCGGCCGCAGATCGGATTTCCCCCCGGCGACGAAATACGCCAATCCCGCTCAAGCGACGGAAAATGCAGACTTTTCGGAACCGAAACGGGTCACCGCCGTTATTGGTTGGTTCATCAATTTCGCTTCATTCCCGACGCCAGACGCCCCGAATCCCGCGCCATCAGCTAGAATGAGCCGTCGTTTGGCCGAGGTGCGGTGCCAGCCGTGCCGCCAACCATGAGGTGATCGCCATGAGCTTCCGCCGCGACTTCATCACCAAACCGATCTTCTCCTGGGCGCACGGCGTATTGCCCACAATGTCCGACACCGAGCGCGAGGCGCTGGAAGCCGGCGATGTCTGGTGGGACGCCGACCTCTTCACCGGCAATCCCGACTGGTCGAAACTGCTGGCGACCGCGCCGGCCACGTTGACCGACGAGGAACGCGCCTTCCTCCACGGCCCGGTCGACGAACTCTGCGCCATGCTCGACGAATGGAAGATCTGCTGGGAATGGCGCGACCTGCCGCCGGAAGTCTGGTCCTTCATCAAGGCCCAAAAATTCTTCGGCATGATCATCCCGAAGGAGCACGGCGGGCTTGGTTTCTCGCCCTACGCGCATTCCGAAGTGGTGCGCAAGATTTCGTCGCGGTCGCTGACCGCAGCCGTCACCGTGATGGTGCCCAACTCGCTCGGGCCGGGCGAACTCCTGATGCGCTTCGGCACCAAGGAGCAGCAGCAACAATGGCTGCCGCGGCTGGCCGACGGCCGCGATATTCCCTGTTTCGGATTGACCAGTCCCGAGGCCGGCTCGGATGCGGCGTCGATGGTCGACACCGGCATCATCTGCAAGGGCCAGTTCGAAGGCCGCGAAGTCATCGGCCTGCGGCTGAAATGGCACAAGCGCTACATCACGTTGGGACCGGTCGCGACGCTGCTTGGGCTTGCCTTCAAGGCCTATGATCCCGATCATCTCGTTGGTCAACGAGAAGACCTCGGCATATCGGTGGCGCTGATCCCGACGCATCTTCCCGGCGTCCAGATCGGCCATCGCCATCTGCCGGCGATGCAGGTGTTCCAGAACGGCCCGAACTGGGGCCACGATGTCTTCATCCCGATGGACTACATCATCGGCGGGCAAGAACGTCTCGGCCAGGGCTGGAAGATGCTGATGACGGCGCTCGCCGCCGGCC
Organism: Bradyrhizobium ottawaense; assembly: GCF_900099825.1. Lineage (NCBI taxonomy): Bacteria > Pseudomonadati > Pseudomonadota > Alphaproteobacteria > Hyphomicrobiales > Nitrobacteraceae > Bradyrhizobium > Bradyrhizobium ottawaense. The sequence goes on along the minus strand of NZ_LT629693.1, from coordinate 2,042,393 downwards.
GCGGCATTTCGCTGCCGTCATTGTCCGCGGCGGGTGCTGCCTATGCCGCGCGCACGTCAGGCGCCTATGCCCGCATTCGCGAGCAGTTCGGCATTTCCATCGGCAAGTTCGAAGGCATCGAGGAGCCGCTCGCGCGCATCGCCGGCACCGCCTATTTGCTCGACGCGGCGCGACGGCTGACCTGTGCGGCGCTCAACCAGGGCCATCATCCCGCGGTGATTTCCGGGATCATGAAGCTGCACGCCACCGAGCGGATGCGGATCGCGATTGACGACGCGATGGACATCCACGGCGGCAAGGCCGTCATCGACGGCCCGCAGAATTACATGGGCAATCTCTACCGGTCGGTGCCGGTCGGCATCACCGTCGAGGGCGCCAACATCCTGACCCGCAACCTGATCGTGTTCGGGCAGGGCGCGATCCGCGCGCATCCTTATCTGCTGGAGGAGATGAACGCGCTCGGCGAACAGGATCATGCCAAGGGCCTCGACGCCTTCGACAAGGCGTTCTGGAGCCACGTCGGTCACAGTTTTATGACCATGTTCCGCGCTTGGGGCCGCAGCTGGAGCGGCGGGCTGTTTGCGCCGGCACCCGATGCCGGCGAGGCGACGCGGTTCTATCGCCAGCTCTCGCGCTATTCGTCGGCATTTGCGCTGTGCGCCGACATGGCGCTGCTGACCCTGGGCGGCGCGCTCAAGCGCAAGGAAATGCTCTCGGCGCGCTTCGGCGACATTCTGTCCGAACTGTATCTGCTGTCGGCCGCGCTGAAGCGCTGGCAGGACGAGGGACGGCAAAGCGCGGACCTTCCCGCGCTCGAATGGTGCATGGCGAGCGGTTTCCGTACCATCGAGAACCGTCTCGCCGAAATCCTCGGCAATCTGCCGAACCGGTTCGTGGCGGTGATCCTGAAATTCCTGATTCAGCCGTTCGGTGCCAACGTGCTCGGCCCGTCCGATCGCGTGGTGCACGAATGCGCGCAACTGGTGCTGGAGCCGTCGGCGGCGCGGGACAGGCTAACGCCTGACCTCTCGCATGTCGACGACGATGGCGGCGTTGCCCGGCTGGAGAAAGCGTTCCTGCTGGTGACCGCTGCGGAGGATATTTCAAAGCAGATGCACGCCGCGCGCCTGCACGACTGGAAGGAAGCGGTGCAGAAGGGCGTCATTACCCAGGCCGAAGGCGAGCGGCTGGCGGCGGCGCATGAGGCCGTTGCTAAGGTGATTGAAGTCGACGATTTCGCGCCCGAAGTGCTGTCGCCGATTTACAAGAAGCCCGCCGAGGTGCATCAGTTTTTCCAGGAACTGGGTGAGCAGAGGGCAGCGAGCTAATGGCGCGACCGGTCTTTATCGTCGACGGCAGCCGGACGCCGTTCCTGAAAGCACGTTCGGGTCCCGGCCCGTTCACCCCGGTCGATCTCGCCGTGCAGTGCGGCCGGCCGTTGCTGGCGCGGCAGCCCTTTGCGCCCACGGCTTTCGACCAGGTGATTTTGGGCTGCGTCAACGTCATTGCCGACGAGATGAACCCGGCCCGCGTCGCGGCACTCCGGCTCGGCATGGGCGAGAAGATGGTCGCCTTCACCGTGCAGATCAATTGCGGCTCCGGCATGCAGTCGATCGACACCGGCTACCGCTATATCCGCGAGGGCGTCTCCGACCTGATTTTGGCCGGCGGCTCCGAGGCGTTGAGCTACGCGCCGCTGGTGTGGCCGCAGCAGGGCGTACGCTGGTTCGCGGGGCTTGCCGGCGCCAAGGGGATCGGCGGCAAGATCATGGCCGCGCTAAAATTGCGGCCGAGCTATCTGAAGCCGATCATCGGTCTCGAACGCGGGCTGACCGATCCCATTACCGAACTCAACATGGGCCAGACCGCCGAAGTGGTCGGGCATCTCTTCGGCGTCACCCGCGCGCAGTCGGACGCCTATGCCGCCGAAAGCCACAAGCGGCTGGCTAACGCGCAATCACAAGGCTGGCTCAAGGGCGAAGTCGAAACCGCGTTCGGCAGCGACGGCAAATTCTACGACCACGACGACGGCGTGCGGCCGGACTCGACGCCGGAGAGCTTGGCGAAACTGAAGCCGGTGTTCGAGCGGCCCTGGGGCCAGGTCACCGCCGGCAATTCGTCGCAGATCACCGACGGTGCGTCCTGGGTGATCCTGGCTTCCGAAGAGGCCGTCGCCAAGCACGGCCTGACGCCGAAGGCGGTGATCCTCGACAGCCAGTGGTCGGCGCTCGATCCCGGGATCATGGGCCTCGGGCCGGTGCTGTCGGCAACCGAGCTTCTCAAGCGCAACAGCCTGACCCTGCAGGATATCGAGACCTGGGAATTGAACGAGGCCTTTGCAACGCAGGTGCTGGGCTGTCTCGCCGCCTGGAAGGACGAAAAGTTCTGCAAGGAAATTCTCGGCCTCGAAGGTGCTGCGGGTGAGATCGATCAGTCCCGGATGAACGTCGATGGCGGCGCCATCAGCCTCGGTCATCCCGTCGGCTGCAGCGGCAACCGCATCGTGCTGCATCTCGTCAACGCCATGAAGCGGCTGGGTACACGGCGCGGCATCGCCACCGAATGCATCGGTGGCGGGCAGGGTGGCGCGATGCTGATAGAGACGGTGTGATCATGGATTCAAGGATCATGGACCTTCTCGGCGATCGCGTGCTCGAACTCGGGCCGAAACCCGATGCCAGCGGACCCTACAAGAATTTCAAGCTGACCCGCGACGAGGACGGCGTCGCCTGGCTGTTGTTCGACCGCGCGGGCGCCAGCGCCAACACGCTGTCAGCCGATCTGATCGAGGAACTCGACAAGGTGTTGGCCGAACTCGAAACCGCGCGGCCGACCGGGCTTGTCGTTCGCTCCGCCAAGACATCCGGCTTCATCGCCGGCGCCGACGTCAACGAATTTCGCGGCGTTACCGATGCCGGCGCGGTCGAGACCCAAATTAATCGCGCGCATGCAGTGATCGACCGGATGGAGGCGCTACGGTTTCCGACGGTTGCCGTGATCCACGGCTTCTGCCTCGGCGGCGGCCTTGAGGTGGCGCTGGCCTGCCAGATGCGGATCGCGATCGACGATGCCCGTTTTGGTTTCCCGGAAGTGATGCTCGGCCTGCATCCCGGCCTTGGCGGCACGGTGCGCTTTACGCATCTGGTCAATCCGATGCAGGCGATGACCTTGATGCTGACCGGCAAGACCATCGATGCACGCAACGCGCGATCGCTCGGACTGGTCGACGCCGTGACGCAGGAGCGGCATGTCCGCAATGCGGTGAAGGACGCGATGTCCGGCCGCCTCACGCGCGCGCGGCCCGGGCTGCTCAACACCGTTCTCAACCTCGGTCCGGTGCGCGGGCTGCTTGCCTCGCGGATGCGCGCCGAGGCCGGCAAGGCCGCACCCGAGGAGCACTATCCCGCGCCTTACGCGCTGATCGACCTCTGGGAAAAGCACGGCGGCGACAAGGCGGCGATGCTCAACGCCGAGAAGGCGTCGTTTGCCCGGTTGATGGTGACGCCGACTGCGCAGAACCTGATCCGGGTGTTCTTCCTGCGCGAGCAGATGAAGAAGCTCGCCGGCACCGGCAACAAGATCGCACACGTTCATGTCATCGGCGCCGGGGCGATGGGCGGCGATATCGCCGCCTGGTGCGCCAGCCAGGATATGCGGGTCACGCTCGCCGACATGAAGCCGGAGCCGATTGCCGGCGCCATCAAGCGCGCGTCGGAATTGTTCGGCAAGATCCTGCGCAAGCGCACCGATGTCAGGGATGCGCTGGACAGGCTGATGCCGGACATGCAGGCCGAAGGCGTTCGCAACGCCGATCTGATCATCGAGGCGGTGCCGGAAAAGCTGGAGCTGAAGCAGAAGGTCTATGCCGGGCTGGAGCCGAAGATGAAGCCGGGCGCCATCCTTGCCACCAACACGTCGAGCATTCCGCTGCAGGACCTGCGCACCACGCTGCAAAAGCCCGAGCGGCTGCTCGGGCTGCATTTCTTCAACCCGGTGTCGCGGCTGCAGCTCGTCGAGGTCGTCAGCCACGACGCCACCGATCCGCAACTGCTGAAGGAAGCGCTGGCCTTTGTCGGCGCCATCGACCGGCTGCCGTTGCCGGTGAAGAGTTCGCCGGGTTTCCTCGTCAACCGCGCGCTGACGCCTTACATGCTGGAGGCGATGGTGATGCTCGACGAGAAGGTCGACAAGTCGGTCATCGATGCCGCGGCCAAGAAGTTCGGCATGCCGATGGGCCCGATCGAACTCGCCGATCAGGTCGGCCTCGATATCTGCCTCGACGTCGGCGACATGCTGCGCTCGAAGTTCGGCGACATGCTGCCGCCGACGCCGGCCTGGTTGCGCGAAAAGGTCGCCAGGGGCGAACTTGGCCGCAAGTCCGGCAAGGGCTTTTACGTCTGGAAGGACGGCAAGGCCGACACCACCGCCTCGTCACCCTCGGCCGCGCCGCCTTCGGCTGAGATGATCGACCGGCTGATTCTGCCGATGTCCAATGTCTGCGTCGCCTGCCTGCGCGAGGGCATCGTCGACAATGCCGACGTGGTCGATGGCGCGGTCATTTTCGGCACCGGCTATGCGCCGTTCCGCGGCGGCCCGTTGAACTATGCGCGCAGCCGCGGCGTGGAAAACGTGGTTTCGGCCCTGCGGGCGCTCACTGAAAAATTCGGCGGCCGGTTTACGCCCGATGCCGGCTGGGAGAATTTCAAGTGACCGATGCGCCTGTTCACGCCCCCCTGAATACCGAGACCGAGCCGCGTGGCGATCTCTGTACCCGCACGCTGGCGATGCCGGCCGATACCAACCAGAACGGCGATATCTTCGGCGGCTGGCTGCTCAGTCAGATGGATATCGGCGGCGGCGTGTTCGCTTCCAAGGTCGCGAAATCCCGCGCCGTGACGGTTGCGATCGAGGCGATGAATTTTCGTAAAGCCGTCTATGTCGGCGATCTCGTTTCCGTTCACGCCAATCTGGTGCGGGTCGGCCGGACCTCGGTCACGGTCCATATCGAAGCCTGGGTGGTCCGGCGCAAGGAAACGCAACCGATCCTGGTGACCGACGGCAACTTCACCTACGTCTCGATCGACGAACAGGGCCGTCCGCAGCCGATCACGCAGGCCGGGCCACCGCCGATTCCGGCGTGAGTGCGACGGCGTTCCCAAACAGAAAACCACCTCGCATGTGATGCGAGGTGGTTGCTGCGTCCGATCAAGTCAGAGTCGACCAAGCCCTACGGGCAGGGGCGCTCATAGCCGTCGCGGCCGATGAACGTGCCGCGGCGCGGATCGTAGGAGGGCGAATAGGTGCAGCGCGGGCGCGGCGGTTCGACATAAGCCCGCGGCGGCGGACCGTCATATCCCGCGGTCTGGCAGTAGCGCGGCGAAACCGCCACCCAGCCGCCGGGCTGCTCGACGTAACAACCGTTCTGGTAATAGCGGTAGCCGCCGGGCCGTGCTTCGCCCTGGGCCGCAATCGCAGCACCGGTGCCGGCTCCGAGGATCGCGCCTGCTGCGGCACCGCCGCGGCCACCGACCGCGCCGCCGACGATCCCGCCGAGCACGCCGCCGACGATCGCACCGCCGACCGCATCCTGCGCCGCGGCCTCCTGGACCGGCCCGCAGATCGCGAGGGCCAGAAGCGCCGAAAGCGCAAATTTCGAGTTCATGTTCATTCTCCCTGCTATCGGTTCCTTCATAGCAAAGATTCGCCGGGAACACAGGGGCCGCCTGGTCGCGGGTCAAGCCTGCGGCGCGGCAATTCGCGGGCAATAAGGCAAAAATGCGCCTGTCGGGATCTGAGATGCGATGGCGTCCGCACGCCGACCGGCGTCATCGCCTGCTTCGCGTGTAACGTGACGCGGCTGCACGCGGCGACGGCTTCGTCATACGCCCGGAACAATCAGTCCATAAATCAGTTGTCGGCAGCGAATCAACCAAGGCTGGGCAATGTCGAATACGTTCATCATCGAAGTTTCGTCGCAACCTGCGGGCATTGTCGTGCGCGGTCCTGGCGGCTTCCAGTTCTTCGCTGCGTCGCACCGTTTCAACCGGCTGGAAGGCCAGCTGTTTCGCAACGCGCGCGAGGCCGAGCGCGCGGCAACCCGTCTTGCGGGCGGCGTGCTGCCGACGGCGGCGTAATCACCGGCTTTGCGAAACGGGGCCCGCCGGAAAACGGCGGTGCGCCGTCAGAGCTTGGTCGATGCTCGCGACAGAAGTTTCCAGTCCGCACCCTGCTTCTGCCAGTTCATCAGGATGTGCAGATTGGTGGAGCTCTTCTTGCCGTCCGCAACGGCTTCAGCTTCGCCCACCCAATGGAAGCGCACGATCGCCGCCGGGCCGACCACGGCAATCTTGACGTCCTGATATTCCAGCGACAGGACTTTCGATTTTCCGTTGGTGGCATTGGCGATGAAGGTCGCCTTGTCCTCGACGCGGCCGTCGGAGTGGCTGTAACTAAGTTCGTTGGCACACAGCGAGGCGAGCACCTCGGCATTGGCTGATATCTGGGCCTTGCGGAATGCCTCGACGTTCTTCGCAACCGCATCTTCATCGGCGCCGGCCAAGGCCGGAGTAATGAAGGCTGGGGTAATGAAGGCTGGAACAATGCTGAGCAGGCCGAGCGCGAGAGCAGGCAGGGCGAGCTGACGTCGATCGATGTTCATCGCTTCCTCCATTTTTGGTTGTGAAACCAGTGTTGCAGCCGCGCGTTGCCTTGTCGAGGATTGTGCATGGTGCGGTTGCGAACGGCAGGTACCGCTTCCGGCGCCAATCGTCTTAACCAGGATTCGTTGTTTGGCCCGGCCGGCCGCCCTTGCAGCTGATCTGCCTCGTTGACCGCATCGCAGAACAGCCGCACCATGAGGGCCTCATTTCCAGGGTGCTGCCATGGCCGGATTGTCCAACCGCCAGACTGAAATTCTCAATATCGCCCGCGCCTCCGGCCGTGTGATCGTGGAGGATCTTGCCCGGCGTTTCGAGGTTTCGGCGCAGACCATCCGCAAGGACCTCAACGATCTCTGCGACCAGCGTTCGCTGACCCGCATCCATGGCGGCGCCATCATCGCTTCCGGCGTCGAAAACCTGGCCTATGAGGCGCGGCGCTTCGTCGCCGCCGAGGAGAAGCGGGCGATCGGGATCGCCGCGGCGTCGCGGATTCCGAACGGCTGTTCGCTGTTTATCAACATCGGCACCACGACGGAAGAAGTCGCGAGCGCGCTGACTTCGCATGAGGACCTGCTCGTCATCACCAACAACCTCAATGTCGCGATGCTGCTTTACAGGCACCCGCGCATTGAGGTGATCGTGGCTGGTGGCGCGGTGCGCCGTGCCGACGGCGCCGTGATCGGTTCCACCGCGATCAGCCTGATCGGTCAGTTCAAGGTCGATTACGCCATCATCGGCGCATCGGCGATCGACGAGGAGGGCGCGCTGCTCGACTTCGACTATCGCGAGGTGCAGGCGGCGCAAGCGATCATTGCCAACGCACGCAGTGTCATGCTGGTGGCGGACAGCACCAAGCTTCGCCGAAGCGCGCCGGTGCGCATCGCCCATATCAGCCAGATCCAGACCTTCGTCACCGACGCTGCGTTGCCCGCCGGCCTCGCCAATATCTGCCACAGCCGAGGCATCGAGGTGGTCGAGGCGATGGACAAGCCGGCCGCTGATATCGACGAGCCGGCGGCGGAGCCTTCGACGGTCGTGCGTTTGAAGTAGCAAAGAGCTGCTGCCCGATCTCGGCCTCATGGTCCTCAAGGCGAAGCGAAGCTTCGTCCGGAGACGCGTGGCCTCGCCGTGCTCCTCACCGGGGGTCCAGGTTTTCTCGGCTGGTTTTGCTCTTGGACCTCATCCTGAGGAGGCGCCAACGGGTCGCGCGAATGCGCGCCCGATGACAGGCTCCGCGCCGTCTCGAAGGATGTAGCCCCCGCTCGCTCGAAGCCAACCTGCGCTGTCGCGACGAATTCCGCCGCTAGGTTCCCACTTTTGCTTGCTTTCGTTTTCCGTTGTGATTTAATCCAATCCGAAAGCGAAATCGCCGAAGTGAAGAGGCGACCGCCGGGGAAGCGTTCGTTGGACAAGGTATTCGACCTCGCCATCATTGGAGGCGGCATTAACGGCTGCGGCATCGCGCGCGATGCGGCGGGCCGGGGAAATTCCGTTTTCCTTTGCGAAATGAATGACTTGGCGAGCGGGACGTCGTCCTGGTCGACCAAGCTGGTGCATGGCGGGCTGCGCTACCTCGAATATTACGAGTTCCGGCTGGTCCGCGAGGCGCTGATCGAGCGCGAAATCCTCTGGCAGATCGCGCCCCACATCATCCGTCCGCTTCGTTTCGTTTTGCCGCACCATTCCGGCTTGCGGCCGGCCTGGCTGCTCAGGCTGGGGTTGTTTCTGTACGATCACATCGGCGGCCGGCATTTGCTGCCCCCGACCCGCTCGGTCGATCTCGCCCATGACGAGGTGGGAAAACCCTTGATCGCCAACCGCTACACCAAGGGCTTCGAATATTCCGATTGCTTCGTCGACGACGCGCGCCTGGTCGTGCTCACGGCGCGGGATGCGGCCGATCGCGGCGCGGAAATTCACACCCGCACCCGCGCGGTCGAGATCACGCAGGTTGACGGCATCTGGCAGGTCACCGTCGAGAACACCATCAGCGGCGTGCGCAGCACCATCCAAGCGCGCGCGCTGGTCAATGCCGGCGGTCCCTGGGTCGAGCAGGTGCTGTCGTCGGGCTCCGGCGTCAACGCGCGCGCCAAGGTACGGCTGGTGCAGGGCTCCCACATCGTGGTGCGCAAGCTCTATGAGCACGACCGCGCCTACATGTTCCAGAACGCCGACGGCCGCATCATTTTCGTCATCCCCTATCAGGACGATTTCACGCTGATTGGAACCACCGATCGCGATTACGACGGCGACCCTTCGAAGGTGAAGGCGTCAACCGAGGAAATCCAGTATCTCTGCGCCTCCGCCAGCGAGTATCTGAAAAATCCGGTCACGCCGGAAGACGTGGTCTGGACCTATTCCGGCGTCCGTCCGCTGTATGACGACGGCGCCAGCGAAGCCAAGGCTGCGACCCGCGACTACGTGTTCGAACTCGATACCCCCGGCGGCGCGCCGCTGCTGTCGATCTATGGCGGCAAGATCACGACCTATCGGCGGCTAGCGGAAGAGGCGCTGGAACGGCTCGCGCCATACTTGCGCAGCGCCAAGGCCAGGGAAGGCTGGACCGGCAAGCAGCCGTTGCCCGGTGGCGACATGGATGTGTCGGCGGTTGCGGCCCTGACCGCGGAACTGGTGCGGAAATATCCGTTTCTCTCGACCGCCCATGCCAACCGGATGGCGCACGCCTATGGCACCCGCGCGCTTAAGGTTCTCGGCAACGCGAAATCGATGGCCGATCTCGGCCAGTCGTTCGGCGCCGGCTTGACCGAGAGCGAAGTCAGGTACCTGATGTCGGTGGAATGGGCCTGCACCGCCGAAGACGTGGTGTGGCGACGGTCCAAGTTGGGCCTGCGGCTGTCATCCGACGAAATCGCCGCGCTCGACGCATGGATCGCGGCCAACCGTGCCTCTGGCGAACGTCCCCTACGTGAAGCGGGAGGACGGACATGAGCGTCACGCTCGAACATGTCACGCGCACCGTGGATGGCATCCCGACCATTCGCGACGTCTCGCTGACGCTCGACCGGGGCACGCTGAGCGTGCTGCTCGGACCGACGCTGTCGGGCAAGACCTCAATCATGCGGTTGCTCGCCGGTCTCGACAAGCCATCCACAGGCCGCGTGCTGGTCGACGGCAAGGACGTTACCGGCGCGGACGTGCGGCAACGCTCGGTCGCGATGGTCTACCAGCAGTTCATCAATTATCCCTCGCTGACGGTCTATGAGAACATCGCCTCGCCGTTGCGCGTTCAAGGCAAGCCGCGCGGCGAGATCGAAAAGCGCGTGCAGGAGGCGGCAGGCCTGCTGCGGCTGGAGCCGTATCTGCAGCGCACGCCCTTGCAACTGTCCGGCGGCCAGCAGCAGCGCACGGCAATTGCGCGCGCGCTGGTCAAGGGCGCCGACCTGGTTTTGCTCGACGAACCGCTCGCCAATCTCGATTACAAGCTGCGCGAGGAGCTGCGCACCGAACTGCCGCGCATCTTCGAGGCGTCGGGCGCGATCTTCGTCTATGCGACCACGGAGCCCTCCGAGGCCCTGCTGCTCGGCGGCGACACGCTCTGCATGTGGGAAGGCCAGGTCCTGCAGGCCGGCGACACCTCGAAAGTCTATCGTCGTCCCGACACGCTGCGGGTGGCGCAGGTGTTCTCCGATCCGCCGCTCAACCTCGTCGGCATCGAGAAGAAAAACGGCTTCGTGCAATATGCCGGCGGCATCCAGGCGCCGGCGACCGGGCTTTACGCTTCGCTCTCCGATGGTCCGTATCGCGTAGGTTTCCGCGCCCACCAGCTCGAGGTTGCGAACGGCATCGCCGGCCGCCATGCGTTCCAGGCCACCGTTACGGTGACCGAGATCACCGGTTCGGAAAGTTTTGTGCATCTCAATCGCGATGCATCCAATTGGGTGGCGGTGCTGCAGGGCGTGCATGAATACCAGCCCGGCCATGTACTCGATGCCGTGCTCGATCCCGACAATGTCTTCGTGTTCGACGCCGCCGACCGCCTGGTCGCGGCGCCGGCCTCCACTTGAGGAAAATGCAAAATGGCCCGCATTGACCTCGTCGATCTCGCGCATTCCTACGGCGGCAATGATGCGCCAGTCGAATCATTTGCGCTGAAGCCGGTGACCATGACCTGGCGCCAGGGCGGCGCCTACGCGCTGCTGGGGCCGTCCGGCTGTGGCAAGACCACGCTGCTCAACCTGATTTCCGGCATCGTGGCGCCCTCAAGCGGCCAGATCCTGTTCGACGGCGCCGATATCACACCGCTGTCAACCCAGAAGCGCAATATCGCGCAAGTGTTCCAGTTTCCGGTGATCTACGACACCATGACGGTCGGCCAAAACCTGGCGTTCCCCCTGAAGAACCGCGGCGTGCCGAAGGCCGACATCGACGCGCGGGTCAAACGGATCGCCGACCTGCTCGATCTCACGCCCTATCTCGACCGCAAGGCCACCAGGCTCACGGCGGACGCCAAGCAGAAGATTTCGCTCGGCCGCGGACTGGTCCGCTCCGACGTCGCCGCGATCCTGTTCGACGAGCCGCTGACCGTGATCGATCCCGAACTGAAATGGCAGTTGCGCTCGAAACTCAAGGCGCTGCATCGCGACCTCGACCTCACGATGATCTACGTCACCCACGACCAGACCGAGGCGCTGACCTTTGCCGATACCGTGGTCGTCATGCATGACGGCCGGGTGGTGCAGAGCGGCACGCCGGCCGAACTGTTCGACAAGCCCGCGCATACCTTTGTCGGCTATTTCATCGGATCGCCCGGCATGAACATCGTGCCGGCCATGGTGAGCGGCCACGAGGCGCGGATCGACGGCCACACCATCGGCCTGCATCGCAATTACGGCGTGCTGCCGGCGGGGGCCAAGATCGAGATCGGCGTGCGGCCGGAATTCGTCAACGTGGCGGCTCCCGCCTCAGGGTTGTTGTCGGCCAATATCGAGCGCATCGACGACCTCGGCCGCGTCCGCTTCGCCCGCGTTCGCATCGGCGACGCCAAGTTTGCCGCGCGCGTGCCGCCGGGATTTTCGGTCTCCGACAACACGGTCGGGCTGGTGTTCGATCCCAGCCATGTTCACGTCTATGCCGACAGCCGTCTGGTCGAGGGGGTTGCCTGATGGACAAGACGGTCAACCAGAAGGCTTGGTTCCTGGTGCTGCCGGTGTTCCTGGTGGTCGCGTTCTCCGCGATCCTGCCGCTGATGACGGTGGTGAACTATTCGATGCAGGACACCTTCGGCAACAACCAGTTTTTCTGGAACGGTGTCGGTTGGTTCAAGGAACTGCTCGATCCCTCGACCGATCTCGGCGGGCGCTTTCTGGCCTCGCTCGGCCGCAACCTGTTCTTCTCCGCCGTGATCCTCGCGATCGAGGTGCCGCTCGGCATCGTGGTGGCGCTGTCGATGCCGCGCGAGGGCTGGTCGGTCGCCGCCTGCCTCGTGATTCTGGCCCTGCCGCTCCTGATTCCGTGGAACGTGGTCGGGACCATCTGGCAGATTTTCGGCCGGCCCGACATCGGCCTGCTCGGCTATACGCTCAATGGACTCGGCATCAACTACAACTACGTCTCCAACGAGTTCGACGCCTGGGCCACCGTCATCGTGATGGACGTCTGGCATTGGACCAGCCTGGTCGCGCTGTTGTGCTACGCCGGCCTGAAGTCGATCCCCGACGCCTATTACCAGGCGGCGCAGATCGACGGCGGCTCGCGCTGGGCGGTGTTCAAGGCGATCCAGTTGCCGAAGATGAATCGCGTGCTCTTGATCGCGGTGCTGCTGCGGTTCATGGACAGCTTCATGATCTACACCGAACCGTTCGTCGTGACCGGCGGCGGGCCGGGCAACTCGACCACGTTCGTTTCCATCGAGCTGGTCAAGATCGCGCTCGGACAGTTCGATCTCGGCAAGGCGGCGGCGCTGTCGCTGGTCTACAACCTGATCATCATCATCGTCTGCTGGGTGTTCTACACCGTCATGACCAACGCCGGCACCGATCGCGGGCGCAAAGAGGGAGTCGCGTGATGCATTCGATTCCCGGCCGCCGCCTCATCATCTCGCTGTTCTTGATCTTCCTGCTGTTGCCGATCTACTGGCTCGTCAACATGAGCTTCAAGACCAATACCGAGATCGTCTCGACCATGACGCTGTGGCCGCATCAACCGACCATCGCCAACTATATGCGCATTTTTACCGACGAGAGCTGGTATTCCGGCTACATCAACTCGCTGAAATATGTCGTCATCAACACCGTGATCTCGATCTCGGTGGCGTTGCCGGCGGCCTACGCATTTTCGCGCTACCGTTTCCTCGGCGACAAGCATCTATTCTTCTGGCTGCTGTCGAACCGGATGGCGCCGGCGGCGGTCTACGCGCTGCCGTTCTTCAATCTCTATTCGGCGATCGGGCTGTTCGATACGCCGTGGGCGGTTGCGCTCGCGCACTGCATCTTCAACGTGCCGCTGGCGGTGTGGATCCTCGAAGGCTTCGTTTCGGGCGTGCCGCGCGAGATCGACGAGACCGCGTTCCTCGACGGCTATTCGTTCCCGCGCTTCTTCATCAAGATCCTGGTGCCGTTGATTGCCAGCGGCATCGGCGTCGCGGCATTCTTCTGCTTCATGTTTTCCTGGGTCGAACTGCTGCTGGCGCGCACGCTGACGACGGTGGCCGCCAAGCCGATCTCGGCGATCATGACGCGCACGGTTTCAGCCGCCGGTATGGACTGGGGTTTGCTGGCCGCGGCCGGCGTCCTGACCATCATCCCCGGAGCGCTCGTGATCTGGTTCGTTCGTAACTACATCGCGCGCGGCTTCGCGCTCGGCCGGGTGTAGGAGGGCGCACCAATGGAAAACATCGCATGGATGGCCTGGACGGTGCCGACCGCGATCTTCTTCGTGATGCTGTCGCTCACCCTGGGCGTGATGACATGGCTCGCGGTGGCCTATCCCGAAGCCGAACGCGTCGGCATCTTGCGCATTCCGACGACGCGCGGCGACCGCCTGTTCGTTTCGCTGATACTCGCCGCCGTCATCCATCTGCTGTGGATGGCCTTTGTAGGCACCGATACGCTTTTCACGCTGCCGATCGGGGAGGGCGTTGAAATATCGAGCCTGTGGCTCGCTACCGTGATTTCGCTTGCTTCGGCCGTTGCGATTTTCCGCACCGTCTGAGCAGCGAAGAAGAGCAGATCCGGGGTCAACCCGGGCCTGGGTATTGTTTGTCGCTGCAACCGGAGGAACCAAAAAATGCGACGTCTAGAGAGAAGCAAAGGGCCTGCGATCAGGACCCGAGTTTTGATGATGACAAGCGCAGTCGCGCTGATGGCAGCATCCGCTGCGATCACCGCGCCCGCATTGGCGGACGAAGCTGCTGCCAAGAAGTGGATCGATTCTGAATTTCAGCCATCGACGTTGTCCAAGGACGACCAGATGAAGGAAATGCAGTGGTTCATGAAGGCCGCTGCGCCGTTCAAGGGCATGGAGATCAACGTCACTTCCGAAACCCTGACCGTGCACGAGTATGAATCGAAGACGCTTGCAAAGGCCTTCGAGGAAATTACCGGCATCAAGGTCAAGCACGACATCATCCAGGAAGGTGACGTTGTCGAGAAAATCCAGACCCAGATGCAGTCGGGCAAGAATGTCTATGACGGCTGGATCAACGACTCCGACTTCATCGGAACGCACTTCCGCTACGGTCAGGCCGTCGACTTGACGGACTGGATGGCCAAGGAAGGCAAGGACGTCACCGATCCGATGCTCGACGTCAACGACTTCATCGGCAAGTCCTTCACCACCGCGCCGGATGGACACCTTTATCAGTTGCCCGACCAGCAGTTCGCGAACCTCTATTGGTTCCGCTACGACTGGTTCTCCAATCCGGAGTACAAGGCGAAGTTCAAGGCCAAGTACGGCTACGACCTCGGCGTCCCCGTGAACTGGTCGGCCTATGAAGATATCGCCGAGTTCTTCACCAACGATATCAAGGAAATCAACGGCGTCCGCGTCTATGGCCACATGGACTACGGCAAGAAGGATCCGTCACTGGGCTGGCGCTTCACCGACGCGTGGTTGTCGATGGCCGGCAACGGCGACAAGGGCATCCCGAACGGACTTCCGGTCGACGAATGGGGTATCCGAATGGAAGGCTGTCGTCCGGTCGGCTCGTCCGTCGAGCGTGGCGGCGACGTCAACGGACCGGCGTCGGTCTATTCGATCGTCAAGTATCTCGACTGGATGAAGAAGTATGCCCCGCCGCAGGCGCAAGGCATGACCTTCTCCGAATCGGGACCGGTTCCCTCGCAGGGCGCGATTGCCCAGCAGGTGTTCTGGTACACCGCTTTCACCGCCGACATGGTGAAGCCCGGTCTGCCGGTCATGAACGCCGATGGCACGCCGAAGTGGCGTATGGCTCCGTCGCCGCACGGCTCATACTGGAAGGACGGCATGAAGCTGGGTTATCAGGACGTGGGTTCTGCGACCTTGCTCAAGTCGACCCCGGTTGATCGCCGCAAGGCAGCCTGGCTCTACCTGCAGTTCATCGTGTCCAAGTCGGTGTCGCTGAAGAAGAGCCATGTCGGTCTCACCTTCATCCGTGAGTCCGATATCTGGGACAAGTCGTTCACGGAGCGTGCTCCGAAGCTCGGCGGTCTGATCGAGTTCTACCGCTCGCCCGCGCGCGTGCAGTGGACGCCGACCGGCAACAACGTGCCTGACTATCCGAAGCTTGCGCAATTGTGGTGGCAGAACATCGGCGATGCGTCGTCCGGTGCGAAGACGCCGCAGGCGGCGATGGACTCGCTCGCAGCCGCGCAGGACTCGGTGATGGAACGGCTTGAGAAGTCGGGGGTGCAGGGTGCCTGCGGACCGAAGCTCAACAAGAAGGAAACGGCTGAGTACTGGTTCGCGAAGTCTGCCAAGGACGGCAACATCGCGCCCCAGCGCAAGCTGGCCAACGAGAAGCCGAAGGGCGAAACCATCGACTACGACACGCTGATCAAGTCGTGGCCGGCATCGCCGCCGAAGCGCGCCGAAGCGAAGTGACATCGTAGATGTCATGGCCGGGCTTGACCCGGCCATCCACGAATAACGAAAGGCCGGGAGCAATCCCGGCCTTTTTTGCGTGTGCCGAGTATGAACGACAGCTTGGAGGTGGAAGTCCTCTATCCAGCCTGATGACGGCGAAGGATTAGTGAAGCGCAAGGGCGTCACCGCGAGGTGGGGTCTGAAGAAAGCGTGGAGCAAAACCGCGGCTCGATGGACAAGTACCGGATAACGAGGCCTACCCGGGCGGACGAGCGAGCACATGATCGCGAAGTCCATGGTCATCAAGGGCCGGGGTGGTAAATCCGGCGGGCGTGCGGCGAAGGCGGTCGGTCTTACCTCGGGAGGTCTGCGCGGTGTCCCGGCAACGGGACTGAGGCTGTCGTAAGGCGGCCTGATCGCCGCGCAGAAGTCAGCAGAGGGCATAGTAGGCGGTCGCGCGCCGCCGAAGGCCTGAACGGTGGAAGAGGTCAGTAGAGCGGCAATCTCGTGCAGACCGTGCAGCAGAAGACACAGCAAACACTGGACTTGGGCCGCGACGCGTCGGGTGAAGCCCGAAGCGCCCCCTCCCAAGGGACTGAAGCCGGCACGGCGAAAGCCTGTCTCGAACGCCCGGCGGTCGCGGGACCGTCGATGGAAGTAGTGATCGAGCGTGAGAACCTGAAGAAAGCGTTGGCGCGAGTAACGCGCAACAAGGGTGCGGCGGGCGTCGACGGGATCACCGCCGGCGAACTGCCGGCCTACCTGAAGGAGCACTGGCTCGCGATCCGAGCCCAACTGCTTGAGGACACCTACCAGCCACAGCCGGTGCGGCGGGTGGAGATACCGAAGGCGTCGGGCGGCCTGCGGCCGCTCGGCATTCCGACGGTGCTCGACCGGTTCATCCAGCAGGCGGTGATGCAGGTGCTGCAAGCGGACTGGGACGGAACGTTCTCCGAGACAAGCTTCGGCTTTAGGCCGGGCCGCTCGGCGCATCAGGCGGTGGAACGGGCGCAGGCGTATATCGCGTCCGGGCATGCCGTCGTCGTGGATATCGATCTGGAAAAGTTCTTCGACCGGGTCAACCACGACATCCTGATGGGGCTGGTTGCCAAGCGGGTCGCTGACAAGCGCCTCCTGAAGCTCATCCGCGCATTCTTGAATGCGGGGGTGATGGAGGGAGGACTGGTCAGTCCGACGGAGGAGGGTACGCCGCAAGGCGGACCGCTCTCGCCGCTGTTGTCGAACCTGATGCTGGATGTGCTGGACAAGGAATTGGAGAAGCGCGGTCACCGCTTCGTGCGCTATGCTGATGACTGCAACATTTATGTGCGCAGTCAGAAGGCGGGCGAGCGGGTACTGGCCGGCATCGAGAAGTTCCTGGAAAAGCGTCTCAAGCTCAAGATCAACAAAGCCAAGAGCGCGGTCGCCAAACCGAGTGTCCGCAAGTTCCTGGGCTTCAGCTTCACCGGCGGGAAAGAGCCACGGCGGCGCATCGCGCCGCAGGCGATCGCCCGCTTCAAAGCAAAAGTCCGGGAGCTGACGCGGCGCACGTGCGGGCAAAGCCTCGCGCAGATCGTCAAGAAGCTGTCGGTCTACCTGATCGGGTGGCGCGGCTACTTCGGCTTCTGCCAAACACCGTCAGTGTTGCGCGCGCTTAATGAGTGGCTCAGGCGGCGGTTGCGCGCCATCGCCTGGAAACAATGGAAACGGGGTGACACTCGCTTTGCCGAGTTGCGACGCTGCGGCGTCGGCCGGGATCTGGCGGCACAAACCGCCGGCAGCCCACATGGCCCTTGGCGGCTCGCAAACAGCCCCGCGCTCACCATCGCCATGCCAATCGCGTTCTTCAGTGCACTCGGCCTAACTTCCGTCGCGGCACCACAGACCGCATGATCCACCGAACCGCCGGATACGGACCCGTATGTCCGGTGGTGTGGGAGGGGCGGAGCTGTGAGGCTCCCCCCTATCCCGATTGTCATCGCAATGGCGATGTGCCACGTCTGTCAAGTCCGGGTACGCCGTCATTGCGCTGATGGGCGCATCGCGTCATTGACGCTCGCCCGTCGTCGCCGCACCATATCGGCCGCCAGCCTGAAGGAGTCCGCCATGCGCATGGTGTTCCGTTGCGACCCCGCATTGTCAGATCATCTGCCGCGGCCGATTCCGGCGCGCAGCGCGCTTCCCGACTGGCTGCGGGCAATGCCGGCGAAGGCCCACTCGGAGATCCACGGACGGGAAATCCGAACCGTCAAGCAATGCCCGCCCTTTGTTGATGCGATGGCTTACGGCGTCCAGATACTGCTGCCTTGCGATGTTGCCGTCACCAGCGGTTCGTTTTCGTGGGCCTGGGACATTCCCGAGCCGCTGACATCAGGACATCCGCGCGCTCCCTTGAGCTTTCATGTCCCGGCCCAGTTCCCCGATACGCCGTTTGCGAAGGCCGGTCAGGCCGCGATCAAATTCAACAGTTTCTGGACCATCGAACTTGAACCCGGCTGGTCGTTGTTCGCAACCCATCCGGTCAATCGCGATGACCTGCCATTTCGCTTGATCTCGGGATTGGTGGATTCCGATCGCTTCCACGACGGCGGAATCAATTTTCCGGCGATCTGGACCCAGCCTGATTTTTCCGGCGTGCTGCCGAAGGGCACGCCTGTGGCGCAGTGCTTTGCGGTCCCGCGCGCGGCGCCGCAACTCGAATTCGAATGCTTCGACGAGGTTCACAAGACGGCTTACAGCAGCACCGTCGCCGACGTGCTGGCCAGCCCCGGCGTCTACCGCAAGCGTTTTCGCGCGCGGCGCGGCAGGCTGACATCTCCCGGTTCCGATTGAATCAGAACCGAAGCGGCGATCCTTTGTCCTGGCGCGTTTCCATCAGCGAAATCATTGCGTGAGTGAACGGCGCAGCGCTGCCTCATCGATCCACAGGCGGCCGTGGGGTGCCGAGGTCAGCGCCATCGCGATGGTGCCGAAGGTTTGCGGGCGCAGGCGATAGGCTTGCGCGTAGGCCTGCATGGCGTTGTCGATATCGCCGCTCTCCTGCAGCACCACGCCGAGGTTGAGCGCGGCTTCGGCGAAGTCCGGCTTTGCCTCGACGGCACGCCGATAGGCGGTTGCGGCTCCGGCGTAGTCGCGCAAATCCTGGCGGACGAGGCCGAGATCGAACCAGGTGGACGCCGGCGTGTCGCCCTCGGTTGCGCGCTCGAGCAAGGGCAGCGCCGCAGCATGGTCGCCATCTTCCCATGCCAGCCGCCCGAGCCGCGCTGCGGCCTCCTGGCTCTGCGGAATGACTTTCAGAATGGCCCGCCACGCCTCGCGCGCCTGTTCGCGAAGGCTCGTCTGGTGAAGACTTGCCTGGTCAAGCGTTCGCGCCTTCTCCAGAAAGGCTTCCCGCTGGGGCGCGGCTGCGATGATCAGGTCCAGATGCGACAATGCGCTGTCGAAATCCGCCGCGGTGCGGGCGATGCGCGCCGCCAGGAGGCGCGCGGCCGCATTGTCCGGCCGCCTGGCAAGGCTGGCCTCGACATGGGCACGGGCGGATTCAACCTCGCCCTTGGAAAACAGCACGGCGGCGAGAAGATGATGGAGCATCGGTTCGCCCGGCCGATGCGTCAGACCTTCCTCACATAGCTTGCGCGCCCGGTCGGGCTGGCCGGAGTTAAAGGCTGCGGTCGCATCACGCGCGATGTCCTCGGCGGTGTTCCGGCTCATATCCTTCGACCATGCTCCCCGACGAAGACGAACGCTGCGGCTGCGCGGTTCATCCTAGCCGTCATTGCGAGCGAAGCGAAGCCATCCAGAGCAGCGCGGGAAGGCCGGATTGCATCGTTGCGGAGCTTATCATCGGGCCGGTCGAGGGCGAGACCCGGTGGCGGGGCATGACGGAACGGGAAAGCGAAAGGCCGGGAGCGATCCCGGCCTTTTTTGTGTGTGCCGAGTATGAACGACAGCTTGGAGGTGGAAGTCCTCTATCCAGCCTGATGACGGCGAAGGATTAGTGAAGCGCAAGGGCGTCACCGCGAGGTGGGGTCTGAAGAAAGCGTGGAGCAAAACCGCGGCTCGATGGACAAGTACCGGATAACGAGGCCTACCCGGGCGGACGAGCGAGCACATGATCGCGAAGTCCATGGTCATCAAGGGCCGGGGTGGTAAATCCGGCGGGCGTGCGGCGAAGGCGGTCGGTCTTACCTCGGGAGGTCTGCGCGGTGTCCCGGCAACGGGACTGAGGCTGTCGTAAGGCGGCCTGATCGCCGCGCAGAAGTCAGCAGAGGGCATAGTAGGCGGTCGCGCGCCGCCGAAGGCCTGAACGGTGGAAGAGGTCAGTAGAGCGGCAATCTCGTGCAGACCGTGCAGCAGAAGACACAGCAAACACTGGACTTGGGCCGCGACGCGTCGGGTGAAGCCCGAAGCGCCCCCTCCCAAGGGACTGAAGCCGGCACGGCGAAAGCCTGTCTCGAACGCCCGGCGGTCGCGGGACCGTCGATGGAAGTAGTGATCGAGCGTGAGAACCTGAAGAAAGCGTTGGCGCGAGTAACGCGCAACAAGGGTGCGGCGGGCGTCGACGGGATCACCGCCGGCGAACTGCCGGCCTACCTGAAGGAGCACTGGCTCGCGATCCGAGCCCAACTGCTTGAGGACACCTACCAGCCACAGCCGGTGCGGCGGGTGGAGATACCGAAGGCGTCGGGCGGCCTGCGGCCGCTCGGCATTCCGACGGTGCTCGACCGGTTCATCCAGCAGGCGGTGATGCAGGTGCTGCAAGCGGACCGGGACGGAACGTTCTCCGAGACAAGCTTCGGCTTTAGGCCGGGCCGCTCGGCGCATCAGGCGGTGGAACGGGCGCAGGCGTATATCGCGTCCGGGCATGCCGTCGTCGTGGATATCGATCTGGAAAAGTTCTTCGACCGGGTCAACCACGACATCCTGATGGGGCTGGTTGCCAAGCGGGTCGCTGACAAGCGCCTCCTGAAGCTCATCCGCGCATTCTTGAATGCGGGGGTGATGGAGGGAGGACTGGTCAGTCCGACGGAGGAGGGTACGCCGCAAGGCGGACCGCTCTCGCCGCTGTTGTCGAACCTGATGCTGGATGTGCTGGACAAGGAATTGGAGAAGCGCGGTCACCGCTTCGTGCGCTATGCTGATGACTGCAACATTTATGTGCGCAGTCAGAAGGCGGGCGAGCGGGTACTGGCCGGCATCGAGAAGTTCCTGGAAAAGCGTCTCAAGCTCAAGATCAACAAAGCCAAGAGCGCGGTCGCCAAACCGAGTGTCCGCAAGTTCCTGGGCTTCAGCTTCACCGGCGGGAAAGAGCCACGGCGGCGCATCGCGCCGCAGGCGATCGCCCGCTTCAAAGCAAAAGTCCGGGAGCTGACGCGGCGCACGTGCGGGCAAAGCCTCGCGCAGATCGTCAAGAAGCTGTCGGTCTACCTGATCGGGTGGCGCGGCTACTTCGGCTTCTGCCAAACACCGTCAGTGTTGCGCGCGCTTAATGAGTGGCTCAGGCGGCGGTTGCGCGCCATCGCCTGGAAACAATGGAAACGGGGTGACACTCGCTTTGCCGAGTTGCGACGTTGCGGCGTCGGCCGGGATCTGGCGGCACAAACCGCCGGCAGCCCACATGGCCCTTGGCGGCTCGCAAACAGCCCCGCGCTCACCATCGCCATGCCAATCGCGTTCTTCAGTGCACTCGGCCTAACTTCCGTCGCGGCACCACAGACCGCATGATCCACCGAACCGCCGGATACGGACCCGTATGTCCGGTGGTGTGGGAGGGGCGGAGCTGTGAGGCTCCCCCCTATCCCGATTACGCGTTGTCGTGGGCACCACGATTGCCGTCGTCGTCCGCGAAGGCGGACGATCCAGTACGCAGCGGCCTTGCGGTTCAATCACCGGCGTCAGTGATTACTGGATGCCCCGCCTTCGCGGGGCATGACAGTCCGTTACTCCGCCGCCTGCGCAGCCTCGAGCGTCGGATAATCCGTATATCCCTTCGCGCCGCCGCCATAGAACGTGGCCTTGTCGAACGCGTTCAGAGGCGCGCCCTTCTTCAGGCGCTCGACCAGGTCGGGGTTCGAGATGAACGGCTTGCCGAACGCGATCAGGTCGGCCGCACCTTCGGCCAGCACTTTCGTCGCGAGATCGAAATCGTAGCCGTTGTTGGCGATATACGCCTGCTTGAAGCGCTTGCGCAGGGACGCATAGTCGAACGGCGCAATATCGCGCGGGCCGCCGGTAGCGCCTTCGATGACGTGAATGTAGGTCAGCTTCAGCGCGTTGAGCCCTTCCACGATATGATCGAACAGCGGCTGCGGATTGGAATCCGAAACGTCGTTGGCCGGCGTCACCGGCGAGATGCGTATGCCGGTACGATCGGCGCCGGCGACGGCCGCCACCACCTTGGACACTTCGAGCATCAGCCTGGCGCGGTTCTCGATCGATCCGCCGTAGGCATCGGTGCGCTTGTTGGCGCCGTCCTTGGCGAACTGGTCGAGCAGGTAGCCGTTGGCGCCGTGGATTTCAACGCCGTCGAAACCGGCTTCAAGTGCGTTCGCGGTACCGCGCTTGAAGTCCTCGATAATCCCTGGGATTTCAGAAAGCTCGAGCGCGCGCGGTTCGGAAATGTCGGTGAAGGTGCCGTTGACGAAGGTCTTGCCCTTGGCGCGGATCGCCGAGGGCCCAACCGGCTTGCCGCCGCCGGGCTGCAGCGAATCGTGCGAGATGCGGCCGACGTGCCAGAGCTGGATATAGATGTGTCCGCCCTTCTCATGGACGCGGTCGGTGACCTCGCGCCAGCCGGCGACCTGTTCCTTGGAATAGATGCCGGGCGTGTCCTGATAGCCCTGGCCCTGCTGCGAAACCTGGCTGGCTTCTGATATCAGCAATCCTGCCGAGGCGCGTTGGCCGTAGTAGTCCACCGCCAGCGGACTCGGCACCATGCCGGGCGCTATCGCGCGGTTGCGGGTCAGCGGCGCCATGACGAGGCGGTTGGGCAGCGTAATCGGGCCGAGTTTGAAGGGCTCGAACAGTTTGGTCTGGCTCATGTTGTTAGGTTCCGGAAAGTTGGCGGGTAGGGAACAGTTGGGCATTGCCGCGTGCAGTGCAATGCCCCAGCCATCCTGTTGGCGCAGATTAGCCGCGCACGATCCCGCCCATATGGCCGGCATCGAGGAACAGCGTGTGCGCGTTGACGTAGGATGATTCATTCGAAATCAGGAACAGCGCAGCATAGGCGACCTCCCAGCCGGTGCCCTGGCGGCCGAATGGCACCGTCAGGGCGCGATCGGCCCGCCTGCGGCTGGCGTCGCGGCCCATCGGACTGTCGATGAAGCCCGGCGCGATCACATTGCAGCGAATGCCCTTTTCTTCACCGGCGCGGGCAATGGCCCGGCCAAGTGCGATCTGCGCCGCCTTGGAGGATTCATAGGCCGGGTTGCGGCCATTGCCGCGCTGGCTCGCCATCGACGAGGTGAGTGTAATCGCGCCGCCCGGCGCCATGATCTCCAGCGCCTTCTGCGCGAACAGCATGTGGCTGCGCACGTTGACGGCGTAATCCTTGTCCCAAGCCTCCGCCGTCATTTTCGGCAGCGACAGGCCGCAGGAAATGCCGACGTTGAGCGCAAGCCCATCGAGGCCGCCGAGCTGCTTCGCACAGCGCTCGACCGCGGGCGCGATCGCCGCGATGTCGGAGACATCGACCACATCGGTGAAGGCCTTGCCGCCTTCGCGCGCGATCTGCGCCACGGTGTTGTCGGCGGCTTCCTTGCTGACGTCGATGCAGGCGACATGCGCGCCCTCGCGCGCGAACAACACCGACATCGCCCGCCCGTTGCCGATCGGCGGCTCCTCGTCGATGATTTTGCGCTGGCCGGCGCCGACCACGATGATGCGGCGGCCGGCGAGGCGGCCATGGCTCTTCGCAAGGCCAAGCGATTCCGCATGCAGCGAGGCGGACGGATCGATTTTTTGAGGGGCGTGCGTGGTGGTGGACATCGGTTGGCTCTCCCTGAGTTTCTTGTTGGGGAGAGCACTAGCACGTCATGATGCTTGAGGCGATGTCACCCGGTCTCGTCTGGCGAAACCGGGTGGCATTATCGTTTCTCCTGATCCTGAGGAGCGGGGATTGGCCGCGTCTCGAAGGATGTAGGCCCGCCTGTGGCCTCATGGTTCGAGACGCTTCGCGCTCCTCACCATGAGGGGCGGCCGTCAATTCGCTCCGAGAAAATCGCGCTTGCCGACTTCGACGCCGTTGTGGCGCAGCAGTCCGTGGGCGATGGCTGCATGGAAGTAGAACTGCGGCAGGGAGAAGTTCGAGATGAACTGCTGGCCCTTCATCGTCATCGTTTTTTCCGGACCCATCGGGAAGGTGACGTCCTTGGTATCGGCGCCCTCGAACTGTGCGGGCTTGAACGACTTGACGTAGTCGATGGTCCTGGCGAGCCGTGCGCGCAATTCCTCAAAGGTCTTTTCGGTATCGGGGGTTTGCGGCACGTCGCTATGGGTGACGCGGGCGCAGCCGCGGGTCGCGAAATCGGTGGCGAGCTGGATCTGCTTGGAGAGCGGCAGCATGTCCGGATAAAGCCGCGAATTGAGCAGCACCTCGGGCTGGATTTTCTTGGCGGCGCAATGCGCCTCGGCCTTGGTGAGCAGGCCGGAAAGGCTGCCGAGAACCTGAAGATAAGCCGGCACGGTGGCGTCGTAGAAAGACATATGATGCTCTTTTCGTGTTGTGGAATATCGTTGCGTGCAGAGACTGCGTGCTGCAGGTGGGGCGGCCAGTAGCAAAATGCAACTGCCGAACACCGCCGATCACGGTGAATTATTTTCCGTGTCGTCGCTACTTCACCTCGCCCCGCTTGCGGGGAGAGGTCGGATCGCATCGATAGATGCAATCCGGGTGAGGGGGTACAGGTCTATCCATTGGCGACAAAGTTCGTGGAGAGAGCCCCTCACCCCAACCCTCTCCCCGCAAGATCGGGGCGAGGGAGCGATACGGCTCTACCTCGGCGCGCTGCGCATCCGCGCCAGCAATTCGGCTGTCGGCCAGGAATCGGCCGGCAGCCCGTATTTCGCCTGCATCGTCTTCACCGCAATCCGGCTCTGCTGGCCGAGTACGCCGTCGACCTTGCCGACATTGAATCCGGCGCGCACCAGGTGCTGCTGCAATTCCTTGATCTCGTTGAACGGCAATTGCACCACCGGCGCCGTGGGCTGCCGCATCGGTGCTGCACCGGCGATGCGGGTGGCGAGATAGCCCGCGGTGGTCGAATAGATCAGCGAATTATTCCACTCGGTATAGGCCGCGAAATTTGCATAAGCGAGGAACGCAGGTCCGGTGCGGCCCATCGGCAGCAGCAGCGAGGCCGGCATGTCGTCGTTGGGCAGCGGTTTTCCATCTGTATAGGTGACGCCGAGCTGCGCCCATTTCGAGCGCGGCAATTTTATCGTCAGGTCGGCCTGGTCCCAAGGAAAACTTGAAGCCAGGTTTTGCGGCGCGCGCACTTCCTGCAGCCACGGCTCGCCGCGCCGCCACTTCAGGCCGTTGGCGATGTAGTTGGCGGTTGAGCCGATCACGTCGGGCGCACTGCGCAACAGGTTGCGGTGGCCGTCGCCATCATAGTCCACCGCATAGTTGAAATAATGCGTCGGCAGGAATTGCGTCTGCCCGAGCTCGCCGGCCCACGAGCCGATCATCTCGCTTGCCGTAAGATCGCCGCGATCGACAATCTTCAGCGCCGCGATGGTCTCGTTCTGGAACATCTCCGAGCGGCGGCAGTCATAGGCCA
This sequence comes from Bradyrhizobium ottawaense, assembly GCF_900099825.1. Classification (NCBI taxonomy): domain Bacteria; kingdom Pseudomonadati; phylum Pseudomonadota; class Alphaproteobacteria; order Hyphomicrobiales; family Nitrobacteraceae; genus Bradyrhizobium; species Bradyrhizobium ottawaense. The sequence continues at coordinate 2,016,928 of NZ_LT629693.1, read as the reverse complement.
GCGATACCAGCGACGGCAGCGTATGCAGATTGCCGAGCTCGGCGCCAAAACTGCTCTCCAGCCCCCAGAACGCGGCGATCACGGCCGGCGGCACGCCATATTCCTTTTCGGCGCGGTTGAACGCTGCCGCATACATCCGGACCCGCGCCTGCGCCTGCTGGGCCGCGCTGTCGGATGCCCTGCGCCGTGCGAATTCGGTGAACACCTGGCCGAACACGCGCTGGCCGCGGTCGCGGTTGACGATGCTCTGGTCGTAGACGAGGTAGGGCGCGGCCTCGCTAAGTGCGCGCTGCGACACGCCGGCCGCGATCGCCTGCTGCTTCAGCTCAGTGAGGAAACGGTCGAACGACATCCCATTGTGACAGGCCGCCGCGCGCAGGCTGGGCGCCGTTGCTACCGGCTGGCCCGGGACGGCTGCGGCTGGCGGCCTTGGCGCAGCCGGTCGCGGCTGCGCAGGCCGAACAGGGGCGGGTGCCGGTTGAGCAGATGCGAGGGATGAAAAGAGCAGGGATGCCGCCCTACGGCCGAAAACTCGGAGCAATATCGTCCCGCAAGCCCCGCTAAGCGCATAGGAGCCTGCCATCAGAGCCGCAGCCCGGAGGCTGTTCCAACCCGTTCTCGCCGTGTAGGCTTGTGGCGCAGGTCGAAAAAGGGCCGCCGCCCATATGGGGCGCACAGATCAGGGAGACGGGGAACGGTATGACGGAACTCCGATACATGGCGCCAGCGACGCTGGATGAAGCGATTGGCGCTTTTGCCGCCGCAGGCAGCGCCGCGCGCATTCTGGCCGGTGGCACCGATTTGCTGGTGCAGATGCGCGCCGGCGTGGTGAAGCCGGGCCTGATCGTCGACATCAAGAAAATTCCCGACCTGACCTCCATCGAACAGACGAGGGATGGCGGGTTTCGCATCGGCGCCGCCGTGTCGGGCATGGCGCTGGCCGAGCACAACAGTTTTGGCAAGATCTGGCCCGGCGTGCTGGAGGCTGTCAACCTGATCGGCTCCAAACAAGTCCAGGGGCGGGCGTCGGCCGGCGGCAATCTCTGCAACGGCTCACCGGCTGGCGACAGCGTGCCCGCGATGGTCGCGGCCGGCGCTATCGTCACGGTGCAGGGCCCGAACGGCCGCCGCGACATCAAGGTCGAAGACGTGCCGGCCGGTCCCGGCCGCACCAATTTAAAGCCCGGCGAAATCCTGGTCAGCTTCACGTTGCCGCCGCGCGCCCCCGGCTCCAGCGATGCTTACTTGCGCATGATCCCGCGCACCGAAATGGATATCGCGGTCGTCGGCCTCGGCGTCAGCCTCACCATGAAGGACGGCGTCTGCACCGCCGCCCGGGTCGGCCTCGGTGCCGTGGCGCCGACGGTGCTGCTGGTGGAAGACGCCGCGAAGGCGCTTGTAGGCAGCAAGCTCGATGACGCCGCGCTGGCGAAAGCAGCCAGTGCCTGCTCCGCCGCCTGCCGTCCGATTGACGACAAGCGCGGCACCATCGTCTACCGCACCAAGGTGGCCGGCGTGCTGTTGAAGCGCACGACCCTGATCGCGGCGAAGCGCGCCCAAACTAATTGAATTCGGGAAATCATTTTCATGGCCAAAGTTCACGTCACCACGTCCATCAACGGCGAGCCGATGGAATATCTGTGCGAACCGTCAGACACCATGCTCGACGCGCTGCGCGGCCCGCTTGGGTTGACCGGTTCCAAGGAAGGTTGCGCTTCCGGCGACTGCGGCGCCTGCTCGATCACGCTCGATGACCAGCTGGTCTGTTCCTGCCTGATGCTTGCGGTCGAGGCTGAAGGCCACGAGATCCGCACCATCGAGGGCATGGCGCATGGCGACAAGTTGCACCCGCTGCAGCAGAAATTCCTGGAATCGGCGGCGCTGCAGTGTGGCATCTGCACCTCGGGCATGCTGATCGCGTCCGACGCGCTGCTCAGGAAAAATCCCAATCCGAGCGAGGAGCAGGTTCGCTTCTGGCTCGCCGGCAACCTCTGCCGGTGTACCGGCTATGACAAGATCGTTCGCGCAGTAATGGAAACCGCCGCTGATATGCGGGAGGCAGCACAATGATGAACGTCGTCACCAACAACAAGTGGATCGGCCAGCGCACCATTCGCCCTGACGGCGTCGACAAGGTCACCGGCCGCGCGGCGTTCGCCGCCGACACCACCATGCCCGGCATGATCTGGGGCAAGGTGTTGCGCAGCCCGCATCCGCATGCGCGGATTAAATCGATCGACACCTCGAAGGCGGAGGCCCTGCCTGGTGTGCAGGCCGTGGTTACCGCAAAGGACATCGTCGATTTCCCGCTCGACAAGTCCGTGATGCTCGGCATCCAGGACATGCGCTGGATGTGCCGCAACGTGATGGCGCGCGAGAAGGCGCTGTTTCCCGGCCATCCCATCGCCGCGGTTGCCGCCACGTCGGAGGCGATCGCGGCAAAAGCCTGCGAGTTGATCGAGGTCGACTACGAAGTGTTGCCATGGTCGATCGAGATCGACGATGCGCTCAAGCCCGACGCGCCGATCCTTCATGACTTCGTGAAGTTCGAAGGCAAGCCGTCCAACATCGCCGGGCGACTCGAGGTCAAGAAGGGCGACATCGCAAAAGGCTTCGAAGAAGCCGAGATCGTGGTCGAACGCTCCTTCACCACGCGCCCGGTGCATCAGGGCTATATCGAGCCGCACGCCTGTCTGATTTCGGTCGCCGCCGACAACAAGACCACGATCTGGAGCTCGAGCCAGGGCCAGTTCATGGTGCGGGCGATGACCTCGTACCTCACCGGCATCAACCAGAGCGACATCCGCGCCATTCCCGCGGAGATCGGCGGCGGTTTCGGCGGCAAGACCATCGTCTATCTCGAACCGCTGGCGACCATGCTGGCGAAGAAATCCGGCCGTCCGGTCAAGATGGTGATGACCCGCGAGGAAGTGATGCGGGCGACCGGGCCGACATCGGGCTCGAAGAGCACGGTGAAGATCGGCGCGAAAAAGGACGGCACCATCGTCGCCGCGCACGGCATCTTCTATCTGCAGGCCGGCGCGTTTCCGGGCTCGCCGATCCGCGGCGCGGTTGGTTGTAGTTTTGCGCCCTACGATATTCCGCATGTTCTCTCGGAAGGTTTCGACGTGCTGTCGAACCGCTCCAAGGTCGCGGCCTATCGCGCGCCGGGCGCACCGATCGGCGCCTATGCCGTGGAATGTGTGCTCGACGAGCTCGCCGAAGCGCTGAAGATGGATCCGCTGGCGCTGCGCCTGAAGAACGCGGCCAAGGAAGGGACAAAAGCCGCCCACGGCCCGGTCTATCCGCGCATCGGTTATGTCGAGACGCTGGAGGCCGCGCGCGACTCCGATCATTACAAGGCGCCGCTCGGCAAGTTTCAGGGCAGGGGCGTCGCCTCCGGCTACTGGTTCAACGCCGGCGGCGAATCCTCGGCGCAGGTCAACATCACCGAGGACGGCAACGTCGTCGTCACCACCGGCCATCCCGACATCGGCGGTTCCCGCGCCGGCATCGCCAACATCTGCGCCGAACTGCTCGGCATCGATTACCGCCGCATCTCGGTGCTGATCGGCGACACCGCGACGATCGGCTTCTCGAACCTCACCGGCGGCAGCCGCGTGCTGTTCGCGTCCTCGATCGTGGTGACGCAATCGACCGAGAAGGTCATCCACACGCTGCGCGAACGCGCGGCGAAGATCTGGGACATCGATCCCGAAGCGGTGAAATGGGAAAACGGCGCGGCGCATCCGGTCAGCCCGAACGCCGGCCAGTTCGAACCGCTGACCTTGGCCGAGTTGGCCGAGAAGGCGCCGTCGATGGGCGGACCGATCGGCGCCGGCGTGCAGCTCAATACGGTTGGCGCCGAAGGCGGCTTCGGCACCCACATCGCCGACGTCGAGGTCGATGTCGAACTCGGCATTGTCAGAGTGATCCGCTACACCGCGATCCAGGATGTCGGCCGCGCCGTGCATCCGAGTTACGTCGAAGGCCAGTTGCAGGGCGGCGTCAGCCAGGGCATCGGCTGGGCGCTGAACGAGGAATACATCTACAACAAGCAGGGCAAGGTCGATAATCCCGGCTTCCTCGATTATCGCATGCCGGTGTGTTCGGACCTGCCGATGATCGACACCATCATGGTCGAGGTGCCGAATCCGAAACACCCGCAGGGCGTCAAGGGCGTCGGCGAAGTGCCGCTGATCCCTGTGATGTCCGCCATCTCCAACGCCGTCCACCAGGCGCTCGGCAAGCGCTTCTACAGTCTGCCGATGTCGCCGCCGAAGGTGCTGGAAGTGATCGAGGGGTAGCGCGATCCAGTAGGATGGGTGGAGCCAACGGGTCCGGCCTTCGGCCGGCCCCGTTGGCTCCACCCATCCTGCAAGTTCGCATTAATTCTTCGTAACCCTCGGCGTGTTGCCGCCGGCGCTGCTGGACGGAAGCCTCACCCCATGTAATTTTGTGGGGCACGCTGAGGACGTAACCCATGCTGACAATTTTCTTCGATCTCCTTCCACGCTGACGAACGGCTGGCCGGTCGGGAAACTGACTTGCCGGAACACCGCCGCGCCCTTGCTGTGGGGGGCGCCGTTTGTTGATGGTTGAACGAAGAGAGTTTCCATGAGCTCCTTTCCCGAAGCGTCTCACGCGCCGATCCAGTCTCTGATCCCTGCCCTGATCCCCGAACTCGATCAACTCGCTGCCGGCGTCATGGCCGACTGGAAAGTGCCGGGTGCCGCGCTTGCGGTGGTGCAGGACGGCAAGGTGGCGCTGACGCGGGCTTACGGCGTGCGCGATGTAGAGCGCGATCTGCCGATGACGACGGCGACGCAGTTCGTGATCTGCTCGATCACCAAATCCTTCACCGCGACCGCGATCGCGTTGCTGCACAATGAAGGGCGGCTCGACTGGACCAAGCCGGTGCGTGACTACATGCCCGAGTTTCGGCTGCACGATTCCGTCGCGACCGACCGCGTCACCGTGCGCGACCTGCTGTCTCATCATTCGGGTTTGCCGCGCCATGACTAGGTGCACTTTGCCGGCGATCGGGCGCCTGCCGAAATGCTCGGCCCGATGCGGTATCTCGAGCCGAGCCGCGATATCCGCTCCACCTGGCAATACAGCAATCTCGGCTACAACGTCGCGGGCCTTCTGATCGAGCGGCTCAGCGGCCAGAGCTTTGAGGCGTTCGTCCGCGCACGGTTGACCGACAGGCTCGGCATGAAGGTCGGCTTCAGCCTCGAGGACCTCGAAGCCGAAGCGAACGCCGCGCGGCCGTACATGATGCATGAGGATACGCGGCTGCCGGCGATGCGCCTGCCGATCCGCACCACGGCTGCCGGCGCAATCAATACTTCGGTCGAAGACCTCGCCAACTGGATGCGGCTGCATCTCGGCAAGGGCGAATTCGGCGGCGAGCGTTTGCTGCCGGCGGCATTGGTCGGCGAGTTGCATGCGGCACGCGTCTACATCTCCCAGCCCGGCGAGGCGGAGTTCGGCGAAGCGCACTACGGCCTCGGCTTCCAGTGCAATTCCTATCGCGGCGACCGGCTGGTGCGGCACGGCGGCGGCTGGCCCGGCTGGGGAACGGAGATGGCGATGCTGCCGGATCATGGCATCGGCGTTGCCGTTTTCACCAACCGCAGTCAGAGCGAGGTGACGTCCGCCCTGACCTGGTACATCCTCGACCGGCTGCGCGGCCGCGAGCCGATCGACTGGCGCGGGCGGGCCAGGAAGCGCCGCGACGAGTTTATCGCCCATCTGCAGGCCGACAAGGATGCGCGGGAAAAAGCCCGCCACAAGAACACGCGACCCGCGCATGAACTTGGCGCCTACGCCGCCGACTACGAACATCCGGCCTATGGCGTGATGTCGGTCCGCTACCAGGACGGCGCGCTGCACTGGTCATGGCGCGGCATGTTCGCGCCGCTGTTGCACCGTCATTACGAGACGTTCGAACTACCGGAGGCGCCGGACCGCCTTTTGCCGGACTGGCTCGCCATCACCTTCCTGACCGATCGCAACGGCAACATCGTCAGCCTCTCGACCTCGCTCGAGCCGATGGTCAAGGATATCGTGTTCGCGCGCCAGGCGTCCGGCGACTGCCTCGATGCGGGCTTCCGCGCGCGCTGCGTCGGCCAGTTCAAGGGTGGCGCGACCGTGCATCGCGTGACGCTCGATGATGAAGGCGGGCTGGTGCTGAAGCCCGACTTCCAACCGGCCTATCGCCTGGCGCCCGAGCAGGGCCGCAGGTTCCGCATTGTCGAACTGGAAGGCTTTACCGTCGAATTCCGCGGCGAAGGGACGACCATCGACGAAGTGATCTTCCATCAGCCGAACGGGACTTTTACGGCACAGCGCGTCGAAGCAGAGCGTTGATGGGGTTCGCAGCCGCGGTCTAGTTGCGCCCCGCCGGTGCGGGCGCCGTTCCAGTTCCAGTCGTTGGAGCCACCGGCGTTCCATGCCCGGTTCCGATCGTGTCACCGGTGGTGCCGTTGTTCATGGCGCCGCTGGCAATACCTGCGCCGGGGCTTGCACGGTTTTCGCTGCTGGAACCGGCGTTGGCTGGATTTGAAGTGGCGGGGAAAACCGCGGCATCGCCGGTCGTCGTGGTCGAACCCGTGCTGGCGTTCTGCGCCAGCGCGATCGAATTTGCGAAAAGTGCGGCACCCGCGAGCGCGATGATGGCAAATTTCATGCTGGGTTCCTCCGGGGAAGCTGCAATGAAAACAACCGCGCGAGAGGTAAGTTCCCTCGATCGCGTTTTCGAGCGAACGGCCGGTTCACAGCCGGTTCATCGCACTACCGTTAGTTTTGGCTGCGGGCGCCGGTACGCGAGGTGGATGATGTCGAACTCTTCAATGGCTTTCGATCCGATTGGTACCGTGGTGGACTGGATTGACGCCTGCCGGCAGCGCAGTCTCGCAGCCCTTGTCGATCTCTACGACGATGCGGCCAAGGTCGACTGTTGCGAAGGCGGCAGCTTTCGCGGCAAGTCCGGCGTGGAACGCTACTGGCTTCCGAAGTTGAAGGAGCCGGTGCCGGGCGCGTTTGCGATCGATGCGTTGTTGCCCGAGGCCGGCGGCGTGTCGCTGGATTACAGGGATCACGACGGCCGGTCCGTTCGCACCCATTTCCGTTTCAGTGAAACCGGAAAAATCATCAGCACGGCCTGTGCGCCGACCTAGACCCTGCGCCTCAGCGGCAGACCTGTTCCCACACGCACTTGCCCGAGGTATCGCAAACCTGGGCCTGCTTGCACTCCGACCCACCCAGCGGCAGCACGTTCGGCGGGATGACCGGAGCGACCGACGGTTTCGGAGGCCGGCACACCGTCGGCGGGCAGACCTTTGGCGGGTTGATCCCACTATCGCACACGGGCTGCATTTGCCCGTCGACGCACAGGCAGGTGCAGGCCGCTTCGACAGCGCTGCCGCCGATCAACAACAGCGCGAGTGCGAATAGAACCGAACGCATGCGGCCTCCCCAAAGTCATCTTGGCACGAGCGACCGATTCAGTTGCTCGGTACAAAACGTAACACAGGAACCCGCACCGCGCACCCGACGCGTCATTCTGATTGATGTCACCACAGGAACGTTTGACCGCGCCCGTCGTTTTCCTCGATCTACTCACACATGGAGGAAGACACATGGTTACGGAAGTACGGGAACAAGGCAATCTGATCGGCAGCGACAAGGTCGAGGGAACTGCGGTCTATGGCGCCGATCGCACCAAGATCGGTTCGATCGAACGCGTCATGATCGACAAGCAGAGCGGCAGGGTGTCTTACGCGGTGCTGTCGTTCGGCGGCTTCCTCGGCATCGGCGACGATCACTATCCGCTGCCGTGGCAAACGCTGAAGTACGACACCTCGCTCGGCGGCTACATCACCGGCGTGACCGAGGCGCAGCTCAAGGGCGCGCCGAAATACGGCAACGACAATGCATGGAACTGGGGCGACGCGACCCGCACCCGCGCCGTCAACGACTACTACGGCAGCGCGATCTGATCTTCGCGCGATCCGTCGACAAAAGGCCCGCCTTGACGGCGGGCCTTTCTGTTTGATGCGCCGCGAGAATGCGAAGTTGTATCCATCAACCGTCATCGGGCGCGCGTTCGCGCGACCCGTTGGCTCGCAATGACGGGGAGAGCGCATTACAATATCCGCGCAACGACAGGAGAAGCCTCATGGCTGAACAGCGATCGAACCCCTCGCGGCGAAAGATCATGCGCGCGGCGGCCGGGGTTGCAACGGCGGGGCTTTGGTCCCGGATCGCGCATGCCGAAGCGTCGGACAAGATGACACGGCAGCAGGCCGAGTATCGGGACACGCCAAACGGCATTTATAGCTGCGGATTATGCACGCTGTTCGAGCCGCCAAGCGGCTGCAAGGTGGTGGAGGGGGAGGTCAGCAAGGATGGCTGGTGCAAGGCGTTCGCGCTCGCGGATTGAAGCGGCTTGGGGCGGCGCCTGACGCCGCCCCGGTGACTCGCGATGATGACCAAAACCGAATCACAACCCCGCCGGGTCCGCCACGGACTCGATCGAGAGCAGCGGTTCGCCGTGGAGCGTGGCCTCGAATGCACGCAGGCGATTATAGATCGAGATCAGATCGACGATGGTGCTCCAGGAGGTGATCAGATATTGAAACGAGGTTCGGACCTGCCCGAACGCTCTGATGATCTGGTTCATGGTGCCAAGCGTGATGTTGCCGGCCACGATGGTGGGTCCCAGCAGGATGTAGGCGAAAACGGCGTCAATCTGCAGATAAACGATGCGGCCGACGTTGAAGTACAGGAAGTTCAGATAAAGCCGGAAATAGTTCCGGCGAATGTTGATGAACAGCTCGTTGAGGGTCGGTGGATCGGCACGGGCCGTGTCGTCTTCGCCGAGCACCAGTTCCTTGCGGTAGGCAGCTTCGACCCGCTGGTTGAAGAACTCAATGCCGGGCAGCTTGATGCCGATCAACGCCAGCAAACCGGTTCCGAGCACGGACCAGAGCACCGCAGCAATGACCAGTGGATAGGCGATGGAGCCGACCAGCGGCAGCTCCGTGACGCTGCTGGAGAGCTTCATCAGCACCGGCAGGAACGCCAGCAGCGTCATGCTGGCACTGATGAGTTCGACAGCGAGACTTTCCATGGTGCTGGCAAACCGCATGGTGTCTTCCTGCACGCGCTGCGAGGCACCCTCGATGGTGCGCAGCCGCGGCCAGTTGGCGATGTAGAAGTCGTTCATCGCGGTGCGCCAGCGGAAGATGTAATGGCTGACGAAGAAGCGCGTCATCACGCCGGCCACGACCGCGACCACGGCGATGGAGGCGAAGGTCGATATGTGGCCGTAGAACTCCGGCAGCGTCACCGGCCTCGTTTTCGCAAGCGCGGCCTGGACCAGATCGTAGAACGGCCCGAACCAGGCGTTGATGGCGACGTTTACCTGAACTTGAAAGTAAGTGGCGAACAGGATCAGCGCCGAGCCCACGATCGACCATGGCGTCCAGGGATGCGGCGCGAACCACATCCAGAAGCCGGTGAAGACAGCGACGCTCAGCACAAAATAAAGATCGAACCACAGCGAGCGCGCCGTCCAGAACATATCGACGCCGACGACCCCGGGTGCCGACGAGCCGATCAACTCGGCGGCAAAACTGTACCAGAGTGTCATCGCCAGCGCGGTCCACACGATCGCGGAGATGAAGAACAACTTTGGGCGCGGGAAGAATGAGACGAACATTCGATTGTCCTGTCCAAGCTAAAGGATTAGCGGATTAGATGGCTCACAACTCTCTTGCGTTACTGAACGCGAACGACGACACCCGCCGCGTGTTCTCGTCCAGGATCAGCGTCCGCGTGATCGGCGGCTCGGCGCGCTGGCTGCAGTTTTCGCGTTCGCAGAGCCGGCAGTTGACGCCGATCGGCGTCCCCTCGGCCTTCTCCAGATCCATTCCGGCAGCGTAGACGAGTTTGGTCGCGTGGCGGATTTCGCAACCGAGCCCGATCGCAAAGCGCGGCTGCGGCTGCGGATGCGGCGCCACCGGGCGGCGCACCATCTGCGCGATCGAGAAATAGCGGGTGCCGTCCGGCAGTTCGATCACCTGGCGGAGCAGTCGGTCCGGCGTGTCGAAGGTCGAATGCACGTTCCACAGCGGGCAGGTGCCGCCGAATTTCGAAAACGGAAACGTGCCGGAAGAAAACCGCTTGGAGACATTGCCGGCATTGTCGACGCGCAGCAGGAAGAACGGCACGCCGCGCGCATTCGGCCGCTGCAGCGTGGTCAGGCGATGGCAGACCTGTTCGAAGCCGGCATTGAAGCGCTGCGCCAGCACATGGACGTCGTAGCTCAGCGCTTCGGCGGCGGCGTGAAACGCCTGATAGGGCATCATCGCAGCCGCGGCGAAATAATTCGCCAGCGTAATCCGGTAGAGCCGGCGTGGCGTGTCGTCGAGCGGGCCGGCGCGGTTGACGATGGCGTCGATGGCGGTGCTGGATTCGGTCAAACCGATCTGCAGCGCGAGCTGGAAGCTGCGCCCCGAGCCATCGACCAACTCGGAAATCAGCAGTTGCCGGCGATGACGGTCGAACCGCCGCAACGTCTCGCGCATCACGTCGACCGGCATAATGCGGGTGACGATCGAATGCTTTTCGCGCAAGCGCGCCGCCAGTGCGGCGAACAGGCCTTCGGCCGGCACGTTGAGTTCGTCGCGGAGGTTTTCCGCGGCGGTTTCGAGCTCGGGGAAATAATTGCGGTTGGCCTCGATCAGGTCGCGCACACGCTCGATCGGGTTGGCTTCGAATCGGCTTCCCTCGTCGCGGTCGGCCATTTGCGCCGCCACCAGCGTCTCGCCGCGGCGGGCTTCGGTATAGGCGGCGTAGAGCCGTTGCAGGGAATGGGTCACGCCGGGGCACAGTTCGGCGAGGTCGCGGAGTTCCTGCTTCGGCAGGTCGATCTGGCGGAACAGCGGATCGGAGAAGATTTCGTTCAGCTCGGCAAAGAAGCGATCCTCGTCGGCGGTGGCGAGATCGCGCAGATCGAGGTCATAGGTCTCGGCCAGCCGGAGCAGGATCTGCGCCGTAACCGGGCGCTGATTGCGCTCTATCAGGTTGATATAGCTCGGAGAAATGCCAAGCCCCTCGGCGATCTGGGTCTGCGACAGGCCGAGTTGCTGGCGGATTCGCCGGAATCTCGGCCCGACAAACAGCTTCTTTCCGGAATCAGCGGGCATGACAGCTTTCCTGACCCATTTTGTGACTAACTTTACAAAATGACATCTATGACAAGTTTAGATGTTACACAACATCACCATTCAAACGCAAGCAGACTATACGAATTTAGCTTTTTAGCGTTTACCTCTCGGCACGTTTCGCAATGCACTGTCAAGAATGTCGATTAAAGGATCACGCAAATGAACTATCAGCCACGCGGCATCGGCGACCAGGCTATCCAGGGACCGGCTTCCTATCTGAGCGAGCTTGGAGCTGCCGAGGCGCTTCTCAAGACCCAGCCGACCTGGAACGGCGTCACCGCCGAAGCCGTGGCGCGCATGCGTCTGCAGAACCGCTTCAAGACCGGCCTGGACATCGCCCGGTACACCGCGGCGCTGATGCGCAGCGATATGGCTGCCTATGACGCCGATCCCACCAAATACACCCAGTCGCTCGGTTGCTGGCATGGCTTCATCGCGCAGCAGAAGCTGATTTCGGTCAAGAAGCATTTCGGCGGCAAGACCGATCGCCGCTATCTGTATCTGTCCGGCTGGATGATCGCAGCACTTCGCTCCGAGTTCGGACCGCTTCCGGATCAGTCGATGCACGAGAAGACCTCGGTGCCGGCGCTGATCGAAGAGCTCTACACCTTCCTCCGTCAGGCGGACTCCCGTGAGCTCAACGATATTTTCCGCAACCTCGACGCCGCCCGCAAGGCCGGCGACAAGGCAAAGGAAACGGCGCTGATCGAAAAGATCGACAACTTCCAGACCCATGTCGTGCCCGTCATCGCCGACATCGACGCCGGCTTCGGCAATGCCGAGGCGACCTATCTGCTCGCCAAGAAGATGATCGAGGCGGGCGCATGCGCCCTGCAGATCGAAAACCAGGTGTCTGACGAAAAGCAGTGCGGCCACCAGGACGGCAAGGTGACCGTGCCGCACGAGGTCTTCATCGCGAAGATTCGTGCCTGCCGCCACGCGTTCCTCGAACTGGGCGTCGAAGACGGCGTCATCGTGACCCGTACCGACTCGCTGGGTGCCGGCCTCACGCAGCAGATCGCTGTCAGCCACAAGCCCGGCGACCTCGGCGATCAGTACAACAGCTTCCTCGATTGCGAGGAAGTGACGGCCGACAACGCCCGCAATGGCGATGTCATCATCAACCGCAACGGCAAGATGATGCGTCCGAAGCGGCTGCCCAGCAACCTCTACCAGTTCCGCGCCGGCACCGGCGAAGACCGCTGCGTGCTCGACAGCATCACCTCGCTGCAGAACGGTGCCGACCTGTTGTGGATCGAGACCGAGAAGCCGCATATCGAGCAGATCGCCAAGATGGTCGACCGCATCCGCGAGGTCATTCCGAACGCGAAGCTGGCCTACAACAACTCGCCCTCGTTCAACTGGACGCTCAACTTCCGTTGGCAGGTCTACGACGCGATGAAGGAAGCCGGCAAGGATGTCAGCAAGTACAATCGTGCCGAGCTGATGAAGGTGGAATACGACGATACGCCGCTGGCCATTGAAGCCGACGAGCGTATCCGCACCTTCCAGGCCGATTCGGCCAAGCGTGCCGGCATCTTCCACCATCTGATCACGTTGCCGACCTATCACACGGCAGCGCTGTCGACCGACAATCTCGCGAGGGAGTATTTCGGCGAGCAGGGCATGCTGGGCTATGTGAAGAATGTTCAGCGCCAGGAGATCCGTCAGGGTATCGCCTGCGCCAAGCATCAGAACATGGCCGGCTCCGATATCGGCGACGATCACAAGGAATACTTCGCCGGGGAAGCCGCGCTGAAGGCGGGCGGCGCCCACAACACGATGAACCAGTTCGGCTAACGGTAACGATAGGAGACGACCATGACGAACAGCAATTTCTGGGTGATTGGCGGCGAGTTCGGATCGATGAACTTCCACAAGCTCGTGGAAGGCTCGGCCCAGGTGCAGGGTCCGTTCAAGACCCGCAAGGAAGCCGAGGACGCCTGGCGTACGGTTTCTGAAGAGAACCGTCACAAGGCCGGCGTACGCTTTTCGATCGTGGAAGAGCCCTCGCGCGTCTCGGCCTGATCGGCCGGCTGCAACTAGAATCTAGGGAAACGCCAAGGACAGGCGGCCCCATCCGGATTTCCGGGTGGGGCCGCCTGCAATTTGCGGACAGGCCGAACGATCGTCTCCTTCGCCTTGCGCTTGCTTGTGTTCGGTGAGTCCTGAGGCTGGCGACGCCGTAAGCCATTGAAAATAAAAGACCTTTGCGCTAGTTGCGGTTACTGATAGGTTAACCGGGCCCACCCCCTTCAGGACAAAGGCGGCTTGCAAATGTCAGACGCGCAGAACACCGGCAACGAGGCCCGCGAAACGCGACCGACGCGGCTGCGCGACGCGTTGCGCCAGGCCCGGATCGAGGCCGCCGATCGCACCGGCGTCGTCGTCGAACTGCGCGACGCCGAAGTCGCGCGGCTCGAGATCCTGAACGAGGCGCTCGATCCGCTGTTTGCCCAGGTGCCGGAGAAGGTCGACTTGTTCGATCGCGGCGTCAGCCAGGGCGAAACGCCGAGGCTGTGGATCGACGTGGTCGCCCATGTCGTGATGGGGCGCGACAAGCGGATCTATCGCTTCGTGCAGGACACCAGGTTCGGCCGCATCGTGCTCGCCGAATCGCATGACGTGCCCGTCATCGTCGATGCCGTCACCAGTTATGTCGCACGCCGCATGATCGAGCGCGAGCATGCGATGGTGGCAACGCCGCTGGCCGAGCCGGTGGCGGAGCCAAAGCCACGCCGCCGCGGGTTCGGCACGTTCGTGCTCGGCTTCCTCTTCGGCGTGCTGGCACTGTTCGCGCTGGCGTTGTTCGCGAGCTTGCGGAATCTCTGACCGTCATTGCGAGCGAAGCGAAGCAATCCATCTTGCCGCACGACGAAGAGTGGATTGCTTCGTCGCGGTGCTCCCTTGCACAAACGCTTCGCGTTTGTTGCAGGCAATGACGTCAGATGAGTTGCGTCCGCCTGATTTCCTCGACGCGCAGACCATCCGTGATGCCGCGCACGGTCTGCAAGCAACGCCATTGGTTGCCGTCGCGTTCGATCGAGAACAGATTATACGCCGCGGCCGGATAATGCCGGTGCGCCAGCGCCGATGCGGAGGGAACGCCGATCGCAGGAATCTGCTTGTCGGACCCTTCGACCCACATCGTCGAATGGATATGGTCGTGGCCGTGCAGCACCAGATCGGCGCCGCGCGCCTTCAGCACCGCGCGCAAGCCGCTCGAATCGGTCAGCCGCTTCATGCGGGACTTCGAGTGCAGGGGATGATGCACCAGCAGCACCCGGAAGGCGTCTTCAGCCGACAATTGCGAAAGCTGACGGTCGAGCGTGTCGAGCTGCGCGCGGCCGAGCCTGCCGGTCGCCATCAGCGGCGGCGTCGGCACCGCCGAGGACACGCCGATCAGCGCCAGCGGGCCGCGCCGGCGCAGGAACGGAAACGCTTCACCTTCCGTTCCGGCGTCGCCGCGCAGATAGTCGCCGAAGGCGCCGGCGAAACGATGTTGCGTGGCGCGCACATACGCGTCGTGATTGCCGGGAATGACGGTGACATGCTGCGGCGCGCCGACGCCTTCGAGCCAGGCCTGCGCGGGGGCGAATTCCGCTTCGAGGGCAAGATTGACCAGGTCGCCGGTCACGGCGATATGGTCCGGCCGCTGCGCCTGCATGTCGGCGACCAGCGCATCCAGCACCTCGCGCCGGTGATATTTGTGGCGGTTGCGGGTCCAGTTCAGATAACCCAGCGCACGCTTGCCGGCGAGATCGCGCAGGCGGGCCGCCGGCAGCGGCGGCAGATGCGGGTCGGACAGATGCGCCAGCGTGAAGGCTGTCATAGGCATTCCGCCGGCTGGCCCGTGATATGGAGCTGTCGCGCGATCATGCTGAGATATAAGGATCAAACGTGACGTCTGTCCATCCGGGGGATCTGTGACCGCTCTGCAAACCTTGCGAAAGCGTATCGAGCCGCAATTGCGGCAGGTGTTTCATCTTTACTGGCGGATCGCCCGCGGCATGACGCTCGGCGTTCGCGGTGTCGTGCTGGATGCCGATGACAGGGTATTTCTGGTCCGGCACAGTTACGTGTCCGGCTGGCATCTGCCGGGCGGCGGTGTCGAGGTCGGCGAGAGCTTCCTCGAATCCCTGCGGCGCGAACTGATCGAGGAGGGGCGGATCGAACTGGTCGGCGAACCGGCCCTGCATGGCCTGTTCTTCAACAGCCACGTATCGCCCCGCGACCATGTAGCGGTCTATGTGGTCAGGCAGTTCCGGCAGGACCGCCTGCCGGAGCCGAACCGCGAGATCGTGGAGTGCGGATTCTACGATGCAACCGCGCTGCCGGCGGATACCACCACGGGTACGCGGCTGCGGATCGCGGAAGTGCTCGACGGCGTGACGCCGGTTTCGACCTGGCGCTGAGCGGTCGTGAATTACGCCGCCTTCGCACAACCGGCCAAAGCCCGATTGCGGTATAAACGCCCCATGGACAAACGTGATTCGGCGGGCCTGCGATGACGACACCAGCGTTGCGGGTTGCGGTTCTGGTGCCCTGCTTCAACGAGGAAACCGCGGTAGCGACCGTGGTCGCCGACTTTCGAAAGGCGCTGCCGGCGGCCGAGATATTCGTCTACGACAACAATTCAAGGGACCGCACCGTCGAGATGGCGCGCGCGGCCGGGGCGGTGGTGCGCAGCGAGCGCCGCCAGGGCAAGGGCCATGTGGTCCGGCGCATGTTCGCTGACATCGACGCCGACGTCTATGTGCTGGTCGATGGCGATGCGACCTATGACGCCCCGAGCGCTCCGCACATGATCGATCGCCTGGTCAGCGATCATCTCGACATGGTGGTGGGCTTTCGCGTCGACCAGTCGGTCGCCGCCTACCGGCCAGGCCACCGCACCGGCAACTGGATGCTGACCAGCTTCCTTTCGACGGTGTTCGGCCAGGCCTTCAAGGACATCCTGTCCGGCTACCGCGTGTTCTCGCGCCGCTTCGTCAAATCCTTTCCGGTGCTGTCCGACGGCTTCGAGATCGAAACCGAACTCAGCGTCCACGCGCTCGAACTGGCGTTGCCGGCTATCGAAATCGAGACGCCGTATTACGCGCGGCCGGAAGGTTCGGTCAGCAAGCTGAACACCTGGCAAGACGGTTTCCGGATTCTCGGCACCATCCTGAAACTGTACCGGTCGGAAAAGCCGCTGCGGTTCTTCACCGTGATCGGCATCTTCCTGATGCTGGTCTCGATCGGGCTCGCGATCCCCGTCGTCGTCACCTATCTCGAGATAGGTCTCGTACCGCGGCTGCCGACCGCGGTGCTGTCGATGGGCCTGATGATCCTGGCGGTGCTGTCGGTCTCGTCCGGGCTGGTGCTGGATACGGTGACGCGCGGCCGCCGCGAGATGAAGCTGCTGGCCTATTTGTCCCAGCCCGCCATCAACAGGGATTAAGGCAACGCGGAATTTTGGCGCTTCCGCCGATGGACCGCGCCGCCGCCAGATGCTATCCCGCGCCTCATCATGAGCGAACTCTCCGTCACCATCCTGGCCGAAACGCCAAAGGACGCGCAGGCGATCGAGCGCCTGCACGAACGCACCTTCGGGCCCGGCCGTTTCGTGCTCAGCGCCTACCGCCTGCGCGAACACGTCGACCATCTGCTCGATCTGTCGTTCACGGCGCGGATCGGCACGCTGATGGTCGGCTCGGTGCGTCAGTTGCCGGTCTGCATCGGCGATACGCCGGCCTTGATGCTCGGGCCGTTGACGGTCGAGCCGCCGTTCCGCAGCCGCGGCGTCGGGCGCATGCTGCTCGATCGTTCGCTCGGGGATGCCAGGGCCAAGGGACATCGCCTGGTGATCCTGGTCGGCGATGAAGCCTATTACAGCCGCGTCGGCTTCAAGGCGGTGCCGAAGGGACGGGCGACGATGCCGGGCCCGGTCGACTACAGCCGCCTGCTGGTGGCCGAACTGGTCGAAGGCGCCTTCAACGACGTCTCCGGCGCGATCCAGCCCGACTGGACCAAGGCAAGATAGCGGCGCGTCATCCGCAGCCCGTAGCCCGCATGAGCGCAGCGATATGCGGGTGCAGCACGATAAGCAACTGCCGTCAGCCCCGGATATCGTTTCGCTCATCCGGGCTACGAATTCTCGATGTCGGGTCGGTTTCCTATTCAATTGTCAAACAGCGTGAGGGCACGACCCCGCATTGCCGCGGCGCGATGCGCCCGGGCTTTGCGTCACGTGCCGCCCCCAAAAAGTAGAGGGCGCGGGAAAGACCGGGGGCGCGCTGCACCCGCGGTCTCGCGTGCGATTGCACAAAACAAAACTGCACACGAGCATACAGGTTCTAAGAGCGAGCTTCGCTCGTCTCGACCCCGCAAGTGCGGGGCGAGGGAGCACAGCTAAAACTTCAAGTTCGCGAACGCCCGCACGCCGATGCCCTGCATCAGGACTTCGTCCTAGTTGCAGGACTCTGGACGTTGTTCTGACGCGTTTTCTTCACGCGAAAGCGCACGCGTCACAGCTTCTGCGTGATGCCGACATAGAAGCCGCGTCGCGGTCCGAACTGCGGCGCGAACACGCCGATACCTGAGCCATCCCTGATCTGGTAGATCTTGTCGAACAGGTTGACGACATCGAACCTTACCGTCGTCGGCTTGGTCCATCCCGGGAGGAGATATTCGCGCGATACTCCGACATTCACCTGGGTATAGGACGGCACGTGGTCGGTATTCGCAAAGCCGGAGCGAAGTCCGCTGCCGTAGATCATTGACGCGCTGAACCGCGTGCCGTTCCAGAGGTAGGATGCACCGGCTGACGCGGTCAGAGTCTGACTGTGGTCGGTGTAGATGTAGTGGGTGGCGATATAGGCCAGACGATCGGGGTCGAACAAATACTGGTTCGATACGATGTCGGTGCCGAGTTGGCGCGCCCAGGCGAGGTTGCCATACATGCGGAAGTTGCCGTTGGTGTAGGATGCCTTGAGCTCGACACCCGCGTTATTGGCCCGGTCATAATTGAAGCCGGACAACACATAGGCCGCGCCGAATTGCCCGTCGTCTAGCAGATCGCGCGCGATCTTGTAGTAGAGATCGATCCCGACCTCGAGGCCGGGTACCGGCAGGATCTTCTGAACCACACCTGCGTCGAACACGTGCGCCCGCTCCGGCCGCACCGGATCGTTCTGCTGCACGGCAGGCTGCTGCGATGTGCCCTGGACCAGCGTCAGATTAACCGGAGCAGCCACCACTTGCGGCGGCGGCGTGAATGTGCGCGCGTAGCCGGCGTGGAAGGTGGTGCCATCCACTGGCACCCAGCTCACGTTGACACGCGGGCTGAACTGGTTGGCATTGACGTATTGGTACATCTGGTCGAAGCGTAACCCGGCGTTCAAGGTCAGGTTATTGGTGATCTTCCACTCGTCCTGAAGATAGGTGCCAAGCAGCCAACCGGTCTTGGAGCTGGAATCGAGTATGGGGAACGGCGCATCGATCGTGCCTTGGCCTGGATCGGCGGGATCAACGAGCGGCAACACGGTGGATATGTTGGTGACCAGGGAGCGCTCCGCACTCACGGAAAAACCATACCGCAGAGTATGAGCATAGCCGATGCGCCAGGCGGTATCTTCCTGAATGCCATTGATAACGCTCTGACGGTAGACATCGGAGGCCACGCCATTGATGACGAGGTCGCCTACCAAATCCGGCCGAAAGTGCAACTGGTTATAGCGGTTGAAATAGGCGACCTGGTAGTCGATATCCTCCATCGATTTTTGGTAGGCCAATACGTTGAACTGGGTCGTCTCGTACTGCCGTTCATTGAGCATCGACGAATCGAAGTTGGATACCCCGAACGCCGTGAAGTTGGACGGCTGTCCCGGATTATTGGGGATCTGATACGCCGCATTCGATACGCCGCTGATCAGGGTCAGGCGGCTGGTGGGATCGAGCACGGTCGATAGATAGAGAAATCCTTTCTCCTGCGAGGTGCGATCGTGAATCGCTTCTTTCGCCGGCGTCGGATTCTCAATCCCCAGATTGCTCGTGAAATAGCGCCCGGAGACGAAATACTGGGTTTGTCCGGCGGTGCCACCGTATTCGAAACTCGGCGTGATCGTTTGGCGGCTGCCGCCATAGACGCTGACGCTGCCTGAGTTGTTGAAGGCGTCGGTCTTGGTCTGGATGTCCAGCACGCCCGCGGTGCGCAAGCCATATTGCGCCGGCAGCGCCCCGGTAAGCAGCGCCAGGCTTCCGACGATGCCGGTGTCGAGGATTTGCCCGAAAGCCCCGACGCCGTCGGGCAGCATGATGCCGTTGATACGATATTGAAGATTGCCGTGCTCGTTTCGTACGTGCAATTCACCGCTTGCGGCCGAATCCTGCGTTACGCCGGGTAGTTGCAATAGCACCTTGTCCAGCGTCGTATTGGTGCCTTGCGGCAGCGCCTCGATGGCCTGGTGGTTGATCTGAGAGGAGTTGGCGCCGGTTGGCGCGAAGATGTTCTGGCGCGTCGTGTCAAACTTCTCGTTCTTGCCCGCGACCACTTGCGCCTCGGTCTGCGGCGGCGGTGCGGCGGGCGTCTCGCGGCGTACCCCCGTGACGACGCGCGCCTTGGGCCGGCGCGTTGGTTGGGCGCGCGGCGGTGCCACGACCTCGATCTTTGGAAGCGTGGTAGAGCCGCCCGCCGCGGGAGCTGCGGTCTGCGACATTGCAGGGGTTCCCAGGCCGAGCAGCAGTGACGCTGAACTGGAGAGCAGGAGAGTGGTTCTTAACGAGAGCGTCATTGTCCGATCCTGAGAGGCTGCCACCGGAATTCGCGTTATCGACGAACCTTTGGAAGCGCCTTGCCGTCGATGTGCGACGGACCGATTTCGATTTATCCCTTGAGAGTGGCCCGCTTGATGCGAACGGCTTCGGAAGGGCGCATCAATCAATCGATGTCAGGAGGCGGGTGGTGCGCGGGACCGGAACGCCGGATAGATCGAGTTCAGGTGAACGAACTCGGCGTCGGTCGTGAGATAGAGAAATTCGACCGCCTGCGGCAGTTGCAACAGCGGCGGCGTTGCGAACAGCAGGTTGCCGGCAAGCGACATGACGGCGCAGATCGCGCAATTATCCGTCGGTTGCTGATCGGTGTCCGGGGTGGAAGGCTGCTGCTTCTGCGCGACCTCATCGGCCGCCGTTTGCGCGGCTATTCCTGCGGTGTGGGCGAAGTCGGCGTTCGTTACGCCGGTCTGAATCGAAGGCGCGGCCTGCGCCGCCAACCCGTGGAAATGGCCAAACGCCATCACAAACTGGATCGCGAGCGCAAACAGCGCCAGCCGCGAGCCACCTCTGAGATGTTTTCGGAACCAGTTCATCCGGGTCTTCGTCCCAATGTTATATTATAACATCGGAAGGAAAGGGCGATGTCAACCGTAGGTCGGGTGCGCGGCGATAGTTCGGCGCGTGATGTGGGATTGATGCAACGGCGGGAGCAGCGCGTGATGTCCGCCTGATGTTCGACCCGTCATCCCCGCGTAATGGCTTCGCCGTTATCGCTGGCGGTGCGAGCCTTGCGGTGCACTTGCACCGTTGGGCGAGCCTGGAAGGATACGGCCGGGCTGTTCATCCTTCGAGACGCGGCCAAGTGGCCGCTCCTCAGGATGAGGGACATAGAGCAGGCGTGGCAGTCGCGCCTACCGCCCCTCGCGTACCCACGTTGCTGCGAAAGCACCGAGCAGCAGCAACAGCCCGATCAGGCCTGCGAACATCGGCAGCACGCCGACGCCCTTGACGACGCTGGCGTCGCGCATCTTGACGCCGAGCCAGCCGTCGCCGCGATAGATGCCGGAAGCACGGACCGGCACGATGCGGGGCATGTCGAGGCTGGTGCCATCGACCACGCGCCGCGCGTCGCCACCGGTCGCCTGCGCCAGCGGCTTCAGCATCTCGGTGGTCGAGGTGACTTCGGAAAATTCCTTCGGGTTGGTAGGCCCGACATTGATCAGCGCCTTCAACGTGCCGTCGGTCGCCTGCCACAGCCCGAGTTCGTTCGCAGGCAGCGTCGCACGCCATTCGCCGGGATCGCCGACAACAAGGGTCAATTCTTTTGTGGTGCCGCTCGGCGAGGTCACCGTGACAGGTGCGACGGTGTCGGCCATGGTCTGGCGCACCACCACGAGGTCCTTGCCCTGGATCTGCAGGCGCAGCGCCTCCTCGTCGAGGTCCGGCTGCTTCATCAGCCAGTGCGACATCCGCCGCAGCAAGTCCAGATGCGGTCCACCGCCTTCATAGCCGCGCGCCCACAGCCAGATATGGTCCGACAGCAACAGCGCGACGCGGCCTTCGCCGAAGCGCGACAGCAGCAACAGCGGCTTGCCGTCGGCGCCGGTCATGACAGGCGGGGTGACGCTGTTGCGGGTCTCGACGGTGCGGAAGAACCGGCTCCAGTGCGGCGGCTCGGTGGCGGAGCCTTCGAGGCCACGCGTCACCGGGTGGCGCTTGCCGGCGTCGCTCAGATGCGCATAGAACGGTTTTTCGGTGACGCCGACCGGTTCGGCCGGCAGCACCGAATCCAGCGGCGTGCGCCAGATGCTGGTGGTCGAGGCGTAGTCCGGCCCGGCCGATACCAGCACCGCGCCGCCGGCGCGGACGTAGCGGGCGATGTTGTCGAAATAGGCGATCGGCAGCACGCCCTGGCGGGCATAGCGGTCGAAGATGATCAGCTGGAATTCGTTGATCTTCTGCTGGAACAGTTCGCGGGTCGGAAACGCGATCAGCGATAGCTCGTTGATCGGCGTGCCGTCCTGTTTCTCCGGCGGACGCAGAATTGTGAAGTGCACAAGGTCGACGCTGGCGTCCGACTTCAGCAGGTTGCGCCAGGTGCGTTCGCCGGAATGCGGCTCGCCGGACACCAGCAGCACGCGCAGTTTGTCGCGGACGCCGTCGATCGCGACCACGGCGCGGTTGTTGACCAGTGTCAGTTCGTTCTCCAGCGGCGAGGCCTCGATCTCGACGATGTTCGGGCCGGCATGCTTGATGTCGATCTCGACACTGGAAGTCTGACCACTCGTGAGCGTGCGCTCGCTGATCACCTCGCCGTCGCGGCGTATCACGATCTTGGCGCGCTGGTTGGTGACGCCCTGATCGTCGAGCCGGTAGGTGATGGTCTGGGTCTGTCCGACAATGCCGAAGCGAGGCGCCGCCGAAATCGCGATGCGGCGGTCGCGCTCGTCCTTGCGGCCGGTGATCAGCGCATGCACCGGCGCCTGGAAGCCGACAGCCGCGGCGTTGGCGGGAATGTCATGCACCCGGCCGTCGGTGATCAGGAACGCGCCGGCAACGCGATCGACCGGGACGTCCGAGAGCGCCGAGGACAGCGCGCCGAACAATTTGGTGCCATCCGTCTCGCCATCAGCCTGTCCGGCCTCGACGACGCGCACTTCCAGCCCCTTGATCTTCTTCAGGGTATCGACCAGCGCTTCCTGCGCCTTCGCGGTCTCGTCGTTGCGCGTGCCGAAATTCTGGCTCGGGCTCTTGTCGATCACGACGGCGGCGACCGAGGACAACGGCTCGCGGTCCTCGCGGGTGAAGGAAGGATTGGCGAGCGCCAGCAGGATCAGCGCCAGCGCCGCCGCGCGCACCGCGGCCCCGCGCGCGCGGCCGAGCAGCAGCAGCGTCGAGATCACGACGATCGCGGCGAGTGCGATCCACAGCACGAGCGTGGGAACGAGGGGTGTAAACGCGATACCGTACTGCATGCTCTACTGTCCCAGCCGTTCGATGAGGGCGGGCGCGTGAACCTGGTCGGCCTTGTAGTTGCCGGTCAGCGTGTACATCACGATGTTGACGCCGGCGCGGAAGGCGAATTCG
This sequence comes from Bradyrhizobium ottawaense, assembly GCF_900099825.1. Classification (NCBI taxonomy): domain Bacteria; kingdom Pseudomonadati; phylum Pseudomonadota; class Alphaproteobacteria; order Hyphomicrobiales; family Nitrobacteraceae; genus Bradyrhizobium; species Bradyrhizobium ottawaense. The sequence goes on along the minus strand of NZ_LT629693.1, from coordinate 1,993,844 downwards.
CGCTGGCGCGGCTCGCCGGGTGTCAGCGGCAGCATCGGCTGGCCGTCGGGGCGGATCGCCCAGGCACCGGCGAGATCGTTCGAGGTGATGATGATCGGCGAAACGCCGTCACCGCCGCGCGCCGGCTTCGAGGCGGTCTCGTCGTCGTCCTCGCGCGGCAGGGTTTCGACCCAGGTCTGGCCGGCGTTGAAGCGGCCGGGGAAGTCGCGCAGCAGATAGAACGTCTTGGTCAGCACATGCTCGCGCGGCACCGGCTCGAGCTCGGGCACGTCGAGCGAGGAAAGAATCTCGCGCAGGGTTTGCATCCCCGGCGTCTGCGACGCGCCGTTGTCGCCCGGCGGCGCCTCGATGGCGTCGCGGGTATCGAACACGACCGTGCCGCCCTGTTTCATGTAGGCGTCGATGCGGTTGATGGCGTCCTGCGGCGGCTTTGGCGCGCCCGGCACCACCGGCCAGTAGATCAGCGGGAAGAACGCCAGTTCGTCGCGGGCGGGATCGATGCCGACGGGATCGCCGGCTTCCAGCGCCGTGCGCTGCGCCAGGAACAGCGTCAGCCCGGCCATGCCGGCCTTGACGATGGAATCGACGTCGGCATTTCCGGTGACGACATAGGCGAGCCGCGTCTGCGACACCGCCTTGATGGCGAAGTCGTCATTGTTGTCGGCGCGCACCGGGTTGTCGGCGCGCACCGGCGACGGCGCGATCGACGTCGCGGCCAGGATCAGCGCCAGGACAAGCGCTGCCGTCGCGGTACGCCGGCGCCACAGCGCGGCAAGGCCGGCGCCCAGCATCGCGATCACGATCGCATCGATCAGGAACAACAGCAGCGATGACGACAGCAGGATGCCGCGCAAGTCACGCGGCTCGGCGTTGGAGTAGGTGGCATGCTGCGCGTGCAGCGATGACGTATCGAGCGCGGCGATGCGATCGGCCGATGCCAGCGTATTGACGGCGATCGGACCTTCGGCGGAGCCGTAGAAGCCGGGCGGATGATCTGAGGTGGCGCGATCGCGATAGTCGGCCGGCATCGGCTTGGCGGTCGAGGGCGGCGGCCCGAACGCGCCGAAGCCGTCGAGCGTGCGCAGCGGCGCCACGGTTTCGACATTGGCCGCTTCGCTGGCGACGCCGGGGCCGGGCTTGGAAGTGTAGCCGGACATATCGACCAGCCGCCGCAGCATTTCGACGAAGCTGCCGGACATCGGCAGGTCCGACCAGCGCGAGTCGGCGCCGACATGGAACAGGCTGACGACGCCCTTGCCGCGATGTTCGCCGGTGACCAGCGGCGTGCCGTCTTCCAGCGACGCCCAGGTCCTGGTTGCGAGCACGGCATCGGGCTCGGCCAGCACCTGCCGGCTGATGGTGATGTCCTTGGGCACGTTAAGCCCCGCGAACGGGCCGTCGGCGGCGAACGAGGCCAGATGCTGCGGCTTTTCCCAGGTGAGACTGCCGCCGAGCGTGCGGCCGCCGCGGCGCAGTTTCACCGGCACCAGATCGTCATCGGCCTGCGCCAGACGGGGACCGGCGAAGCGCACCAGCACGCCGCCCTGATCGATCCATGCGTTCAGGCGTTCGCGGATTTCCGGCGACAGCGTGCCGACATCGGCCATCACGATCATCGGCAGCCGCTGATCGAGGAACTGCGCGATCACCTGCTGCGGCGCGCCGCGGTCGCCGAGCCGCACATCGGCGAAGGGCTGCAGCGCACGGGTCAGATAGAAGGTCGAAGCCAGTAGCGGCTGCGCGGTATCGCTGGTCGCACCGGTGACGACGCCGATGGCGCGACGCCGCCAGCGCTTGTCCAACAGTTGCACCGCGCCGGCGGAGCGCTCGCCGGATATTTCCAGCCGCGCGATATCGTTGCGCAGTTCGACCGGCAGATCGAACGCCGCTTCGGCTTCGCGGTCCTGCAATCCGAACGCATACCGTGCCTCGCCGATCGGCGAACCCTTGGCGTCGATCGCGCGCACCACACCGGCGGCATTGCCGCTGGTGGTGCGCAGCACCTTCACGGTCATCTTGGCCGCGGCATTCTCGGCGGCGACCAGCGCCAGCGCAGGCGATGCGCCACCCTCGAACACCGTCAGCTTGCGGTCGCCGACGGTCCTGCCGAGGCCTTCGAGGAATTCAGTGCCGCGCCCGGTGTCGATGCCGTCGGACAGCCAGGCGATTTCGGCATCGCCGGTCGCCTTCAGGAACCGTTCGACGGCGGCAAGCGTTTCGACGCGCTCGATCGCATACGGCTTTGGCGCGAGCTGGCGCAGGGCGACCCGCGCGGTGCCGCCGGGCATCAGGGTGATGTCGCGCGCCGGTTCGGACAGCGGAACCAGTGCGACGCCGCGGCGGTCGTTGTCGGCATTGGCGATCAGTTCATCGGCGGCCTTGATGCGGATGTCCCAGCTCGAAGCCGCACTCCAGCCGTCGTCGAGCAGGATCACCAGCGGCGCGTTGCTGCCGCCGACGCCGGTCTGCGGATTCCAGATCGGCCCGGCGGCGGCGAGAATGACCAATGCCGCGGCGGTGAGGCGCAGCAAGGTCAGCCACCACGGCGTGCGCGACGGGGTTTCTTCCTTGGGCCTGATGTCGAACAACAGCCGCGTCGGCGGAAACTCGATCCGCTTGGGCCGCGGCGGCATCACGCGCAACAGCCACCACAGCACCGGCAGGGTCAACAGCCCCATCAGCAGCAACGGGTCGGCGAAGGTGAGGGGAAGCCCTGCGATCATGCGCTTCGTCCCACCTTCACGGTTGAGGAGCGCACGCTGCCCTTGCTCACCATCATGCCCGAGTGCAGGAACAGCAAGAGTTCGGCGGCGGAGCGGCTGGTGGTGTGGGTCGAGAACAGCCAGTCGAGCTTGTTGGTCTCGTTGCGGATCTCGTCGCGATGGAGTGCGACGCGCGCGACGTAATCCTGCGCCCAGCTCTCGGCGCGGCCCGCGGTGATGACGCCGCCGCCCTCGGGTTCGACGAATTCGACCCGGCCCGAATAAGGAAAGGTTTCTTCCGCGGGATCGACGATCTGGATCAGCGTGCCATGGGCGCCGGAGGCCGACAGGCCGGCGAGCATGGTGCGGATTTCCGGCATCGGCGACCAGAAGTCCGACAGCACCACGATCTCGGCCAGCGCCGACGGCACAAACGACGGCGGCAGGCTGGCGCGCGCGGCATCGTCGTGCAGCATCGCTTGCGCCATCTTGTCGATCACGCTGCGGCTGGCGGTCGGGTTCATCAGGCCGGGAATGCCGACGCGTTCGCCGCCCGCGACCAGGAGCTCAGCCAGCGCAAAGGTGACGATCAGGCCGCGCTCCAGCTTGCTGTCGCGCGCGCCCCTGGAGGCAAACGCCATCGACGGCGAGCGGTCCGGCCACAGCCACACGGTATGCGCGGCCTCCCATTCCTGCTCGCGGACATAGAGATGATCGTCGCGCGCCGAGCGCCGCCAGTCGACGTTCTGCGACGGCTCGCCCGAGACGAAGCGGCGATACTGCCAGAAACTCTCGCCGGCGCCGGCGCGGCGTCGGCCGTGCAGACCATGGATGACGTTGGCGGCGATGCGGCGGGCTTCAAGCACGAGACGGGGCAACGATGCGGCGAGCGTTCGGCTTTCACCATCGGCACGTCGGATCGCAACAATCTCCCCACTTTGGTGCTTGGTCTCTGCGGCCATCAACCAATCCGCGTCTTCAACTGCCTGATCACGTCAGGAATGGTGCGTCCTTCGGCGCGCGCCGAGAAGGTCAGCGCCATACGGTGCTTGAGCACGGGCTCGGCCAGATCGAGCACGTCGTCGATCGAGGGCGCGAGGCGGCCGTCGAGCAGCGCGCGGGCGCGGACCGCCAGCATCAGCGACTGGCTGGCGCGCGGGCCCGGTCCCCAGGCGATCAGCTTGTCGCCGTCGCCGTCGGGATTGGGACGCGCCGAGCGCACCAGCGAAAGGATCGCCTCGACGACGCTGTCGCCGACCGGCAGCCGCCGTACCAGCCGCTGCGCGGCAATCAGGATCTCCGCATTCATCGAGGCCTTGGCGAGCGTTTCGTCAGCGCCGGTGGTTTCGAACAGGATGCGGCGTTCGGCGTCGCGATCGGGATAATCGACGTCGATCTCCATCAGGAAGCGGTCGAGCTGCGCTTCCGGCAGCGGATAGGTGCCTTCCTGCTCCAGCGGGTTTTGCGTCGCCAGCACGTGGAACGGTTTTGGCAAATCGTGGCGCGCGCCGGCAACCGTGATGTGCTGTTCCTGCATGGCTTGCAGCAGCGCCGATTGGGTGCGCGGGCTGGCGCGGTTGATTTCGTCGGCCATCAGCAGCTGCGCGAACACCGGGCCAGCGATAAAGCGGAACGAGCGCTTGCCGGAATTGCTCTCGTCCAGCACCTCGGCGCCCAGAATGTCCGACGGCATCAGGTCCGGCGTGAACTGGATGCGCTTGGCGTCGAGGCCGAGCGTGATGCCGAGCGTTTCGACTAGCTTGGTCTTGGCGAGACCGGGAACCCCGATCAAGAGCGCATGTCCGCCGGACAGGATCGTCACCAGGGTGTTTTCGATGACCCGGTCCTGGCCGTAGATGACGGTGGCGATCGCTTCCTTGGCGGCGCGGATCTGGCCGGCGACCTGCTCGGCCGAGCGGACGATTGCGTCCTCGAGTTTCTCGACACCGTCTGCGTTCGCCATGTCTCTCTCCTTCACGGATCCAGAGATTTACGGATCCGGAGCCAAACCGCTTCATGACGCCGCCGATTGCGTCGTCATGCCACGAACCTCATGCTAAACCTATGCAAAGGCCCTGTATTCGTTGAATTAAACTATCCCCACATTATCGGTATTTCGGGGTATGAACGGCATCACGTTGTGGCGACTTGACCCGGAATAATACGGGCGCAAATCGTCCGGGATCGATATCGGAAGACGTGCACCAATCGTGCCAGATCGAAGCAGTCAGACTCAGGTCAAACAATGGCGAAGCAAGGGCAAACCGGCGATCAGGGGCTCCAAGACAACAAGCTTGAAGGCAACAAGCTTGAGGGCAACAAGCTCGAAGGCCTGACGGTAGCCGCGCGAGAAGCCGTCAACGCCACGGCAGCCGGCAAGGGGCTGCCGCCGGTGCATCTGTGGAATCCGCCGTTCTGCGGCGATCTCGACATGCGAATCGCGGGCGACGGAACGTGGTTCTACATGGGGACGCCGATCGGACGGCCGGCGCTGGTGCGGCTGTTCTCGACGATCCTGAAGCGCGAGGACGGCAAGCACTTTCTCGTGACCCCGGTCGAGAAGGTCGGCATCCGCGTCGACGACGCGCCGTTCATGGCGGTCGAGATGCTGAACGAGGCTGGCGACCGCGGCCGGCTCTTGCGCTTTCGCACCAATGTTGACGACTGGGTGCCTTGCGACTCCGGACATCGCCTGCGATTCGAGATGGCAGCCGATGGCGGATTGACGCCCTATCTGCACGTTCGCGCCGACCTCTGGGCCAAGGTGACCCGTGCGCTCTATTACGATCTGGTTGACATGGGCGAAGAGCGGGTGGTCGATGGCGAACCGATGTTCGGGGTCGAATCCGGCGGCGAGTTCTTTGCGATGGCGGATGCGAAGCAGGTGAGGGACGCGCTTTGAACGAGCCGATACGCAGGAAACTGGAGGCGGCTCCGGTCAGTTCGGCGGAATTCTTCGCGCGCAGCCGGGCGCGGCTGAGCTTCGACGTGCCGGCCGGGCTGATCGATCCCAACATCATTCCGAGGACCGGCGATTCCGGCAACGATCGCATGCTCGAGATTGTCGCCCGCGAGCAGCCGGTGCGGCCGGCGGCGGTGCTGATCCCGGTCATCGACCATCCGGAGCCGACCGTGCTGCTGACGCAGCGCTCGCCGCATCTGTCGAGCCATGCCGGCCAGATTTCCTTTCCCGGCGGCAAGATCGACGCGACCGATGCTTCGCCGCTCGACGCCGCCTTGCGCGAGGCGGAGGAGGAAGTCGGCCTGAGCCGCGACTTCGTCGAGCCGATCGGCTATCTCGATCTCTACGGCACGGCGTTCGGGTTTCGCATCCTGCCGACGGTGGCGCGGGTAAGACCCGGCTTCACACTTGATATCAACGAAGGCGAGGTGGTCGATGCCTTCGAGGTGCCGCTGGCGTTCCTGATGAATCCCGAGAACCACCAGATCCACAACAAGGAATTCCGCGGCATGGAGCGTTCCTATTACGCGATGCCGTATGCCGAGCGCTACATCTGGGGCGCGACCGCGGGCATCCTGCGCGTGCTGTATGAGCGGATTTATCTCTCATGATCCGTCCGGTATTGACCGAAGTCGGAATTTTCCTGATCCCGTTCGCGGTCTATGCCGTGTTTTTGATTGCCACCCGTTCCGGCCTGATGGCGACATCTTCCTGGCCGGCGCATCTGGTCGCCAAGCTGGTGCTGGGATCGCTGCTGCTGGTGGTGGTCAGCTTCGTGCTGCTGGCGCATTTTTCCGGGGCGGCGCCGGACTCGACCTACATTCCCGCCCATATCGAGAACGGCAAATTCGTTCCAGGGACCGAGAAATGAGCGAGGTGGCGCGTGCTCATTGATGCGCCCTGGCTCAAATCCGGTGCGGCTGCCCGCGTGCTCGCCTTGCTCAACGGCGATGGCGAGGAAGCCCGCGTGGTCGGCGGTGCGGTGCGCAACGCGCTGCTGAACATTCCGACCGGCGATATCGATATCGCGACCACGGCGCTGCCCGACGAAGTCGTCCGCCGCGCCAAGGCCGCCGGCATCAAATGCGTGCCGACCGGCATCGACCACGGCACAGTGACCCTGGTCGTCGATGCGCAGCCGTTCGAGGTCACGACGTTGCGCGAGGATACCGAGACCTATGGCCGCAAGGCCAAAGTCGCGTTCGGCCGCGACTGGGTCCGCGACGCCGAGCGGCGCGACTTCACCATCAACGGTCTTTCGGTCGATGCCGACGGCCTCGTGCACGACCACGTCGGCGGCCTTGCCGATATCGAAGCCCGACGGGTGAGATTCATCGGCGATGCCGCGCAACGGATCGCCGAGGATTATCTGCGCATCCTCAGGTTTTTCCGCATGCATGCCGCCTATGGCGCCGGCGCGCCCGATCGCGCGGGTTATCTGGCCTGCATCGCCGGGCGCGCGGGCTTTTCTAATCTTTCTGCCGAACGCGTGCGGATGGAGATGCTCAAGCTGTTGGTCGCCGACGGCGCCGAGGCGGCGGTCACCGCGATGGCGGATGCCGGCCTGCTGCTGACGATTGTCGGCAGCGTCACCTATACCGGGCCGTTCGCGGCGATGATATCGGCGGAGCGGGCGCTGGGGCTCGCGCCGGACCCGGTGCGCCGGCTGGCTGCGCTTGCCGTTGCCGTGACCGAGGATGCCAAACGCGTCGCCGCGCGCCTGCGTCTTTCCAACGCGGAAACCAAGATGCTGGATTCCATGGGGCATCGCTGGTGGCGGCTGGCCGGCATGGACGAGTTGAGGGCGCGGCAACGGCTCTACCGGCTCGGCGAGGCACAATACCGCGATCGCCTGATGCTGGCCTGGGCGCGTTCGGGCGAAAGCTTCGAGGCCGCGTATTGGCGCGAATTCGCCAAGCTGCCGCAGCGCTGGACCGCGCCGAAGTTTCCGCTCCGCGCGGCCGATTTCATTTCCCGCGGCATCGCCGAGGGGCCGGCGCTCGGCCATGTGCTGACGCTTGCCGAAGATGCCTGGCTGGCTGCGGATTTTCCGCTTGCCCCGGCAGCCCTTGCCGCTATTGCCGACCAGACCGTCACACGCTTCCATCGCGATCACCGTTTGTGAATATTCTTTCCGGCTTCGCCGACATTTCCGTGGCTCAGCTGCTGTTGGTCGCCGGCATGGCGCTGTTTGCCTCCGTCATCGGCGGCCTTGCGGGCTACGGCACCGGGGCGTTGATGCCGCTGGTGCTGGTGCCGCTGATCGGGGCCGAACCGGTGGTGCCGATCATCGCGATTTCCTCCATCTTCACCAATCTCAGCCGCTTCGTGGCCTACATCCGCTATGCAGACCGTCGCCGCGCGCTGATCGTCGTATCGGCGGCGATCCTCTCCACGGCGCTCGGCGCCTACGGCTATACGCGGCTGAGCGGTGCCGGTGCGGCGCTGGTGATCGGCAGCATGCTGATCCTGAGTGTGCCGCTGCGCCGGCTAGCCAAGCACCACCAGGTCAGGATCGGCGACGCCGCGCTTGCCGCCGGCGCGGTGGGTTACGGCGTGGTGGTCGGCGGCACCTCCGGCTCGGGCGTCATCCTGCTGTCGTTGCTGATGGCGGCGGGACTCGAAGGCGCCGCCGTGATCGCGACCGACGCGGTGATTTCGCTCGCGACCAGCGTCGTCAAGATTTCGGTGTTCGGCATGGCCGGCGTCGTCACGGCGCAGGTGCTTGCCTTTGCGCTTCTGATCGGCGCGGTGGCGATCCCCGGGGCATTTCTTGCCAAGGCCTTTGTCGAGCGCATGCCGGTGCACATTCACACCGCGATCCTCGATGTCGCCGTGATCACCGGCGGCCTGGTGATGATCTGGTCGGCGCTGCGTTGATTTAATCGGCCGACAGCAACTCCGTCAGCGAGCGGATGATACGGTCGGGCTTGACGGTGGATTCGGCCGGCAGGCCGTCGCCGTGAACGTCGATCCAGACCGCATAGATGCCAAGGCGCTGCGGCGCCTCGACTTCCCACTCCAGATTGTCGCCGATCATCCAGGTCTCCTGTGCCGTGACGCCGAGCGCCTGCATGGCGTGCAGATAGGCGCGCTCTTCCGGCTTGCCGAAACCATGCTCGCCTTCGATCTGGATGTGATCGAAGCGATGGGTCAGTTCGAAGCGTTCGACCTTGGCGCGCTGGGTCTCGGCGGCGCCGTTGGTCACCAGCGCCAGTTTGACCCCGTGCGCCTTCAGCGCGTCGATGGCGTCATGCGCGCCGGGGAACACGTACATCGCTTCCTCGCGATAGGTGGTGAAGCGGTTGGCGAGACGGGCTGCCAGATCATCCGGCAAGGCATGGCCGCCCGCGGCGAGTGCGGCAAATCCGTCCCTGACGACGATGCGGCGCGCTTCATCCAGCTTCAGCCGCCATTCGGGCCCGGCCGCGCCCCAGAACTTGCGAGCGGAAGTGAGAACCGCCGAGGCCACCTGGTGCGGCGAGAACGGCCCGTACTCGTCGGCGAACTCGGCGGCGATCTGGTTCCAGGCGATTTCGGGGCGGCCATAGGCCGACAGGATGGTGTCATCCATGTCGATCAACATCGCGCGGGGCAGGTGCGTCATGGTCTCCAAGCCATTTCATGGCCGGACGCATGGACGGGAAGCCGCGGCCGGGCTCCCGCGCATATCAAATCCCTCGCGCCGGGTCCAATCCCGGCGAACGACGTCGCCGGGAACGATGATGGCCCGGCGACGTCAGGTGCCCTTACTTTTTCTTCTTCTTGGGCTCGTGCTCGTCCTCTTCCTCGTCTTCTTCGTCCGCTTCTTCTTCGTCTTCATGCTCGTCCTCGTCGTCCTCCTCGTCGTCGGACGGTTCGGCTTCCGCGAGTTCAAGCACGGCAAGGGGCAGTGTCTCGCGGAACAAATCGCCTTCGTTGCCCATCCACACGCACGCGGCGGTGGTCTCGCTCACCTCGACCACGCTCATCGGATGGCCGCCGGACTTCAGAATGACGACATCGCCTGGTTTTACTTCCATGACCTGCTCCTGGGATTTTGAATGACGCGAATCTCAGTCTAGCGGCCTGTCATGACAAGCCGATCAAGGCCATTTCACTTCCGGGGGCATCGACGACAGGATTGAATCGACATTGCCGCCGGTCTTCAGCCCGAACATGGTGCCGCGGTCATAGAGCAGGTTGAATTCGACGTAGCGGCCGCGGCGGATCAACTGTTCCTCGCGGTCATCAGCGGTCCACGGCGTCGCGAAATTGCGCCGCACCAGTTCGGGATAGATGTTCAGGAAGGCGCGGCCGACGTCCTGCGTAAAGGCCAGGTCGGCTTCCCAGTCGCCGGAATCATGATGGTCGTAGAAGATGCCGCCGATGCCGCGCAACTCCTTGCGATGCGGCAGATAGAAATATTCATCGCACCATTTCTTGTACTTGTCGTAATCGGCGACGCCGTTCGGCCCGGTGCAGGCCGCTTTCATGGCGGCGTGAAACGCGAGCGTATCGGCATCTTGCTGGCTGCGCCGGCGGTCGAGCACCGGCGTCAGGTCGGCGCCGCCGCCGAACCAGGCCCTGGTGGTGACGACGAAGCGGGTGTTCATGTGCACCGCCGGCACATGCGGGTTGCGCAGATGCGCGATCAGCGAAATGCCCGAGGCCCAGAACCTCGGATCGTCGGCGGCGCCCGGAATCTGCGCGCGGAATTCCGGCGAGAATTCGCCGTGCACGGTCGAGCAATGCACGCCGACCTTCTCGAACAGCCGGCCGTGCATCATCGACATCACCCCGCCGCCGCCCCCGGCCTTGCCGGTATGATCGGTGCGGTCCCACGGCGTGCGGACAAAGCGCCCGGCGCTACCCGGATAGAGCGCGGTCGGCGCGTCGTCCTCAAGTTTTTCGAAGGCGGCGCAGATATCGTTGCGCAGCGCCTCGAACCAGGTTCTGGCGCGCGCCTTGCGATCCTCGATCAGCGAAACGTCCATATACAACTCCCAACCATCTTCGCCGTCATTGCGAGGAGCGCCAGCGACGAAACAATCCAGTTTTCCCGGAAACAAGTCTGGATTGCTTCGCGGAGTTTATCATCGGGCGGCGCTTTGCGCCGACCCGTTGGCTCGCAATGACGGAAAATTCAAACCTATCCCTGCGGCCCGAAATACGTGCAGCTCTCGTTGCAACTGTCGCGGTGGACGCTGACGCGCGTGATCTTGCCGGCGTGCTGAACCCGTTCCCAGATGAAGCGCGAAATATTCTCCAGCGTCGGCGTCCCCAGCGCTTCGATCCGGTTCAGGAGCTTGTGGTCCAGCGTCTTCTGCACCTCGGCCATGCTGCGTTCGAGCAGGCCGAGATCCAGCACCATGCCGGTCGAGGGATCGGGCGTGCCGCGCACGCTCACTTCGGCGCGAAACGAGTGGCCGTGAATTTCCTCGCTGGCCGCGCCAAAGGTCGTTCCCGGCAGCGAATGCGCGGCTTCAAAGCGAAACGATTTCGTCAATTCCCACATCGTGAAAGCCCAAAATCCTATCTGATACCGAGTGTCTTGTGCGTCTGCAGGCTGAGCCGCCATTGCGGATGGCGCAGGCAATAATCCACGGTGCGTGCGGTGTTCTCGATCGCGTCGGGCCCGTCCATCGGCTGCAGCGAGAACCGCTCGAAGGCGAGGTCCGCGAAATCCTCCGGCCGGGCACCGGCCTGCGGATAGACCAGTTTCAATTCATGTCCACTGCGCACCACGAGGCCGGCACCGGCCTTGGGGCTGACGCAGACCCAGTCCATCCCATCGGGCGGCTCGATGGTGCCGTTGGTCTCGATGCCGATCGCAAAGCCGCGCGCATGCAGCGCGTCGATGAAGGCCGTGTCGACCTGCAGCAGCGGCTCGCCGCCGGTCAGGACGACGTAGCGGTTGGTATTTTCGCCGGTCCATTGCGCGGCGATGGTATCGGCGAGTTGGTCGGCCGAGGCGTATCGGCCGCCCAGCGTGCCATCGGTGCCGACAAAGTCGGTGTCGCAGAACTGGCAGGTGGCGGTGGCGCGGTCCTGTTCGCGGCCGCTCCAGAGGTTGCAGCCGGAAAACCGGCAAAACACCGCCGCGCGGCCGGCATGCGCGCCTTCGCCCTGCAACGTCAGGAAAATCTCTTTGACCGCGTAACTCACCGTCTCTGCACCATGTTTCCTTGGGCCGCCTTTATCGCTGGATCGCGGAACCGGTCTGCCGCACCGCCTCGCCCAATGCCATGGCAGCGGCCATCGCCACATTCAGCGAGCGCAAACCGGGCTTGATCGGGATCACCAGCCGCGCATCGGCAGCGGCGGCGACCTCGTCGGGAACACCAGCGGATTCCCGCCCCAACAGCAGGATATCGTCCCGGCCGTAGCGGTAATCCAGATAGGAACTGGCCGCCTTGGTTGTAAGCAGCACCAGCCGGAAGCCCGCCTCGTTACGCCATTGTTCGAATTTTGACCATGAGTCGTGACGGGTGATCGACACCTGGTCGAGATAGTCCATGCCCGCCCGGCGGAAATGCCGGTCGGACACCGGAAACCCGGCCGGCTCGATAATATGGGCCGCCACATCCAGACAGGCGCAGAGGCGTAGAATCGTCCCCGTGTTCTGGGGGATGTCAGGCTGGAAAAGGGCGATCTGCATGGTGTCGTGGCCTGCGAAGTCCCGATGAAATGTCTCGAATAAATCACGGCCAGCGCGGATTTAGTGCATTGCACCGTTGTGAGCCGATAGCGGGCTTGCGCTCGCCCGGCAAGGGTGCCAATAGAACGATTCTGGACTGCCTGTTCCGCCTGTCTGGCAGGGATAATGCGGTCGTTCTGCCGCCGCGGGGGCCGCGGGCGCCGGCAGCCTCTTCCGGACGCGCTTTCCGCGTCTGCGGGGCGGTTCCGCTGGCTGCAGATGAGAAAGGGCTTGGAATCGTGACGACAGCGTCTTCGGCGGACCATCCGACACGCCGTGATTTCCTTTTTGTTGCAACGGGAGCCGTCGCCGCCGTCGGCGCAGCCGCCACCGTGTGGCCGCTGATCTCCCAGATGAACCCGGACGCCTCGACCATTGCGGCCGGCGCGCCGATCGAGGTCGATCTGGCTCCGATTGCCGAAGGACAGGACATCAAGGTGTTCTGGCGCGGCAAGCCGATCTACATCAGCCACCGTACCAAGAAGCAGATCGACGAAGCCCGCAGCGTGCCGGTTTCGAGCCTGCCCGATCCGGCCACCGATCAATCGCGGGTCAAGGACGGCCACGACCAGTGGCTCGTCGTCATCGGCATCTGCACCCATCTCGGCTGCATCCCGATCGCCCATGAGGGCAATTACGACGGCTTCTTCTGCCCCTGCCACGGTTCGCAGTACGACTCCTCGGGCCGTATTCGCCAGGGGCCGGCTCCGGCCAACCTGCCGGTACCGCCCTATGCCTTCGTTTCCGATAGCAAAATCCAGATCGGCTAAGGGCTCGGACATCCGTCCGAGACCCCTTAATCCGTCGCGTCGTCTTACTTCCTCAGGATCGCATCAATGAGCGGACCATCCGATTTCCAGCCGACCAATCCCGCCTTGAAGTGGATCGAACGGCGCCTCCCGATCATGGGACTCGTGCACTCCTCGTTCGTGGCGTATCCGACGCCGCGCAACCTGAACTACTGGTGGACCTTCGGCGCCATTCTTTCGATGATGCTGGGCGTGCAGATCCTGACCGGCGTGATCCTGGCGATGCACTACACGCCGCATGCCGATCTCGCCTTCAAGTCGGTCGAGCTGCTCGTCCGCGACGTCAATTACGGCTGGCTGCTGCGCAACATCCACGCCAGCGGCGCCTCGATGTTCTTCCTGGCCGTCTACGTCCACATGTTCCGCGGCCTGTATTACGGGTCGTACAAGGAGCCGCGTGAAGTGCTCTGGATCCTCGGCGTCATCATTTACTTGCTGATGATGGCCACGGGCTTCATGGGTTACGTGCTGCCGTGGGGCCAGATGAGCTTCTGGGGCGCCACCGTCATCACCAATCTGTTCTCGGCCGTGCCCTATTTCGGCGAGAGCATCGTGACGCTGCTGTGGGGCGGCTATTCGGTCGGCAATCCGACGCTGAACCGCTTCTTCTCGCTGCACTACCTGCTGCCGTTCGTAATCGCCGGCGTGGTCGTGCTGCACATCTGGGCGCTGCACGTTGCCGGTCAGAACAACCCGGCCGGCGTCGAGGCGAAGACCGAAAAGGACACTGTGCCTTTCACGCCCTACGCCACCATCAAGGATGCGTTCGGCGTCTCCTGCTTCATGCTGTTCTTCGCCTGGTTCATTTTCTACATGCCGAACTATCTCGGCGACGCCGACAACTACATTCCGGCGAACCCCGGCGTGACGCCCGCGCACATCGTGCCGGAATGGTATTACCTGCCGTTCTACGCCATCCTGCGCTCGATCCCGAACAAGCTCGCCGGTGTCGCCGGGATGTTCGGCGCGATCATCGTGCTGGCGTTCCTGCCCTGGCTCGACAACGCCAGGACCCGTTCGTCGAAATATCGTCCGCTGGCCAAGCAGTTCTTCTGGGTCTTCGTCGTCGTCTGCATCGGACTTGGCTATCTCGGCGCGCAGCCGCCGGAAGGCATCTATGTGATCGCCGGCCGTATCCTGACCTTCTGCTACTTCGCCTATTTCCTGATCCTGCTGCCGTTGCTGAGCCGGATCGAGAAGCCGCGTCCGGTGCCGAATTCGATCGCCGAAGACGTGCTGGCGAAGTCGGCCGGCAAGGTCATGGCGTCGATCGCGATCGCGCTCGCCGTCGCCGGCGGCCTGTTCGCAGGCAGCGTGCAGAACGCGCGCGCCGAGGAGCATTCGGACTCGCCGCCATCCCAGAAGTGGTCGTTCGCGGGCCCGGTGGGCACATTCGATCGCGGCTCGCTGCAGCGCGGCCTGAAGGTTTACAAGGAAGTCTGCTCGGCCTGCCACGGCCTGTCCTACATTGCCTTCCGCAATCTCGCCGATGCCGGCGGCCCCGGCTATTCGGTGGCCCAGGCGGCGGCGTTCGCGTCGGACTACAAGGTCAAGGACGGTCCCAACGATCAGGGCGAGATGTTCGATCGGCCGGGCCGGCCGGCCGACTATTTCCCGTCGCCGTTCGCGAACGAGCAGGCGGCCCGCGCGGCCAATGGCGGCGCCTATCCGCCGGACCTGTCGCTGATCACGAAGGCGCGTTCCTACAAGCGCGGCTTCCCGACCTTCATCTTTGACTTCTTCAGCCAGTACCAGGAACAGGGTCCGGATTACGTCGACGCGATCCTGCAGGGTTTTGAGGAAAAGCCGCCGGCCGGCGTGACCATTCCCGACGGCTCCTACTACAACAAGTATTTCCCCGGCCACGCCATCAAGATGCCGAAGCCGCTCAGCGACGGCCAGGTGACCTTTGACGACGGTTCGCCGGCCACCGTTGCGCAATACGCCAAGGACGTCACCACGTTCCTGATGTGGGCCGCGGAGCCGCACATGGAAGCGCGCAAGAGGCTGGGCCTGCAGGTGTTCGTGTTCCTGATCCTGCTCAGCGTCCTCTTGTACTTCACCAAGAAGAAGGTCTGGGCCAACGCCCACTGAGACCGCCTTCGACGGCGAATTCGGAAAAGCCCCTGCGGGGGCTTTTTTGTTGTCTCTTCGTGATGACGGGCTAGTGCATTGCATCCGGGCCGCCCAGCGGACAAAATGCTCGCCAATCAGCCAGAAATCATCCCGGAGGAAATCATGGGTACCAGCATCACCTTCAAGCGCCCGGACGGCAAGGACGCCAACGGCTACCTCGCCAATGCCGCGCGCGGCAATGCACCGGGCGTGGTCGTGATCCAGGAATGGTGGGGGCTGTGCGACCAGATCAAGGGCCTGTGCGACCGCTTCGCGGTGGCGGGCTTCGACGCGCTGGCGCCCGATCTCTACAAGGGCAAGGTCGTGCCGTATCACGACACCGACGCCGCGGGCAAAGAGATGAACTCGCTGGATTTCATGGACGCCACCACGCAGACCGTGCGCGGCGCGGCGCAATATCTGTCAAAGAACGGCGCCAAGGTCGGCCTGACCGGCTTTTGTCTGGGCGGCGCGGTGACCATCATCGGCGCCGTCAAGGTCCCCGAGCTCACTGCCGGCGTCGTGTTCTACGGCATTCCGCCGGAGCAGGCGGCCAAGCCCGCCGACGTCAAAATTCCGCTGCAGGCCCATTTCGCCAACAAGGACGACTGGTGCACGCCGGCGCTGGTCGACGGTTTCGAGAAGGCGATGAAGGCGGCCGGCAAGTCGCTCGAGCTGTTTCGCTATGACGCCGAACACGCCTTCGTCAACGAGCAGCGGCAATCGGTGCACGACCGCCACGCCGCGGAATTGGCCTGGGGCCGGGCGACGGAGTTCTTCAAAAAGCATCTCGGGTGAGAATGAAGGTCTTCTGCACAGGTGCGTCCGGCTATATCGGCGGATCGGTGGCCGCGCATCTGATTGCCGCCGGGCATCAGGTCACCGGCCTGGTTCGCTCGCAGGAAAAGGCCGATGCGGTTCGCGCCCGCGGCATTCAGCCGTTGCTGGGAACGCTGGATGACGCGGAGCGCCTGGTACAGGCGGCCCACGCCGCCGACATCGTCGTCAATGCGGCGAGCGCCGATCACAAGGGGGCGGTCACCGCCCTGCTTGACGCGCTGGCCGGCAGCGGCAAGCCCTTCATCCACACATCAGGATCGAGCATCGTCGGTACACGCAGCCATGGGCACCGCTCCGACGCGGTCTTTGACGAAAGCTCGGCCATCACGCCTTCGCCCGCCCGCGCGGCCCGGGTCGCGTTGAACGATCTCATCCTCAGCTACCGCGACAAGGGGTGCCGTCCGGTCATCATCTGCCCGAGCCTGATCTACGGTCTCGGCCTTGGCGTCGAGCCACACTCGACGCAGGTGCCGCTGTTGATCGACCTCGCCAAAAAGCGAGGTTGCGCCGCTTATGCCGGGCCCGGCGAGAACATCTGGTCGAACGTGCATATCGACGATCTGGTGACGCTCTATGCGCTCGCCATCGAGAAGGCGGCGGCGGGAGCGTTCTTCTTTGCCGAGAACGGCGAAAATTCGATGCGCGAGGTTTGCGAGGCCATTAACCGCATGCTGGGTCTTGCGGGACCACCGATGGCGATGTCGATGGAAGAGGCGGCCGCCGAATGGGGCGAGGGCACGGCCGAGGATACGATGGCTTCCAACAGCAGGGTGCGCGCGGTCCGGGCGCGGCAACTCGGCTGGAAGCCGAAAGCGCGGAGCCTGATCGAGGAGATCGAACAGGGGTGTTACCGCTAGAGCGTTTTCCAGCGAAGTGGAGACCGGTTCGCGTCAAGAAAACGCGTCAAATCAGAAATCTAGAGCCCTGTTCCGATTCCATCGGAACGGGGCTCTAGAGCATTTTCCATTTTCTGTGAATCGAAGGGATTCCCATTGAGCTGCGAATAAGATTCTGTGGCCTTCTCGGACTGAGGAGGCTGGCAATGGGGTATTCGAACGACTTACGAATTCGAGTGATCCAGGTTGTTGAGGGTGGCGCGGCGGCGCGGGCTGCGGCAAGACAGTTTGTGATTGGGGATTCGACGGCGATCCGCTGGGCACAGCGCTGGCGGGAGACCGGTAGCTTTGAGGCCAAATCCAACAAGGGTCAGAGCCGGTCGCCGTTGAAGAAGCATGAGGAATGGTTGCTTGGGTTGGTTCGGCAGGAACCGGACCTGACTCTGGAAGAGATCCAGCGCCGTCTGCTCGATGAGCATCAACAAAAGGCGGGAATCGGGTCGGTCTGGCGGTTCTTCGACCGCCACGGCATCAGCTTCAAAAAAAAGCGTTCGGGCGGCCGAGCAAGATCGGCCTGACGTCGCCGCGGCGCGGACGGCATGGGCGGACAATCAACCCAAGCTCGATCCCGACCGACTGGTCTTCATCGACGAAACCGGCACCTCGACCAAGATGGCACGGCTGTACGGCCGGGCTCCGCGCGGCGAGCGGCTGGTCGGCAAAATCCCGCATGGTCACTGGAAAACCAGCACCTTTGTTGCGGGCCTGCGCTCCACAGCCCTTACCGCACCATGCGTCATCGACGGCCCGATGAACGGCAATGCCTTCCTCGCCTATGTCGAACAGGTCCTGGTACCGACCCTCAAGCCAAACGACATTGTCGTGCTGGACAATCTCAGTGCCCATAAGGTGCCGGGGATACGTGAAGCGATCGAAGCTGCAGGCGCAAAGCTGCTTTACCTGCCTCCCTATTCGCCGGACTTCAATCCGATCGAGCAGCTCTTCGCAAAACTCAAAGCCTTGTTACGAAAGGCTGCCGAGCGCTCCGTGGAGAGCCTCTGGAACCGCATCGCCTGCCTGCTCGACGCCTTCCTGCCGGACGAATGCGCCAACTACTTCCGCAACTCCGGATATGCCGCATGCTAGGTGGAAAATGCTCTAGCCGTGCCAACCGCGGATTTATCAGCCGCACGCAGCTATTGCTTCACCCCGTCCCACCACGCGCAGGTTCCGGACATCAGCTTGTAATTGCCTTCCATCACCTGCACCGGGGCCCGCAGGCCGCTGGCTGCGGCGTGCATCCGCATCTCGCGTGCCACCGCGCGGTCTTCCGGCGGCAGCCAGACCCGCTCGTGGCCCCACAGGCTCGGGCCGTCATGCATCTCGACCGGTTGCCAGGTCGCGGGATCGATCTCGCGGCCGCCCCAGCCGCATTCGATCATGAACGAGGACGGCGTCTTGGCGTAGAACGAGGTCATGAAATCGTTGGTGTGGCGGCCGAGCGTGACGCCGATGCGGTCGTCCTGGGTCAGCGCGATGTCGTAAGCCTGGCCGACATCGTCGAGCGAAAACAACTCGACCATCAAATGGTGCATGCCGTTCCTGCCGGTCTCGATCAGCGCCAGGCTGTGATGCCGCGCGTTGACGTGGAAGAAATAGGCGCGGAACGGCTTTTCGATGTAGTCGGAAAGCCCGAAGCCGAGCACGTCGACATAGAACGCCATCATGGGGTCGATGTTTTCGACCGTCAGCACGGCATGGCCGAGGCCGAGCGGGCCGGTGCGAAAACCCGAGATCGATCGTCCCGGGCTGAACGGCGTCTCATCGATCTCGGGGCCGTAAAATGCCTCGAGCCGGTTGCCGGCGGGATCGGGGAACGAAATCAGGCTGCGGACGCGCCTCGCATCGGCCAGCGTCTGCGGCTCGGCCGTGACGTGGACGCCGGCCTGTTCCAGCCGGGCCGCGAGGGCGTCCAGTGCAGCGGCATCCGCGACCTCCCAGCCGAAGAAACGCGCGCCTTCGCCCATGGCGCGGTCGATGACGATACGTTGTTTGCGGTCGTCCATCCGGAACGCCAGCAGCGAATTGCCGCGCTCGACCGCCTGCAGGCCGACGAGCCCGGTGCCGAACTGCCGCCAGTCCTCGAGCGCGGCCGATCCGAACCCTGCATATCCCAGACCGAGCAATGCCATCTGTTGCCTCCCTCGTGTCAATTCCGGGCGGTTCGCCCGCCGCTTCCTCAGTGCGAATGCTACGCGTATTTTGCCGCTTTCAAACCCCAAAAGTTGGGCGCGGAGGCCTGCCGGCCTCGCCCGGCCGTCTCTTGACATCGTCGGCGGCGGATGGTGTTTAACCGGCATGAACACCGTCGTCCGCCCATCCCGTCTCTGGTGGCGCACCTCTTAAAGAGGTGGCCGGTGCGATTTCATTTTCCCAAAATCGTCGAAGGTCGCCATCGCAGTGCGACGGTCCTTCGTTTGTCCTGTGTGGCGCTCCCTCCCGAAGTTTCGTAAGAGGATCACATGAACAGGACAGCCTTTTCCCTGCCGGAGCACAGCGAATACCGGACCCGTGGCGGCCTCGTGGTGTCGCGGGCGGTCGAGCAGTTCACCGGCAATGCCAAACGGCTCGACGATCTGATCGACCTGCTCGATCGCCGCCGCGGCGTGGTGCTGTCCTCGGGCACCACGGTGCCGGGCCGCTATGAGAGTTTCGACCTCGGCTTTTCCGATCCGCCGCTGGTGCTGGAAACCACAGGCTCCAACTTTTCGCTGACCGCGCTCAACGCCCGCGGCGAGGTGCTGATCGCCTTTCTCGGCGACGCGCTGCGCGAACCCTGCGTCGTCATCTCGGAGAAAAGTGCTGCGCGCCTGGCCGGCCATATCATCCGCGGTGCGGCGCCGGTCGACGAAGACCAGCGCACCCGCCGCGCCAGCGTGATGTCGCTGGTGCGCGATCTCGTGGCTGCCCTGTCGTCCAATGACGATCCGATGCTCGGCCTGTTCGGCGCCTTTGCCTACGACCTCGTGTTCCAGATCGAGGACCTCGTGCAGAAGCGCGCGCGCGAAAGCGACCAGCGCGACATCGTGCTGTACGTGCCGGATCGCCTGCTGGCCTACGACCGCGCCACCGGCCGCGGCGTGGTGCTGAGCTACGACTTCGCCTGGAACGGAAAATCCACCCAGGGGCTGCCGCGCGAAACCGCCGAGAGCATCTACGCCAAATCGCCGCGGCAGGGATTTGCCGATCACGCGCCCGGCGAATATCAGGCCACCGTCGAGTTTGCCCGCGCGGCGTTCGCGCGCGGCGACCTGTTCGAGGCGGTTCCGGGGCAGTTGTTCGCCGAACCCTGCGAGCGCTCGCCGGCGGAAGTGTTCCAGCGGCTGTGCCGCATCAACCCGTCGCCCTATGGCGCGCTGATGAATCTCGGCGAGGGCGAATTTCTGGTGTCGGCCTCGCCGGAAATGTTCGTGCGCTCCGACGGCCGGCGGGTCGAGACCTGTCCGATCTCGGGCACGATCGCGCGCGGCGCCGACGCGATCGGCGATGCCGAGCAGATCCGGCAGTTGCTGAATTCGGAAAAGGACGAATTCGAACTCAACATGTGCACCGACGTCGACCGCAACGACAAGGCGCGGGTCTGCGTGCCGGGAACTATTAAAGTTCTCGCGCGGCGGCAGATCGAGACCTATTCGAAACTGTTTCATACCGTCGACCATGTCGAAGGCATTTTGCGGCCGGGCTTTGACTCGCTCGATGCGTTCCTGACCCATGCCTGGGCGGTGACGGTGACCGGCGCCCCGAAATTGTGGGCGATGCAGTTCGTCGAGGACAATGAGCGTTCGTCGCGGCGCTGGTATGCCGGCGCGATCGGTGCGGTGAATTTCGACGGCAGCATCAATACCGGGCTCACCATCCGCACCATCCGGATGAAGGATGGCCTGGCCGAAGTCCGCGTCGGCGCCACCTGCCTGTTTGATTCCGATCCCGCCGCGGAAGACCGCGAATGCCAGGTCAAGGCGGCGGCCTTGTTTCAGGCGCTGCGCGGCGATCCGCCAAAACCGTTGTCGGCGTTTGCGCCCGACGCCAGCGGTTCGGGCAAGAAGGTGCTGCTGATCGATCACGACGACAGTTTCGTGCACATGCTGGCGGATTATTTCCGCCAGGTCGGCGCCGACGTCACCGTGGTCCGGCATATCCATGCGCAGGACATGCTGAAGAAGAAGTGGGATCTCCTGGTGCTGTCGCCGGGGCCGGGAAGACCCGAGGATTTCGGAATCTCTAAAACCATTGGCACCGCGCTCGACAACAAGCTGCCGATCTTCGGCGTCTGCCTCGGCGTGCAGGCGATCGGCGAATATTTCGGCGGCCAGCTCGGCCAGCTCGGCCAGCCCGCGCACGGACGGCCGTCGCGAATCCAGGTCCGCGGCGGACGGCTGATGCAGAACCTGCCCAATGAAATCGTCATCGGCCGCTATCATTCGCTCTTCGTCGAGCGCGACAGCGTGCCTGATGTGCTCGAGGTCACCGCGACCACCGAGGACGGCGTCGCGATGGCGATCGAACACAGATCATTGCCGGTCGGCGGCGTGCAGTTTCATCCGGAGTCGCTGATGTCGCTCGGCGGCGAGGTGGGCCTGCGCATTGTCGAGAACGCGTTCCGGCTCGGCGTGCCGGCCAACTGAGGATTGCGAGAACCCGATGACATTCGACCACGATCTGAAGGCCACCGTCCGCACCATTCCGGATTACCCGAAGCCGGGCATCCTGTTTCGCGACATCACCACGCTGCTGGCGGACGCGCGCGCCTTCCGCCGCGCGGTCGATGAACTGGTGCAGCCCTGGGCCGGCAACAAGATCGACAAGGTCGCCGGCATCGAGGCGAGGGGCTTTATCCTTGGCGGCGCCGTGGCGCATCAGGTCTCGGCTGGCTTCGTGCCGATCCGCAAGAAAGGCAAGCTGCCGCACACCACGGTGCGGATCGCTTATTCCCTGGAATACGGTCTCGATGAAATGGAAATGCATGCCGATGCCGTGCACCCCGGCGAGCGCGTGATCCTTGTGGACGATCTCATCGCCACCGGCGGCACCGCGGAAGGCGCGGTAAAACTGTTGCGCCAGATCGGTGCCAACGTGGTCGCGGCCTGCTTCATCATCGACCTGCCGGATCTCGGCGGCGCCGCCAAGTTGCGCGCGATGGACGTGCCGGTGCGAACGCTGATGGCGTTCGACGGGCATTGATTGTCGTCCCGGCGAAAGCCGGCACCCATAGCCACCGTCGGTGATTGTTGGAGAAGGCATCAGCCATCTTGCGCTCTCGCGAGAGCAACGCGGTATGGGTCCCCTGAGTTCACAAACGAAGTGCAACACTTCCGATTGGAGGTGTTGCCATGGGGCGGAGTTACGGACAGCTTTCGCTGGAAGATCGATGCGAGATTGCCCGGCTTTCTGCCAATGGCAGCTCGGTCCGGCAAATCGCGGCAGCTCTGGATCGCTCGCCATCAACGATTTCTCGGGAACTGAAGCGCAATCGCGGCGCCCAGGTGGGGTACAAACCCGGCTACGCCCAGCAGCAGACCAAAGCGCGGCGCTGGAAGGGCTCGCGCCTGGAACGCGATGAGAGCTTGCGAGCCGCCGTCCTTGAGCGGCTCGCGAGCGGATGGTCGCCCGAGCAGATCGCCGGCCGGCTCAAGCACGAGCAGCGGCGCAAGGTGATCTCCTATGAGAGCATCTATCGCTTCATCTACGCCCAGCTTGCCCGCACCAGAGACTACCGTTGGCGGCACTATCTGCCCCGTGGCAAAAGCAAGCGCGGCTGCCGGGGCAGGAAGGGCGGAGGCTCGCCAAACTTCATTGAAGGCCGTGTTCCGGTGGCAAAACGGCCGATCGAGGTCTCCACTCGCCAGACCTGCGGTCACTGGGAAGCCGACCTGATGATGTTCTCAAAATACGGGCAGGCCATCCTGACCGTGCATGAGCGCAAGTCCCGCCTCTTGCTGGCGATCCGGCTGGCCAACAAGGCGGCTCACGGCGTCGCCCGCCATCTCGTCAACCTGTTCGGCTCCATGCCGCAACCGCTTCGTCAGACCGTGACCTTCGACAACGGCACCGAGTTCGCTCGTCACCTCGCGTTGCGCAGCCTGGCGATCGAGACCTTCTTCTGCGATCCCTACGCCCCCTGGCAAAAGGGCGGCATCGAGAACGCCATCGGCAGGATGCGCCGCTTCATGCCCCGCAAAACCGACCTCGCAACACTCTCAAACAGCCGATTTCGCAGTCTCGTTGCCGCCTACAACAACACCCGCGCAAATGCCTTGACTTCAGGACCCCGGCTGAGACCTTTGCCCAAGTGTTGCACTTCGAGTGTGAATCCACCTCCCGGCGTTCGCCGGGACGACGGGTCTCTCAGGTCGCCATCGCGCCCAGCTCCGATCGCCAATGCAGCACGCGCTCCTTCAGCAGCGCATCGCGGACATAGGGGATCTCTTCCTCTTCCAGCCGTTCGCACTCCGCGAACGTCAGGCTGTCGGGCCCGTGCGTGGTCCATGCCGCCTGCAGGCTGCGGCAGGTATGGCTGCCCTGGCGCAGCGAGAACCAGATCCGGTTCTGGATCTTCTCCAGGTTGGGCGACTGTCCCACCCATGTCTCCGCGGTAGCCGCGCAGCGGACGACGTAAATCCCAGCGATCGTCTTTCGCTCCTTGTAGGCGGCGATCGCTGCCTTTCGGTCTGACGTCACGGGGTAGCCTCGCGGGGTTTCAGGGTCGCGCGAAGCGGTAGCAGGCGAGCAGGCAGGCGTCAATATTACCCGGGTAATATTTACGCCACCAAGCAGGGACCTACGACCCCTGCAGCAGCAGGCTGAGTTCGAGGTCCCGGAAGCTCGAGTAATTGCGCCGGATCCATTGATGCAGCTCGGTCGACGAGTCCTTTTCGTTGCGCAGGTAGCCGGTGAACGAAAAGTTCAGGCGGTCGACATAGGTCTTCAGGAACGTCGGCAGCGCCGAGATCCGCAATACCCGTTCCCCCTCCATTGCCGCCGGCAGTTCGCCGCGCACCACATGCTCGTTGTCGACCGTAATCAGCGCGTTCGGCGGGATCTGCTGCTGCAGCATCGGAAAGGCCCGCGCCGAGACGCGGTCGATGTCGGCCACGAACAGGATGACCGGCGCGACATGACGGCGTGCGGCTTCCTTGAGGAATCCGATCTCCCCGGTCATCTTGAAAAACTCGTCGAAGGCGTGGAAGCCGAGGTCGATCACCTTGGCGATGCCGTCATCGACGATCAGCCGGTCCATCAGCTGCATCTTGCCGTAGGTGTCGATGACATCAGCGGTTTCGGTGGTGCGCGGCAGATATTCGAGCAGCGACGGCTCCTTCAGATTGATATCGAAGGAGTTCACCGTGCCGTTTTTCAACAGCAGGAATTCGCTGAGCAACCGCGCGATCAGCGTCTTGCCGACCAGCGGACGGGGCGAGCAGATGATGTAAACGGGCGTGACGGGCATCACGCGCTATATCAGTGGATTTTTTCGCCTAATCCAGCCCCATCACGCTTGGGACGCGACTATTTTTCACCGCTGCGCGTCATCGGTTTGCCGGCGCCGACGAGGTCGGTCAGCTTGATGCGGTCGAACTCGCTCCAGACGTTGGCGAGCCAGTGCCGGACATAGCCGCGCAGCACGAAGGAATAGTTCGCGGCCTCGTCTTCCTTGCCCTTGTTGGCGACGAATTTGAGGAACGGCACCGAGGAGACCTCGACCTGCTCATAGGCCATTTCGTTGAGCTTGGGGATCGTCAGCTCGGTGGCGTCCTTGATGCGGTGGAAATAGGAATTGTAGGTCGCCTGGTCCCACTGGAAGAACTGGGTGTCGTTGATGAAGTTCTTCACCAGAAAATATTTGGCGCCGACCATGAAGTTCGCGGTCTCGGCGATTTCGTCCAGCGAGGCGATCGAGGGTCCCAGTATATGGAACACGGCAAAGGTGATCTGGCCGGATTTCGCCGCATCGAGAAAGCCGATGTCGCGCAGCGAGGCCAGCGCCGGCGACAATAGTCCGGCGCGGACGTCGATCACGGTGACCGAAGGGCTGGCGGCGTTCAGCGTATCGAAGATCTTCATCTGGTCAGAGGTCGTCGTCATGTCGACGATCTCAGTGATGTCGGGGTGGAAACGCATCAGCGTACCGCGCGGCGACTCGGTGTCGAACGCCCGCGTCGGCACGTTGTTGGCACTGAAATAATCCAGAAGAGTTCGCGAGACCGTCGTCTTGCCGACCCCGCCCTTGTCCGCGCCCACCACAATCACGACCGGCTTTGCCATGGAATTCCCTTGAACAGTGCCCCCGACCGCGGGAGCGATCGGCAGGTCCCCATCCCCTGCTTTGGGCGCGAACATGGCAGAAACAAGGGAGAATTCAATTCCTTAGACCGCCGCTTGCGTTATTCCTCCCAGATTCCTTCGCAAGTGCGCGGGGCGGCGGGCGCAACCGGACTTAGCGGCGGCGGCCCCAGGGACCTGATAACGGAGGCGGGGTTCGTCCCGCTGCGCCGCCTGCCGGTCCGGCGGCATCGCTCCAGGGGCCGCGGGGGAGCGGCGGCGGGGTCTGTTCCGAAGCCGGCTGGTCCGTCTGCTCGTCATGGTCGTCGGGCTCACTGGGCGCATCCGACGGCAGGGCCAGCGGGCCCGGATCGTGGCCGCCCGCGAACTGGACCAGCGCCTTGACGCGCGAATCCACCGACGGATGGGTCGCGAACAGATCGGCAAAACCTTCGCGCGGGTTGTCGACGCAAAGCTCCATGACGGCGGAGGTCGCGCCGGGAAGCTCGCCGCGGTTTTCGATCTTGCGCAGCGCCGATATCATGGCGTCGGGATCCTTGGTGAGCTCGACCGAGCCGGCGTCGGCCAGGAACTCGCGTGAGCGCGACAGCGCCAGCTTGACGACCTGCGACAACAGCCAGGCCACCACGATCAGGGCGATCGCGATGATGACGACGATGACGGCGCCGCCGCCGCCGGAGCCCTTGCTGTCGCTGTCCGAGGAGGACGACGAGGACCTCGACGATGACGACGAGGATCCCCAGCCGCCGCTCCAGCTCAAATTGGTGAACATCCGGAAGAACAGCTCGCCAAAGAAGCCGACCACGCCGGCGATAATGACCGCGACCACCATCAGCTGCACGTCGCCGTTGCGGATATGGGTCAGCTCGTGGCCCAGCACAGCCTCGATTTCGTGGTCGTTGAGCGCGTTGAGAAGTCCCGTGGTGACGGTGACGGCATATTGCCGCCGGTTGAGGCCGGTCGCGAATGCGTTCAGCGCCGGACTGTCCATCACCTTCAGCTTCGGCATCGGGATGCCGCGCGAGATGCAGAGATTTTCCAGGAGATTATACAGCCGCGGCTGCTGCTGCCGCGTCACGTCCTCGCCGCCGGTGACGGCGTCGATCATGTTCTGGTGGAAGAAATAGGCGATCCCGATCCACAGTGCGGCGGCGATGGTTGCGTAAGGTGCTGCCGTGATCAGGTCGCGAAACGCGACCCTCAGGTAGTAGCTGGCCGAGGCGTCGCTGTTGATCACGACCTCGGCGATCAATGCGCCGGCATAGACCAGCACATAGATCAGCAGGAACAGGCCAGCGAGCAGCAGCATCGAACGAAACTTGTTCGACGCGATGTGCGTGTAGAGACCATACGCGGCCATGATGGGCTTTCGCTAGGCGCAGTCATTCCGGGGCACGCCAACGGCGTGAACCCGGAATCTCGAGATTCTCGGACGTGCAATTGCACGTCCAAGTTCGTCGCTTTGCGACGCCCCGGAATGACTGAAGTGGCGGAGCCTCATGCTTAGAACTTCACCGTCGGTGTCGCCTCGACTTCGGTGCGGCTGGCGCCGAGGTCGAAGAAGTCCTTGCGGGTGAAGCCGAACATGCCGGCAAACAACGCGGCCGGCATCTGCTGGATGCCGGTGTTGTATTCCTGAACCGCGTTGTTGAAGAAGCGGCGGCTGGCCGCGATCTTGTTTTCGAGGTCGGACAATTCGCCGGCGAGCTGCTGGAAATTGGCGTTGGCCTTGAGGTCCGGATAGGCCTCCGACAGCGCGATCAGCCTGCCGAGCGCGCCGCTCAACTGGTTCTCGGCGGCGCCGACCTGGGCCGGTCCCTGCGCCGACATCGCGGAGTTACGGGCCTTGATCACGTCATCGAGCGTACCGCGCTCGTGGGCGGCGTAGCCCTTCA
Organism: Bradyrhizobium ottawaense; assembly: GCF_900099825.1. Classification (NCBI taxonomy): domain Bacteria; kingdom Pseudomonadati; phylum Pseudomonadota; class Alphaproteobacteria; order Hyphomicrobiales; family Nitrobacteraceae; genus Bradyrhizobium; species Bradyrhizobium ottawaense. The sequence continues at coordinate 1,966,666 of NZ_LT629693.1, read as the reverse complement.
CGGTCTCGACCAGGTTCGGGATCAGGTCGTGGCGCTGCTTGAGCTGCACGTCGATGTCGGCAAAGGCCTGGCCGACGCGCTGGCCGAGTGCGACCAGCCGGTTATAGGCGGCGAAGGCAAACAACACGATGATGGCGATGACGCCGAGAACGATCCAGCCGGTCGACATGGCAAGCAACTCCTGTGGGACTGACAATCCGGGGAAACTAGACGAAAAATCGGGCGCGCGGCACCCCGCCACGACCTGGGGCACGCCGTTAGTCGAAGCCAAGGCGGGATAAGTTCAAGCTCGTCGTGTCCCGGACGCGGTGCAGCGCCTCTTTGCGCTGCTCCGCAGAGCCGGGACCCACCTCGCCGGATTTAATGGACCCCGGACCAGCAGCGCACCACGCCGCAAAGGCGGCGCGTTGCGCAGCATCCGGGGCACGGAGATCGCTGCTGCGGCTACCGTTCGTCCATCACCGCATCGCCCCATCGCCAGCGCCGGGCGCGGGCGTAATCGGCCTTGGCGCGGCGCGGCGTGCGCGTCCACGCGAGGCCGTCGGGGGTGCACAACTTTGCCGATACTTCGACCTTGCTGATTTCAGGCTGCGCCAATACCCGGGCCGGACGTTTTTCTATTCGTGTGCGGGTCAGCGCGACATAGGCGAATTTCTCGTCCTCGAACGGCAACTCCGCGCCCTTGACCTGCTTGTGCGCGCGCGAGCGCTGCAGGCGCTGGGTGAAATGGCACCAGTCCGGCGCGGCAAGCGGGCACTTGCCGTCATGCGGGCAGGGGGCGGCAACATGCGCGCCCTGAGCGATCAAGCGTTCACGCAGCGCGATGATCCGTGCATAGCCCGCAGGCGTGCCGGGTTCGACCACCAGCAGCGTATCGCCGGTCTTTTGCCACATCAGTTCAGCCAAGGCCTTCTGCTCGGCAGCGCCGATTTCGCCGATCATGTAACTGGCGATGACGAGGTCGGCGGCGCCAGCCTTGGCCAGCGCGGATCGGGCCTCGCCACGCTCGTAGTTGGTTTCACGCAGGCGAAAACTGTCGCTGAAGAGGTTGAGCGCCAGCGCGCGAAGTGCGTCGTTGGCATCGAGCAGCGCAAAGCTTTGCAGCGACGGGAAGGCTTCGGCCGCGGCCCATGTGGCTGTGCCCGGCCCGGCACCGACATCGAGCAGGCTTGCCGGGGCAAAGTCCGGACGGATCTCGGCGAGCGCATTCAGGCTTGCCGTGACCGCAGCATAGGTCGCGGGCATCCGCGCCAGCGCGTAGGCCAGCGCATCGGTCTCCGACCGGATCGCGCCGGAGCCGCCGCCGTCACGGTAGGTTTTCGAGATCGACGCGGCGCGGGTCGCCGCGTCGTTGCGCGAAAAACCCCGCAGCCTGCCGTCGAGTGCTGCTTTCAGTTCGGCGGGGAGGTCGGGTGAGGTCATTTGTTGCCGTCATCCACGTCATTCCGGGATGGTCCGAAGGACCAGACCCGGAATCTCGAGGTTCCGGGTTCGTCGCTGCGCGCCGCCCCGGAACGACGGATTTCAGCTCACGCCACGTTCTGGTCGAGGATCTTCACCGCGTCGTCGAGGCCGACCGAGACGAGTTGCGAGACGCCGCGTTCGGCCATGGTGACGCCGTACAGCCGGTTCATCCGCGCCATCGTGATCGGATTATGCGTGATGATGATGAAGCGGGTTTCAGTCGACGAGGTCATCTCGTTCAGCAGGTTGCAGAACCGCTCCACGTTGTGGTCGTCGAGCGGGGCGTCGACTTCGTCCAGCACGCAGATCGGCGACGGGTTGGTGAGGAACACCGCGAAGATCAGCGCCAGCGCGGTCAGTGCCTGCTCGCCGCCTGACAGCAGGGACAGGGTCTGCGGTTTCTTGCCGGGCGGCTTGGCGATGATTTCGAGACCGGCTTCCAGCGGATCGTCGCTCTCGATCAGGTGCAATGCGGCTTCGCCGCCGCCGAACAGTTCGACGAACAGCCGCTTGAAGTGCGCGTTGACGGTCTCGAACGAGGTCAACAGCCGTTCGCGCGCTTCCTTGTTCAGGCTCTGGATACCCTGGCGCAGCCGCTTGATGGCTTCGACGAGGTCGTCGCGTTCCGTGGTCAGCGCAGTGTGCTGGGCTTCCACCTCGCGCAGCTCTTCCTCGGCGCGCAGGTTGACCGCGCCAAGCCGCTCGCGATCGCGGCGCAGCTTTTCGAGGTTTTCCTCGATCTCGTTGAGCGGCGGCAATTCGGCGCCGGGCTCCAGTTCGGCGAGCGCCGCCACGGCGTGCGGCTCGACTTCGAGCATGTCGTGAATTTCGCGCTCGATGTCCGACAGCCGGCGTTTTGTTCCCTCCATGCGCTCTTCGGCACGGGCGCAGGCCTCGCGGGCTGAGGAGAGCGCTTCAAGCGACGCCTTGGCCTCGCGGTCGGTTTCCGCCATCAGGCTTTCGGCCGCGGCCAGCGCATCGGCGGCGACGCGGCGGGCGCCTTCGGCCTGCTCGATTTCGTTGATCAGCGCGCGGCGCTTTTCCGCGAACGCGGCGGGCGCGTTCTCAAGCTCGGCACGCTCGGCGGTCACTTCGGTGATGCGCGCTTCGACGGTGGTGACCTGCGAAGCCGCGCTCTGTTTGCGGTTCTGCCATTCGGTGCGTTCGGCGAGGATCGCCTGCACGCGGCGGTCGGCGAGTTCAGCCTCGCGCGCCAGCGCCTGCACTTCGGCGCGGACTTGCGCCGCAAAACGGCGGTGACCTTCGATATCGCTGCGAACGGCGGCAAGCCGGGCCTCGGTGTCGTGGGTCGGCGGCAATTCTTCAAGCGCTGCGGTCGCGGTCTGGTGCGCACCATAGGCTTCGGTGAGGTCGGCATTGAGGCGTGTGTGCGCTTCCGTCAGCGCCGACTTGCGGGCGCTGTGGCGGTTGATCTCGCGTTCGGTCGTGGCATGGCGTTCGCGTGCCGTATCGGCTTCGCGTTGCGCGGCACGCCAGGCCTCGCGGGCGGCGGTCTCGGCACCCGATGCCATCTTCAGCTCAGACTCGGCGTCTTCCAGCGCCTGCCGCTTGGCGGCAGCGTCGGTGCGGGCCTGCTCCAGTTCGTGCTCGATATCGACGAGACGGGCGCGTTCGGCGAGACGCCGTGCCGCGCCGGTCGGCGCGTGGGCGGCGGCGACAAAACCGTCCCAGCGCCAGACGTCGCCTTCCAGCGACACCAGCCGCTGGCCGGTCTTGAGTTGCGACACCAGCTCCGCGCCGCGCTCCTTGGGGACGACGCCGATCTGCGCCAGACGACGCGTCAGTTCGGCGGGTGCCTCGACCAGGGAGGCGAGGGGTTCGACGCCGGCGGGCAGCGCCGGATCGTCGAAGGTGGCACCCGCGTTGGTCCAGCGCATCGGCGCGGAGGGATCGACGGGCGCGTCGAGATCGTCGCCGAGCACGGCGCCGAGCGCCTTTTCATAACCCTTGGCGACGGTGACGCCGTCGATGATCGGCGGCCAGAGGTTCTTGGTCTCGCCATTGACGAGCTTGGAAATCGTGCGCGCTTCGGTCTCGAGCCGCTGCACGCGCTTGTCGGCCTCGGCGAGCGGGGCGCGCGAGGCCTCAAGCTTCTGCCGCGCGGCGATATGGCTGGCTTCGTTGGCGTGCGCGGCGGCTTCGGACGCCGCCAAGCTTTCCTGCGCGGTCTCCATCGCGCCTGCAAGCGCATCGACGTCGCCGAGGCTGCCGGTTTCCTGCGCGAGCTTCTGCTCGTCGCTGGCAACGTTGGCGATGTCCTGATCGAGCTTCGCCAGCCGGTCGCGATGGGTGCGCACGCCGGCCTCGAGCTGGTTGCGCTTGGCGGTAAGATCGGCAAGCGCGGTCGTCAGTTCGCCGAACATCTGCTCGGCCGCTTCGAGCGTCGCTTCCGCTTCCGAGACGCGTTCGTCGACGCCGGAACGCTTTTCGACGCGCGACTTGATCTCTTCCTTCAATTCGGAATCTTCGGTGTCGAGCCGCTGCAGCGCGACTTCGGCATCGAGGTTCTGCTGCTGTTCGCGGGCGATGTCGGCGGCGAATTGCGTCAGCCGGCGGTCGAGTTCGGAAACGCGCTCCTTGGCACGGGCTTCCTCGCGGTCGAGCAGCTCGCGGGCATTCGTCAGCCGCTGCAGTCCGGCGGCGGCGCGGGCTTCGCCCTCGCGCAACGCCGGCAGTTCCGAGGCGCGGATCGCCTGGATACGCGCCGCTTCGGCCTGTTCGCGGGTACGTTCGGCCATCTCGCGAACGTTGAGGTCGTGGGTATGGGCGGCCTCGGCCACGTCGGCATGGGCCTCGAGCCAGCGCAGATGAAACAGCGTGGCTTCGGCCTTGCGCACCTTGGCGGCGACTTCGCGGAACCGGATCGCCTGCCTTGCCTGCTTCTTCAGGCCGTCGACCTGGCCGGCGAGCTGACCAATCACGTCCTCGACGCGGGTCAGGTTGGTTTCGGCTGCCCTCAGCCGCAATTCGGCTTCGTGGCGGCGGGCATGCAGGCCGGCAACACCGGCGGCGTCTTCCAGCACGCGGCGGCGCTGTTCGGGCTTGGCCTGAATGATCTCGCCGATCTTGCCCTGGTGGACCAGTGCCGGCGAACGCGCGCCGGTGGCGGCGTCGGCGAACAGAATCTGCACGTCGCGGGCGCGCACATCGCGGCCGTTGATGCGGTAGACCGAGCCGGCCTCGCGCTCGATGCGGCGCGAAATTTCCAGCACCTGGCTGTCGTTCATGGCCGCAGGCGCGGTGCGATCGGCATTGTCGATCGACATCACGACTTCGGCGTGGTTGCGCGCCGGACGGTTGCCGGAGCCGGCGAAGATCACCGCATCCATGTCGGCGGCGCGCAGCGATTTGTGCGAGGTCTCGCCCATCGCCCAGCGCAGCGCCTCGACCAGGTTGGATTTGCCGCAGCCGTTCGGTCCGACCACGCCGGTGAGACCGGGTTCGATCAGGAAGTCGGTGGGTTCAACGAACGACTTGAAACCGTGGAGGCGGAGGCGCGTGAGTTTCATGAACCAAATCTCGCTTGGCCGGGCGCGAATCTCCCTGCCGTGACAATACCATGGAAGGCAATGTCGGTGTGTGGACGAACCACCTTTGGCGGCTCTTATCGTCCGGACAATGGCGAGGCCGGGGCCGGAGGGCAACGGGCCGACGCGGCTTTTCCCAAGGGTTTTGTAGGCTTTTGTCGAGCCTTTTGCTGGACTTATGCGATCGCGCGAATCAGCGGGCGCGAATCAGCTTTTCAACAGCGAATTGATCCGCCTGGCGAATTCCTCGAAGCCGGCTTCACCCACGATTTCGTCGCCGTTGACGAAAAAGGTCGGCGTGCCCTCGACCTTCAGGACGTCCTCGGCAAACTTCTGGCCGGCGCTGATCTTGTCCTGCATCGCCTGGTCCTTCAGGCAATCCTCGACCGCCTGCGCGCTGAGACCCGCCTGCCGCCCGATCAGCCGCAGCGTATCGGAGGTCTTCTCCACCAACTGGTCCTGCTGCCGGAACATGATGTCGACCACGGCAAAATACTTGGCCGAGTCCTCACCGGCGATGCGGCGCGTCAGCATCGCGCACGCCAGATCCTTGATATTGAGCGGAAACTCGCGGAACACGTAACGCACCTTGCCGGTGTCGATGAATTCCGACTTGATCTTCGGAAATACGTCCCTGTTGAAGGCGGCGCAATGCGGGCAGGTCGGCGCCGCGTATTCGACGATCGTCACCCTGGCGTCATCAGGACCGAGCGCCATGTCGGGCAGCGCCTGCGGTTTTGTCACTTCGCTGGCAGGCACCGCGATCGCCCTGGTGACCAGCGCGGTCAATGGCAAAGCGGCAACGAAGGCGCGGCGGGTGATGAGCAAGGTGCGCTCCCGAAAATGAACCGGTCAGCTCTTCAGCAGCGAATTGATGCGCTTGCTGAATTCCTCGAACGACGTTTCGCCCTTGAGCATCTCGCCGTTGATGAAGAAGGTCGGCGTCGAATTGACCTTCAGCACCTCGGCGGCGAATTTCTGGTCGGCGGCGATCTTGTCGAGCAGCGCCTGGTCCTTCAGGCAGTCCTCGACCGCCTGCTGGGTGAGGCCGGCCTGCTTGCCGATCCGGGTCAGGGTCTCCGTGGTGTTCTTCACCACCCATTCGTTCTGCTGCTTGAACAGCAGGTCGACGACGGCGAAATATTTCGGCGCATCGTCCTTGGCGATGCAGCGCGCCAGCATCGAGCCCGCGGCCGCCTTGATGTCGAGCGGGAATTCGCGGAACACGAAGCGGATCTTGCCGGAGTCGATGAATTCCGACTTGATCTTCGGAAACACGGTTTCGGTGAAGGCGGCACAGTGCGGGCAGGTCATCGAGGCGTATTCGGTGATGGTCACCGAGGCGTTGGCCGGGCCGAGCCCCATGTCGGGCAGCGACTGCGGCTTGGCGACGTCGGCCGCACCCTGCGCCATCGCGTCCGATATCAGGCGCAGCGGCGAGAAGCCGGCGAGCAGGCCAAGGCCGGTCAGCGACAGGGCGGCGGTGAAGGCGCGGCGCGTGATCATGAGAAGTCCCCGAATGGCGCGTTCACGCCCAACGTTTGCGAAAAGAAGCCTTCGCTAGCTTGAAACGATAATTGTGGCAATGGCAGGTTGCCGCAGCCGGAACAGGCGGCAGGCTCAATTTCGCTTGATCGAGGCGCCGAGCCGCGCCAGCGCGGCGCGTAACTGTTCATCCTCGACCGCCGACAGCGTTTCGGCGACCCTGGCGACGGCCTTGGGGTCCGGCGGGCGGGGCAGGGCGGCGAGTTTTCGGCGCGACAGCGGCGCCTGCCGCAGCGCCAGCCGGCCGACCGCGCTCCAGCCGAAGAAGCGGTTGACCCGTGCCAGGATGACGTCGGAAGAATGCTGGATCTCCAGCGCCATCGGCCCCTCGACCCGTAACACCAGCGTCGCCGGTTCCTGCGGCTGGCCTTCCACCGGCCGCGGCCACTGCATCTTCAGCGGCTGGGAGTGGGCGGCGATTTCGGCTCCCGCGATCTCGGCCCAGCGCGTCACCAGCTCGCGCGCGGCAAATCCCTGCTTGGCATAGGCGTCGGAAAACACGTCGCTGAGCAGGACGGAAAGCGGTTTGGCGCTGATGAAGCCGGGTTTTGCCATGGGGGGCTTATAACACTTCTTGGTGGAGTGTGGACGGAACCACCCAAGTGTCATGGCCGGGCATAGCCGTCTGAGGACGGCGTCGCTACCGCTCGCCCATGCCCGGCCATCCACGTCTTTTGGCTGCCGCAGTAAAGAAAGACGTGGATGCCCGCGACAAGCGCGGGCATGACGTGGAGAGATCGGAATCCCGACACTAGAGTGCCTTCATGAATTCAGGTGTCGTCGCCAAGGCTAAACGACGCGGAGCGGAGCCAAGCGACCGTCCCGCGCTGCTGCTCGACTGGTATGACCGGCATCGCCGGCGGTTGCCGTGGCGGCCGCCGGCGGGCGAGCGCGCCGATCCGTACCGGGTCTGGCTGTCGGAAATCATGCTGCAACAGACCGGCGTCAAAACCGTCGGGCCCTATTTCGAGAAGTTTCTGGCGCGCTGGCCGGATGTCGCCGCACTCGGCAGCGCGTCGCAGGACGACGTGCTGCGGATGTGGGCCGGGCTCGGCTACTATTCGCGCGCGCGCAACCTGCACGCCTGCGCGGTCGCGGTGCTGCGCGAACATGGCGGGGTGTTTCCCGACACCGAGCAAGGCCTGCGCGCGCTGCCGGGGATCGGGCCCTACACCGCGGCGGCGATCGCGGCGATCGCTTTCGATGTCAGGACCATGCCGGTCGACGGCAATATCGAACGCGTGGTGTCGCGGCTTTACGCGGTCGAGGAACCGTTGCCGCAGGCCAAGCCGCTGATCGGCGAATTGGCGTCGACACTGCTGGATCCGTCTCGCGCCGGCGACGAGAAGTCTCGCGCCGGCGACGAGAAGTCTCGCGCCGGCGATAGCGCCCAGGCGCTGATGGATCTCGGCTCCTCGATCTGCACGCCGAAGAAACCGGCCTGTGCGCTGTGTCCGCTGAACGAGGATTGCGTGGCCCGCGCGCGCGGCGATCAGGAGGCATTTCCACGCAAGGCGCCGAAGAAGACGGGAACGCTGCGCCGCGGCGCGGCCTTCATCGTCACGCGCGGCGAGCAGCTGTTGGTGCGTACGCGCGTGGAAAAGGGCCTGCTCGGCGGCATGACCGAAGTGCCGGGTTCCGAATGGCTGGCCGGACAGGATGACAAGACGGCGTTGAAGCAGGCGCCGGTGCTCAAGGGCGTGACACGCTGGCATCGCAAAGCGGGCGTCGTCACCCATGTGTTCACACACTTTCCGCTGGAACTCGTCATCTATACCGCTGATGTTGCCGCGCGCACGCGGCCGCCCGAGGGCATGCGCTGGGTGCCGATCGCGACGCTCGCCGATGAAGCGCTGCCCAACGTGATGCGCAAGGCGATTGCGCACGGGCTTGGTCTCTAAGCGAGCTTGGCCCGAAGACGGTCAAGCTGCTGACACCATGCTGGCAACAGGGCTGGCCTACGAAGGGACCTCACGGAGGTTCCCATGATCGCAACTGCCCTCGACACTCTCGTTGCCCCGCCGTCTTCAAAACTGCTCGGCTGGTATCTCATCGATGCCCGCCCTGGGGACGGCTGGGTCCGGATCGGTTTCGACGGCAAGAAAGACTTCTGCAACCCGGCCGGCTTCGTCCAGGGCGGTATTCTCTCGGCGATGCTCGACGACACCATGGGCCCGGCGGTGTTCGTCATGACCGACGGCAGGCTCTATACGGCGACCGTGACCATGACGATAAATTTCCTGGCGCCGGCCAGACCGGGGCCGATCACCGGTGAGGCGACCGTCACCCAGCTCGGCAAGACCATCGCCTTCGTCGAGGGACGGCTGACGGCCGAGGATGGCACCTTGCTCGCGACCGCCACGACCAGCGCGCGGCTGGTCGAGACCGCCAAGGCAATACGCTGATTCTTCTCCTTCTCCCCGTTCTTACGGGGTCGAGACGAGCGAATCTCGCTCTTAGAAGATAGGGATGAGGGGCTTCTCTCCGCGAACTCCGTAGGTGAGGTGAGACCTGTACCCCCTCACCTGAAATTCGCTAGCGCGAATTTCGACCTCTCCCCGCAAGCGGGGCGAGGTTAAGTGAGCCGCCGCGTCAACCGGCCTTGCCCTGCACGATCGGCGGCTTGGCGTTGAGGCCTTCGACCTGAAAACCGGCGACGCGCTTGTAGTTGGCGGCGATGTCTTCCAGTTCCTTGAGCGACAGCACGTCGGTGACGACGTCGTAGCCATTGGGCGCGCGCTCCTCGACCATCTGCATGACCTGCTCGGGCCCGTTGCGGCGGTTCAGCATCACGAGGTCTGACGTGGCGGGGCGGCGTTCGGCTTCGTAGGCCACCAGCGCGGCGTTGACCTCGCCATGCGCGAGAATTTCGCGGGTGAGGACGCGGGCGTCGAGGATCGCCTGCGACGCGCCGTTGGAGCCGATCGGGTACATCGGATGCGCGGCATCGCCCATCAGCGTGACCTTGCCAAAAGTCCATTGCGGGATCGGATCGCGGTCGACCAGCGGATATTCATAGGCGTGCGGGCAGTTGCGGATCAGGCCGGGGACGTCGAGCCAGTCGAATGTCCAATCCCTAAACCAGGGCAGAAACTCGTCGAGGTTGGCGGTGCGGTTATAGTCCTCGCGCCGCCACTGATAGGTTGGCGGCATGTGCCGCTCGGCCACCCAGTTGATCGAGAATTTGCCGTCGGCGTCCGCTGTCTTCGAAATCGAATAACAGACGAACTTCAGGATCTCGTGGCCGGCCATGATCATGGTGCGGCCGGAGAGGAAGGCACTGCTCTTGGTGATGCCGCGCCACAGGATGCGCCCGTTCCAGATCGGCGGGCCTTCATTCGGATAAAGTTTTTCGCGAACCGCCGAATGGATGCCGTCGGCGGCGATCAGCAGCGCGCCTTCATGATGGCCGACTACTTTACCGGTCGCCTTGTCGACGAATTCGGCGCGGACGCCTTCATCGGTCTCGGTCCAGCCGGAAAGATGATGGCTGGTAAGAATGTTCTCCTTGCCCAGCCGTTCGGTCGCGGCATCGAGCAGGATCTGCTGCAGCGTGCCGCGATGGATCGAGAATTGCGGCCATTTGTAACCGGCCTCGATGCCGCGCGGCTCGCTCCAGATCGGCTTGCCGTGCTTGGAAAAATAGGCGAGCTCCTTGGTGCGCACGCCTGATGCGTCGAGCGCATCGTGCAGGCCGAGCTCGATCAGCTCGCGCACCGCATGCGGCAGCACGTTGATGCCGACGCCGAGCGGCCGCAGTTCGGGCACGCTTTCGAAGACTTTGGCCGATACCCCGATCTGGTGCAGGCTGAGCGCCAGTGTCAGCCCGCCGATGCCGCCGCCCGCGATAAGAACCGTCATGATCCGCCCTTGGTCCGCCCGTATTTGACAAGGTCATGACATGGGAGCGCCGCTGGGGGCAACCGCGAAAACCGGGCCCCTCCGGTCGTCGATGGCCGCGGGATGGACGGCGCCGGACCGCGCCGCTAACGTGGCCCTTCCCGAAAAGAGGATGTGAAATGCTCAAGCTCTATTACGCCACCGGCACCTGCGCGCTCGCTTCGCATATCGCTCTGGAAGAGGCCGGCGTCGCCTATACGGCTGAGCGGCTCGACTTCAAAAGCAGCCAGCAGACCACCCCCGAATATCTCGCGATCAATCCGAAGGGCCGGGTGCCGGCGCTGGTGACCGATCGCGGCGTCCTGACCGAGACGCCGGCGATCCTGGCGTTCGTCGCGCAGACTGCGCCTCAGGCGAAGCTGATGCCGGAAGATGCTTTTGCGTTCGCACAGGCGCAGTCCTTTAACACCTATCTATGTTCGACGGTGCATGTCGCGCATGCCCACAAGGGGCGCGGTTATCGCTGGGCCACCGAGGAAACCTCGTTCGCCGACATGAAGCGCAAGGTGCCGGAAACCATGGCCGCCAGTTTTGCGCTGATCGAGCGCGACATGCTGAAGGGACCATGGGTGATGGGCGAGCAATACACGGCCTGCGACGCCTATCTGTTTACGCTCGGCGGCTGGCTGGAAGGCGACAGCGTCGATATCGCGACGCTGCCGAAAGTCGCCGCGCACCGCCAGCGGATGTCGGAACGGCCGGCCGTGCAGAAGGTGCTCGCGGACGAGAAGGCGTAACTTCGTAGGGTGGGCAAAGGCGCACTTGCGCCGTGCCCACCATTTTACGTTACGCACTTGAAGGGTGGGCACGCTTCGCTTTGCCCACCCTACGCGACTTTTTTGTTTGACGCGTTTTCTTCACGCGAACCGGTGCCCACTTCGCTTGAAAACGCTATGCCTTCTTCTTCCCGCGTTCCATATCGCGGCCGATGCCGAGCATGATGTTGCGCAGCCAGACCGAGCCGGGGTCCATCTGGGCGCGGGTCGGGTAGAACATGAACTGCTCGTCGATTCCGGGATCGAGCGGCGGCGTGATCGCCACAAGCGACAATTGCTTCGACAGCGCTGATATCAGCCGGCGCGGCACGAACGCGACGAGATCGGTGCGCGCGGTGACATGCAGCGCTTCGAGATAGCCTGATACGACCAATGCGATCCGCCGCTCGATGCCTTTGGTGCGCAACCAGGTGTCGATCAGATCTTCGCTCTGGCCGCGGATGATGACTGCGACATGCCGCGCATCGAGAAATAGTTCGCGACGCTTCAGCTTCGCTCCGACCGGATGGCCGCGCCGCACGGCAAGCGCGTCGCTGTCGGTGTAGAGAAGCTGCCGGTGAAAGCCGCTGAAGGCGTTGCCGATGCTGATCACGATGTCGATCGTGCGGGCGAACTCGGCGGTGAAGATCGCCGGTCCGCGCCACGGCACCACGTCGATCCGGACGTTGGGCGCGATCCTGGTGATCTTTTCCATCAGCGGCGGCATCAGCAATTCGACGGCCAGATCAGGCATCATCAGGCGAAACTGACGCTCGCTGGTTGAAGCGTCGAAACCGTCGGGAACAAACAAGGCGCGTACGTGGTCGAGCGCCTGCGCCAGCGGCCCGCGCAGCGCCTGGGCCCGCGGCGTCAGTTCCATGCGGGCGCCGGTGCGCACCAGCAGCGGGTCGCCGATCAGGTCGCGCAACCGCTGCAGCGCATGGCTGGCGGCCGGCTGCGACAGCCCGATCCGCATCGCGGCGCGGCTGACATTGGCCTCCTTCAGCAGCGCGTCGAGGGCGACCAGCAAATTGAGGTCAAGCGAATTCAAATTCATTGGGTGAATATATATCATATCCACTATCGATTGGAAGAATATCGTGCGGCGCGCGATGGTCTGAGGCATCGGATCAACGGAGAAAGCCGCCATGAGCGCAGCAGCGAACAAGAAACTGGTACAGCAGGTCTATACGGATTCCGCCAACCGCAGCGGCACCACCTTCGCCGACCATCTCGCCGAGGACGCGGTCTGGGTCGTGACCGGGCAATATTCCTGGTCGCATGAGTTCAAGGGACGTGAGGCGATTCAGAACGGCCTTTTGGGCCAACTCCGATCGTTGCTCGCGGCGCGGCCGCGCACCGTGGCGTTCAATTTCATCGCTGAAGGCGACTATGTCGTGGTCGAGGCGCGCGGCGACAACGTCACCAGGGCGGGCCTTCGCTACGACAATCAATATTGCATCGTCTGGCGCATCGAGGACGGCCGGATCAAGGAGATCAAGGAATATTGCGACTCGGCGCTGGTCGAGCGCGTGCTCGGGCCGTTTCCGGAAGAACGCAAGGTGGCGGCGGGCTGAATTGTTGTCATTCCGGGGCCACGCGCAGGCGCGTGCCCCGGAATGACGGCGGATATTTCAGTCAGATCAGGCGGCCTTGACCGCCAGATGCTTGAACATGTTGCGGCGGGCTTCGTCGTCCATCTCGGCCTTGAACTTGAAGTTGTCCTTCAGCGCGATCGCCTTGGCAGCCGCGGGCCGTGCCGAGATTTCGTCGACCAGCTTTTTGACGTTGGAATATTTCGCAACGGCGTCCTCGCCGAGCACGAACGGGATCATGCGGGCCCAGCCCCACACGTCCATATCGACGATGGTGTAGGTGTCGCCGACCATGTAGCGCTTGCCGGCGAGGTGGTCGTTGAGAATCGCGTAATGCCGCTGCGCCTCGAACTGGTAGCGGTTATGGGCGTAGTCGACCTTTTCCGGCGCAAAATGCTTGAAGTGGACGGCCTGGCCGGAGAAGGGGCCGACGCCGGTGGCGACGAACATCAGCCAGGACAGCAATTCGCCGCGATTGGCCGGGGTGTTTGCGGGGAGGAATTTTCCGGTCTTTTCGGCGAGGTAGAGCAGGATGGCGTTGCTGTCGAACACCTTGACGCCGCCATCGTCGATCGCCGGCACCTTGGCGTTCGGGTTGATGGCGAGGTATTCCGGCGTGAACTGGTCGCCCTTGCGGGTGTCGACGGCCACCGGCTCGTAGGCGAGCCCGGCTTCCTCGAGGAAGAGCGCGACCTTGGTCGGGTTGGGCGATCCGTTGAAGTAGAATTTGAGCATTTGGAAATTCTCCCTGCCTCTGTTGGAGTCGACAAAAAATCCGGCCGCGGCGACGGTAACCGCGCGGCGGTCTGTCCATGCGCAAATTTTTGAGGGGGAAGCAAGCGACGAGTTCGTGAGGGCGGGAGTCTGCCGTCGTTCCGGGGCATCGCGCAGCGATGAACCCGGAAGTTCGAGATTCCAGGTCTCGAACTTCCGGGTTCGATGCTTCGCATCGCCCCGGAATGACAGCTTGAAGTGAGGAATCTCAGCCCGCCGCCATCCCGGAGCGGATTTCGGCGCGCAGCTCGTCGATCAGCCGACCAGGAAGAGGCCTGCGACAATCATTGCCGCGCCTGACAGGTGCAGCGGCACAGCCATGCGGGTTGCCGACTTCAGGTCGGAGACCTGGGCGGCGCGGTCCGGTCCCCGAGCATAGCCGTGGACGATGACTTCCCGATCGAAATCGCCATGGGCGTCCATGGTGCAGGCAATGCCAACGCGGATCAGGAGGATACCGAAGATGACAAGGCCGGCGGATCCCAGCATGCCGATCAGCAGCATCGGGAACATGCTGACGAGGAATATCGGTAGCAGCGGCAGGAGCAGCCATGTCTCGGATCGACTGCGCATCGGCGAACCAATCGAAACAGCAACTGATACTGCCAATTCTAAGCCCGGCTTTCGCGACCAATCAAGTCGAAAGGGCGTGAACGCCGCGCGGGCTCAGCCCGCCGCCATCCCCGAGCGGATTTCGGCGCGCAGCTCGTCGATCAGGCGCAGGCCCTTGTTGGTCTCGACGTGCCAGAAGGTCCAGCCGTTGCAGGCGCCGGAGCCCTGCGCCACCGCGCCCATCCGGTGGATCGAACCGACCTTGTCGCCGAGCATGATGGCGCCGTCGGCGCGGACCAGGGCACCGTGGCGCTTCTTGGAATCGACCAGTTTGGTGCCGGGCGAAATCATGCCGCGCTCGATCAGTTCGGAGAAAGCGACGCGGGGCGCGTCGCGCGCTGTCATGAATGGCGCCAGCGTGGCTTCGGGAAGCGGCTCGACCGCGGCGATGCGTTCTTCCGCGGCCGTTGCATAGGTCTGGTCGCGCTCGAACCCGATGTAGCGGCGGCCGAGACGTTTTGCCACGGCGCCTGTGGTGCCGGTGCCATTGAAGGGATCAATGACGAGATCGCCGGGTTTGGACGACGACAGCAGCACGCGGGCCAGCAGGCCTTCGGGCTTCTGGGTCGGATGCACCTTCTTGCCGTCGGCGCCCTTGAGGCGCTCTTCGCCGGTGCACAACGGAATCAGCCAGTCCGAACGCGCCTGAACGTCCTCGTTGGCGGCCTTCAGCGCTTCGTAGTTGAAGGTATAGCCCTTGGCCTTCTCGTCGCGCGCCGCCCAGATCATGGTCTCATGGGCATTGGTGAAGCGGCGGCCGCGGAAGTTCGGCATCGGATTGGTCTTGCGCCACACAATGTCATTGAGAACCCAGAAGCCGAGGTCCTGCATGATCGAGCCGACGCGGAAAATATTGTGGTAGGAGCCGATCACCCACAGGGTGGCCGACGGCTTCATGATCCGGCGGCAGGCCAAGAGCCAGGCGCGGGTGAAGTCGTCATAGGCGGCAAAGGATGAGAACTTGTCCCAGTCGTTGTTGACGGCATCGACATGGGATTCGTCGGGGCGCTTCAGATCGCCCCTGAGCTGCAGGTTGTACGGCGGATCTGCGAATACCAGATCGACCGAACCGGCCGGAAGCTTCGACATCTCGGCGACGCAATCGCCGACGACGATACGAGCGCTGGAATCGAACTCGAATTTGGTGCGGGGCGCCCTTGCAGACGCCCCGCGACGCGACACAACCATGACTCAACTACTCTGACTCAGGCGACGCTGTCGGCGACGCGGGACTAAACAACCGACTGGCGATACATTGACCGGGCAAAGTAAAAATCGACTTAATCGGTCGAAGTACTGAGCGAGATTTGCCGAGGAGATATTGCCGCTTATGCGGACTAGGCAATAATTGCCGGGCGGGTTATTGATTAACGGAATGGAAATTTTACGTGACTGCTGCGTTGGGTATCTGAGCCACCAGCCGGGATGAGGAAATACCGCCATGCGTTACGATGATTTTCGCCGCAGCGACGATATCGATGACCGTCGCGACGATAGCGGCGGCGGCGGAATGGGGGGCGGTGGCGGCTTCGGTCTTCCGATGGGCGGCGGCGGGCTCGGCATCGGCACCATCATCGTGCTCGGCCTGGTCGGCTATGCCTTTGGCATCGATCCGCGCATCCTGATCGGCGGCGCCGAAATCCTCACCGGCGGCGGCAGCCAGGCACCGAGCTATCAGACCGATCGCCGGTCGGGGCCGGCCAAGACCGGCGCGCCGAAGGACGAGATGGGCAGCATGATCTCCGGCGTGCTCGGCGAAATCGACGATCGCTGGAGCGAGATTTTCCAGGCCAGCGGGCAATCCTATTCGGGACCGCGCATCGTGCTGTTCCGCAACGCCACCAATGGCGGGCGCTGCGGCATGGCGCAGGCGGCGATGGGGCCGTTCTACTGCCCGCCGGACAAGCAGATCTTCCTCGACACCAACTTCTTCCGCGAGGTCGAGACGCGCTTCCACGGCTGCTCGGGCAACGCCTGCAAGTTCACCGCGGCCTACATTATCGCGCATGAAGCGGGACACCACATCCAGAACCTGCTCGGCATCCTGCCGCGCGTCACGCGGCTGCAGCAGCAGGCGGGCAGCAAGGCGGAAGCCAACGCGCTGCAGGTCAAGGTCGAGCTGCAGGCCGATTGCCTGTCCGGCGTCTGGGTCAACCGCGAAGAGAAGAAGCGTCCGGGCTTCCTCGAAGCCGGCGATATCGACGCGGCGCTGACCACGGCAAGCGCGATCGGCGACGACACGCTGCAGCGGCAGGCGACGGGCAGGGTGGTGCCCGACTCCTTCACCCACGGCTCCGCCGCGCAGCGCAAGCAATGGTTCATGACCGGCTATCAACAAGGCACGGTGCAGGCCTGCAACACGTTTGGGTCGGGTGGGTAGTGGCGCTCGCGTGCCCCGGATGCTGCGCAGCGCGATAGCGGTGCGCTGCTGATCCGGGGCCCATGGCGCCGGCGAAGAACAGTGGGTCCCGGCTCTGCGGCGCATCGCTCCGCGCTGCACCGCGTCCGGGACACGAGGGATAGAGTCCAATGTCCTCCACCAACGAAACCAATCCATTCGTTCCGCTCAATATCGCGGTGCTGACGATTTCGGACACGCGGTCGCTGGCCGATGACAAATCCGGCACGACGCTGGCGGACCGGCTGACAGCGGCCGGTCATCATCTGGCGGCGCGCGAGATCATCGTCGACGACATCGACGCGATCCGCGTCGTCATCCGGCGTTGGATCGCCGACGCGAGCGTTGATGCCATCATCACCACCGGCGGCACCGGCTTTACCGGGCGCGACGTCACCCCGGAGGCGGTCGAGCCCCTGTTCGAAAAGCGGATGGACGGTTTTTCCATCGCCTTTCATATGCTCAGCCACGCCAAGATCGGTACCTCGACGATCCAGAGCCGCGCCACCGCCGGCGTTGCCGGCGCGACCTTCATCTTCTGCCTGCCGGGATCGCCGGGCGCCTGCCGCGACGGCTGGGACGGCATCCTCGCCGCCCAGCTCGATTACCGCACCCGCCCCTGCAATTTCGTCGAGATCATGCCGCGGCTGGACGAGCATCTGCGCCGGCCGAAGGCCAAGGGCGCGTCGGCCTAGCGTTGCCGGGGACGCGTTGAAGACGCCCTCCGTCATTGCCTGCAACAAACGCGAAGCGTTTGTGCAAGGGAGCGAAGCGACGAAGCAATCCATCTATCCGTTATGCCGCGATATGGATTGCTTCGCGGAGCCTGTCATCGGGCGCGCATTCGCGCGACCCGTTGGCTCGCAATGACGGCGGTACAATTGAACGTTAGCGCCAACCGCGGGTCAGCAGAGCCCAGATCGCGCGCCACATGTTGCGATAATATTCGGCGCGCAATTCGTGCGCGCGCCTGGTGTAGAACGCGATGAGATCCGGCGTGACGCGTCGCGGAGAATCGCGGCGCCCCGGTTTCACAGCTCCAGTTCCCAGGTTTCGCTGATCAGGTCTTGCCCAAAGCTGCGGTTCGCCTCGCTCGCGACCAGCACGAAGCCGGCATCCTGATAGATCTTGCGGGCGGCGAGCAGAATGCTCTGGGTCCACAACGTGATCTTGCGGTAGCCGCAGGCTTTCGCGAACGCGATGCATTCGGCGACCAGCCGCTGGCCCAATTTCTGCCCGCGCCCGGCCGGATCGACCAGCAGCAGGCGAATTTTCGCGACATCGTCGCTATGCCGCACCAGAAACACCGAGCCGACCTGGGCGCCGTCGATGTCGGCGATCCAGCAGCGTTCCCGCGACGCGTCGAACGAGGCGAGGAATTTCGCGGTGATCTCGGCGACCAGACCCTCGAACGAGGAATCGAAGCCGTATTCGCCGGCGTAGAGCGCGCCGTGGCTCTGCACCACCCATCCCATGTCGCCGGGGCGGGGGCCGCGCAGGATGGCCGCGGGTGGCGGGGTATTTGGCGCGCCGAGCAGCCGTTCGATCACGGCCATGGCGCCGATCAGCTGTTGGCTACCGTTTGCCGGCAGTGCTGCCAGCATCGCGCCGACATCTTCCTGCGAACTGCGCTCCAGCCTGGCACAGGCCTGCCGGCCCTTGGCGGTCAGGCTGAGCCGGTATTGGCGGCGGTCCGACGGCAGCGGCTTGCGCGTGATCAGGCCGGTTTCATCGAAATTCTGGACGATCCGGCTGAGGTAGCCGGCGTCGAGGCCCAACTCGCTCCCGATTTCCTTGGCGGACAGGTCTTCGCGGTGGGCGAGTTCGTACAGCACCCGGGCCTCGCTCAGCGAATACGGGCTTTTCAGCAGTTGCTGGTCGAGCACGCCGAGCTTGCGGGTGTAGAAGCGGTTGAAGGCGCGGACCGCCGCGACGTGGTGGTCGGTATCCGTCTGGGACATGGGCAAACCTCGATACTTGCCATCGTCAAACAATTATTTGACTTTGGCAAGTATATTTCCGCGCGAAGCGGTTCCCGGTCTACTTTGCATGGGGTTGTTTTCGCGATTTTGGGTCCAGCCCCCGTCGCGGGCCAAGGATAGTTCGGTGGATGGTTCAGTGGATGGTTCAGGCCACCACCATGATCCGGCTGCGCAGTGTCGTGCGCGCGGAGCGGCCGAGCTGCCGCAGCAGGCGCGCCTCGGAACGGCGGGAGTCCGGCCGGTAGCCGCCGAGCCGGTCGTAGTGGTCGCGCGCGATCAGCAGTCCCTGGTCCGCCGACGGCCCGGCGAACATGCGGGCGACGAATTTGAGGCCGTCGCGAAAGCCGGTGTCGGCATAGGGCGAGTGGGCGTAGCGGAAGATGCCGGCGCGGGGCCTGCCGCTGTTGGCGACGCCCTGGATGAATTGCGAGGTCTCTTCGATCCAGCCACTGTCGAGCACGGCGCCGGCGTGCAGGAACATCAGCCAGGGCGAGCGCGAGGTCCGTGCGCCCGCCGCCATCGCCGCGGCGCGGGTGCCCTCAAACGATAGAAAACGGCAGCCGGCCACGTCGGCGACCCGTTCGATGACACCGGTTCCGGCGCGATCGACCAGCAGCACCTCGCGGATGATGCCGGCAGCGGCGCCCGGCACCAGCGCCGCAAGGGTTGCGACGGCTGGTTGTTCGACACCTTCGGTCGGAATGATGACGCTCAGCATGATGAGGCTTCGGTGGCTCAAACGGTGAAAAACGCCGCACTGTTATCACCTTGTCACATTCAAAGCAGCCACCGTTGTGCAGTTTTTTGCGGCAGCCGCTAACTGTGGGTCAAGCAGCATTTTTTCGCGCGCGCTGTGGATTGCCGCGATTCATGTTCTTGCTTTGTTCTCAAGGCGTGCTATGTACTGATCCATGAGCCGAGCATCCTCTCATGCCCTCAAGCACCCGCCGGTCACGGCGCCCTCCGCTCCGGCGGGTGCGACTCCTTTTCCAGAGCTCGCGGTCGCCATCGAGCGCGAGCGGCGGCGCGGCCGCGGCGCCCAGTCCAACGACAGCGGCCGGTTCGAAGCCGAGGCGCGGGTCGCGTTCGACGACGGCTGGCAAAGCCTCGACGATCTGCCGGCCTTCAAGACCACGGTCGGGATCGACACCTCGCGCAAGGTCATCGCCCGCAACGACTCGCCCGATATCGGCTTCGACCGCTCGATCAACCCGTATCGGGGCTGCGAGCATGGCTGCGTCTACTGCTTCGCGCGGCCGACCCATGCCTATCTCGGTCTGTCGCCCGGGCTCGATTTCGAATCGAAATTGCTCGCCAAGCCCGATGCGCCCGAACTGCTCGAGAAGGAACTGGCGGCACCGGGTTACGAACCGCGCATGATCGCGATCGGCACCAACACCGATCCGTATCAGCCGATCGAGCGCGAG